>NZ_JNKH01000012.1:0-111578 GCF_000701985.1 Butyrivibrio sp. WCE2006 | reverse complement strand
AAGCCTTTTTAAACTTCCTCTTATTTGGTTATCTCTATCCTCCAATGTTTGCCTGAGAAAATCTCTTTCCAGTCGACCGAATTCGGCATGTACACCTCGTTCAAACTCTGCCATTCGGGTAGGCTCTTTTGCAAAATCCTCACGTAGCTTTATAAGATTTTCTTCCACCTTTTCCCAAACTTGTTTTATACTGTCCATAAGGACACCTCCCGTGCTTTTTGTTTTGGCCAACAAATACCTTAACACAGAAGGTTGTCCTTTTTATTTATGTTGTGCACAATTCTTGTGCTACATTCTATCAATCCTACAAAAACTTTACCCTAGCACCGTGAAGCTTAGGACGAACCGTATCCTGAATTGCCAATATAAGTGCATCAAGTGCGCCGTAGTCAGTCAGCTTATTTTTTACAAAACCATTGATTCCCTTCAAATCTTCAAGGTTACCAAACTGGTTCAGAATATTTATGAGCATTCCACTTCCCGGTATTTCATCAAATCTTATACCGATATTTGCCGGAGCTTTCTCAAATAGAAATGAAATAGCATTATCATGTTCAAGCGGCTGTCTTTTCCCAAGATAAATATTCATCACTCTGGCGGTAGAATCTTCTGTAAAATAAAACTCATTTCTTATAACAGGTCTGCCGTATTCGTCAGTAGAAAACTCTGATATTGTAGCGACACTGTAAATTTCACCGTGCTCATCAATATCTGTCAGAGCCGCTTTCCCATCCAGTCCGCATTTTATTTCATGAGTCTTTTCTCCCTCCTTAATAAGAAGGTAAAAAGCACCGTTTGCATTATTAAGTTTAAAGCCCACAGATGAAATACCATCGGTAAAGTTATTATGCATTATCTGCATAAGTAAAGGCATGAATCCTACGCCTTTATCATCCATATCGTAAACCACTCCATCCAGACTCTTCATAAGAAGGTATCTGAATTTGTGACTCATTCCGAGAGTACTTCGCTTTTTCTTTTTATTCCAACCTCCCGACGGTATACAAAATGAAGTTTCAGGCTCATCCTGAACACTTTTTACAAATTTCGCAAGGCTCCTTTGAGCAGCGATTACCTCATCTGAGATTTCGATGGGCGCATCTTCTACCTCAAGCTCAGCCATAAGATTATATACAGTTCTGGACATATTGCCCTTTTGGAAAAGGTCCTCATTGCCTGCATTCGTGACTATCATCATATTAATGTCAGGGAAAACATACACGTTCTGTCCAAGCATTCCGTTAAATGTATATGCCCCAAGTCTTGAACTGCTGTTCCAAAGCTGAAAGCCATATCCGGGAGCAGAAGTAACCCCGGTTGGTATCTGCATTGTTGTTGCAGCTTTAACCCATTCTTCAGGCAAAATCTGTTTGCCGTCATAAGAACCATTGTTAAGATATAGCTGTCCCAGTTTAGCCATATCTTCCATTCTGAGGTACATTCCCCAGCCGCCTTTAGTAATTCCCTGAGGACAGGTCTCCCAGAAGACTCTCTTTATTCCTAAAGGCTCGAATAGTCTGGGTTTTAAATAATCAAACATGCTCTCGCCAGTGACTTCACTCACTATCGCTGAGAGCATGTAGGAATTCATTGAATTATACTCAAAGGATGATCCTGGTGTAAATTTAACCTGAGCCTCCAGAAATTGTTTTCTCCAATCATTGGAAGCAATTGAGCCTGATTCATTAAATGAAGAACCACTTGTCATTGTCAAAAGATGTCTTACAGTGATTCCACTTGAAAACAGACTTTGTAAAGGTCCCTTCATTCCTTTGAATATATCTTCAATCTTGTCTTCTAATTTAATTTTTCCTTCGCATACAAGAAGACCTATAGCCATTCCTGTTACGCTTTTACACATAGAATGAGTAACATGCCATTTATCCATATCAAATGGTCTGAAAGCACACTCACCTATTACATATCCATTTCTTACTGCCATTGCTTTATGCATATGACAGCTGTTATTCTCATGTAGTGTCCTGAATAATTTCTCGATAAATACACTACTTACCCCCTGCTCCTCCGGAGTACATCTGGGAAGAGATGTCTCCCCCTCTGTATCCGTTGGAAAAACTATCTTCTGAGGGGTGTAAGTTACTTTACTGATCTCGCCTGTCTTGTGTCCAATCAGCTTCATTAAAAGCTGTATTACTTCAAGCTCTGACTTTGCCATTCATATCCTCTTTCGACCATCTCATGGCTCTCATTGAATTAAGAATAGCAAGTACGGCAACACCAACATCACCAAACACAGCCATCCACATGGTCGCAAATCCAATAGCACCAAGAAACAGTATCAATATTTTTACAAAAAGAGCGAATACGATGTTTTCCTTTACAATGCTCAAGGTTTTTCTGGCAATTTTAATTACTGCTGAAATCTTACCTATGTCATCATCCATAAGAACTATGTCTGCCGCTTCAATGGCAGCATCAGAACCCATGCTTCCCATGGCGATTCCAACATCAGCTCTCATTAGAACAGGAGCATCATTAATACCATCACCAACAAATGCAACCTTACCACCACTGTTATTGTTAAGGAGATATTCCACTCTTTCAACCTTATCTGCTGGCAGTAACTGCGAATATACATCATCTATTCCGACTTTTTCTGCTACGACCCTGGCAGTATCTTCGTTATCACCTGTGAGCATTACAACCTTCGTCACGCCGGCTCTCTTCACACTCGAAATAGATTCTGCAGCACCTTCTTTTATTGTATCAGATATTATGATTGTTCCAAGAAAAACTTTTCCCCTGGCTACATAAATAACGGTTCCCGGCTTATCAGATTCAGTAAAATCTATCTCATACTTCTTTAGAAGCTTGGCATTTCCGACAAAAATCATTTCTTTTCCAAGAAGTGCAGTTATGCCGTGGCCTGCCACCTCTTTGATATCTGAAAGCTCAGTATTATCATCGCTCAAAGAACTGTTATTACTATGCATTTCTTCATGATATTCTATAATCGATCTTGCGATCGGATGATTTGAAAATTTCTCAGCACCGGAAGCGATACATATGATTTCTTCCTTTGTGACATCAGCACTTGCAGGAATTATCTCGCTTACCTTGAATTCACCCTTAGTGATTGTACCTGTCTTATCAAGAACCAGAGTATCTGCCTCAGCTATAGCCTCAAGGAAATTACTTCCCTTAACAAGAATACCCATCCTGGAACTTGCACCAATACCGCCAAAGAATCCTAAAGGCACTGATATAACAAGCGCGCAGGGACAGGATACTATAAGGAAAATACAAGCTCTTTTAACAGAATCTGCTATAGGCATCATTCCAAGAATCGGAGGAATTATTGCAAGTAAAGCAGCTCCAATTGTTACAACAGGCGTATAATACCTTGCAAATCTGGTGATATAATTCTCCATTCTTGATTTCTTGTTGCTGGCATTTTCAACAAGCTCAAGAATCTTGGCAACTGTAGATTCCTCATATTTCTTCGTTGTTTTTATCTTGAGAACACTATCCTGATTTACGCATCCGCTTATGACTTCGCCGGATTCCTTAACTCTTCTTGGAACAGATTCACCTGTGATGGCAGAAGTATCTATAAATGATTCACCTTCTATTACTATTCCATCGATTGGAATCTTTTCACCGGGCTTAATCAAAAGCAGTGTTCCTATCTCTACGTCCTCAGGGTCTGTTTCCTCGATCTCACCGTCATCCTGGATCACATTTGCATACTCGGGAGCAATACTCATAAGCTCAGTTATTGACTGTCTTGACTTTCCGACAGCATAACTTTGGAAAAGCTCTCCAATCTGGTAAAAAAGCATAACTGCCAGTGCTTCTGAATATTCACCAATCGCAAATGCACCAAATGTGGCAATCATCATCAGGAAATTCTCATCAAACACCTGTCCATGAGAAATATTTACAAACGCCTTCCTTAACACATCTATGCCAATTATCAGATACGGAATCAGATATATGATAAATATTGCCGGAGTATAGAACACACCAAGAATGCTCAAGCTCTCCGGCGAGATAATGCCGGTATTATCAAGTATAAGTAATAGCAGAAATATTATAAGTACGGCGATTATTCTGTTTCGGGTTTTCTTCATCTTTTTAGTCATAGTACACGCCTCTTAAAAAAACTATATTTAATAAAAGAGCCTGTATTGGCTCTTTTTTTGTCAGATTTCAATCTCACAATCAGGCTCTACCTTTTTACAAGCCTTAACTGCAGCATCCAGGATCTCATCATATCTGTCATCATCTGCATCAAGAGTAAGCTTCTGTGTCATGAAATTTACTCTGGCACTCTTAACACCATCAATTTTATTAATTGCATCTTCCATCTTTGCTGCACAGTTTGCACAATCAACTTCACATTTAAAACTCTTCTTCATCTTTATGTCCTCTTTTCTTTATAATAATTAGAATTTATAACTACGTTTATCTTACTGTTCTTCAATATGCTCACGTCCCATTGATATAATGGTTCTCACATGATCATCTGCCAGATAATAATACATTTGCTTCCCATCACGTCTACTCTTAACGAGCTTATTAACCTTCAAAATTTTAAGCTGATGAGAAACTGCTGATTGAGTCATTCCAAGATTATCGGCAAGATCATTTACACAAAATTCTGATGCAAATAACGCGAACAAAATTCTTATTCTTGATGAATCACCGAATACCTTGAATAATTCAGCGAGATCATACATCTCTTCTTCATCGGGAAGCTCGTCAAGCTTACATGATAATGCAGCCATATTTGACCTCCTTTCATAAGCGTTTACATAAATCTCATTTAAATACTTTCATTTAATCATATGAACGATTGTTCATATGTTGATTTAAATATACATCCGTATGTCTCTGATGTCAACATGCTTTTTTATCTTTTATAAACTATTTGAAGCGTTGTAAAATGTAAGTGAAATTGATATTGATATTAAATAATGATTTGATTGGGAATTTATAGAAATATGATGGAGAGGCCTTATAAATACGAGTATTTAACAAAAAATGCAAAGACGATAATTGATTCAGGAACCGGCTATCGTGACGATACGCTTTTTCCCAGAATAACTGCGCTTACCACAGACAAGCATAATCCCATAGATGTAGTAACCACAGAAATTATGTACTGCGGAAAATATGAAGTATGTGATTTTCTCATAAACCACTACTCTGCTCTGTTATCACGGAGTGAATACAGACTTCTTGCAAGCCTTGTAAATGAAATAAAAACAACAGGCTTTCCGATTATGGACATAGATAAACATGATCAGTTAAAACGCGTTGCCAGTAAGCTCACAACAAACTGTAATTACTGCCTCTGGCTCTGTTCATCTCCTGATGATATCTACAATCATTACCTTAAGACATATATTCCAAAAGCTGACAGTCTTCAAAAAGGCTATGCTTCTACCTGTCCTGATTATGACATTAAGTCCTCTCTTTCACTTGAAGAATATAAAAGCAGGTATGTTAGTACAATAAACATACCTGCTGAAAATATCGTATTATGTGATATGGGAATCGAAGGAATCCTTGTGGCCTTCAATTCACCAGATATATAACCAATTCATTAATGGAACTAATTATAAAGTAGAATATCCAAATCCATTACAGATAGCATCTACTACTACACCTTCCTTGCATAAAGGACAGTTATCCGGAGCGTAGCTTGCATAGTCCGGAAGATCTCTCGTTGAAAACAGGGACATTATCGGATAATTCTCAATCTGTGTAGCAACGGAGAAAATTGCTGCAATTCCGACTACTTCACCCTGATAGAATCTTACAGAATCCAATGCACTCTTAAGTGAACCACCTGTTGTAACGGAATCCGAAATAATCAAAACCTTCTTGCCGGTTATCATATGCTTATTGTTATCTCTGAACATTATCTGTCCGTTAACATTGTATTCAGGTCCTGTTATGTACATCGTCTTATGGGCATTAGTTGAGATAACCCCTGCCTGTGTCAGCTTTTCAGCAAGATAAGAGCCTACAACTTCCATACCATTGAGGCAAAGAATTGTGTCTATGGCACCCGAAGCTATATAAAACTCTGCAAGGGATTCGCCTGCAGCTCTTGCTTCCTTCATTCTGGCCTTGGCATCACAAAAATCAATAAAGTAATTAACATGGGAATTGGGTGTAATAAAATGCCCTTTTGTGTTACGTAGAATAACTTCATTATTTCTGGAATATTCAATCTTGGTATAGCCTTGCATAATTCCTCCTCCTGCAAATCAGTAAAGGTAAATCATTCAGTAACTCTATACATAATAATAACATATCAAAATTAAAATATTCAGTTAATAGTTAATCTTTTATACAAATTTTAGATTATATGAAGCATAAATAATCTGCTTTTCCAAAATCAGATTTCATCGATGTTATTATCTTCCTTACGAAGCTTCTTTATCCTAAGTAATACTACCACGTAAACCAAAACTGCAATAATTGCGCCAAGTATCAGAACACCATACTGCTGTTCCTGAATCTTATTCCCGCCATAGCTGTATAAAAAGATGTGAGGAAACCTTGCGATAAATGTAATAACCATCCACATCAGAACCTTCTCACCAGAATAATATCCAAACCATGCATAAGTATCCTTGGGAAGCGGTAAAAACATGAACATTATATGAATAAGCTTTGGACTGCCTTTCTTTATGTATTGCTCAACGGATTCAATTTTCTTTTCAGGAAACAAGTTTTCAAGGAGCTTTCTTCCAAATTTCCTTCCAAGTAAAAATGCTACGGTGTTACCTATGGTCGCAGCTAAGTCACATATAAGTGCTCCATAGAATCCACCAAGAACATATCCTGCACCCATATAAAACGGAGTACCCGGAATACAGGTAGATATTGTCTGCACAGTTACAAGAAGGCAGAATACCAGAAGTCCCATGGCTCCTCTGCTTTCTATATAAGCCTTTAATTCATCCGGATCACCAACAAATTTCAGCATCGGTTTTCCTATGAAAAAATAGACAGCAATCAGGAATGCTGCAATAAAGATCACTATAAAAAGTTTTCTTATAAGATCTTTTTTCTTCACTTACTCTGCTCCTTAAAATGTCTTATTTCTGAATAAGCAAGCGGTATTGAAACTGCAATTGAAAATATATCGGCAATAGCCTGAGTAATTTCAACTCCAAATAATCCAAATATCTGTGGCAGGATTAAAATAAGCGGAATAAAGAATATTCCGTTCCTGCAGGAAGCCATTATTGATGCCTTAATACCTTTACCTATAGATTGAAGCATCATATTTGTCATAACTATGCAGCCGCTAAGAGGAAGCGTCGCTGCGGTCCACTTAAGGGCCACTGATCCAACCGCTATAACGTCGGGATCATTTCTAAAGAAAGAAATAATCTCACTTGAAAAGAAATAACTTATTGCACCAAGTATACATAAGAAAATCGTCGAATACTTAACGCAGAAAAAATATCCTTCTTTTACACGATTTTTAAGACCGGCGCCGTAATTAAAGGAACATACCGGCTGATATCCCTGACCAAAGCCTATAAGAGCTGATGACATCATCATCATAACTCTGGTATTTACTGACATTCCTGCTATAGCCGCGTCTCCACCATAGGTTCCCGCAGCCTTGTTCATAAGGAGTGACGCGATGGCAGCAAGTCCCTGCCTGAAAAGTGATGGCGCACCACCATTTATTATCTCTTTCAAATAATAAGCGTTTAATCTCACATTTGATAAGGAAAGCCTTATATTTTCACCTCTGCTACTACCTATTAGCAAAACAACAAAACTAGTAAGCTGTCCCATAATTGTAGCAATAGCTGCCCCTGATACTCCCATGTCAAATACAAAGATAAGAAGTGGATCCAGTCCCATATTCATCACTGCACCGCACATGAGACCTATCATTGCATAAACGGCACTTCCCTGAAATCTTAACTGGTTATTTATTACAAACTGACCAATCATAAAAGGAGCACCAAACAGGATTATCCTCATGTATTTTCTTGTATCATCAAGGGTTGTCGGTGTCGCACCAATGAGCCTTGCAAGATCATCTACAAATATATTCCCAACAATTGCAATAACAAGACCAAGTATTAAGGCAAGGGCAAATCCGGTTGAAGCCATTTCATTTGCTTTCTTGGATTCACCTGCTCCAAGCATTCTTGATAAAAAATTCCCGGATCCATGGCCACAGAAAAATCCCGTTGCCTGAATCAGAGCCATTACCGTAAAAACAAGGCCAACTGCTGCAGTCGCCTGTGTTGATATCTTCCCTACAAAGAACGTGTCTGCCGTATTATATATTCCCGTTACCAGCATGCTTATTATGGTTGGCACAGCCATCTTCAAAATAAGCTGAGGTATTGGTGTCTTTGTCATCATGTCATATCTTTTATTATTCTTTTGCATTCAAAACTCCGTAGGCTATAACGAGAACAAAACACGTTTGCGCTCTATCATTTCCTCTATATTATTCATATACAATGTAATATCCTTTACATTGTCGCATCTTTCAATTCTTCCATCACCATATACTCTTTTTGTTACAGTTCCTGCTCCTAAAGCCACGATTGACTGCACTTCCTCCATCATGAGGATATTGTAAATCCCGGCTTTTCCTTCTCTTGCATAACCTGTATTTTCAAGATTGCCGGAAATATTCTTCTGTCTATAGAGATAATAAGGAGATAGTCCCATTCTTCCGGCGCTCTCTGCAGCAATCTTCATCATGGAGCCTGTATCACCTGCCACAAAATATCCGTTATTTCTGATATGCTCAGCAAGTCTTGATCCTCTCTTTACGGATAAACTGTGAACCGTAAGATCATCAGGAGAAAGCTTCTCAATCTCAGACATTGTATGCTTAACATCTTCTTCGGTTTCACCGGGAAGTCCCAGGATTATATCCATGTTAATGTTGTCAAAGCCTTCTTCCCTTGCAGTTTTATATGCATCTATAAACTGTGCAACTGTATGCTGCCTTCCAATTCTTTTAAGAGTTTCATCACTCATTGTCTGAGGATTTACTGAAATCCTGTCTACACCACAGTTTTTCATTGCTCTAAGCTTTTCTCTTGTTATGGAATCAGGGCGGCCTGACTCAACTGTAAATTCCCTGCACTCCGACAAATCAATCTTTTCTCTCAGATAGCTGATAAGTCTGGTCATCTGATCAGGGCTTAGCGTTGTAGGTGTACCACCGCCTATATACACTGAATTAACTGTTTTGCCTTTAAAGTTTTCTGCTACAAAATCAATCTCTTTTTTCAGACATTCTATGTAATCATCAACCTTTTTAGACCATGTTACTATTGGAAATGATGTAAATGAGCAATACAAACATGTGGTGGGGCAAAAAGGTATTCCAAGATAAATACTATATCCATCACGGTAGTTTATATCATCCAGTATCTTCTTTTCCCTAATAGCAATGTTATATGCCAAATCAGTTTTCTCGTCAGACACAAAGAAAGTATTTTGCATGTACTTCTTTATATCATCTTCCTGTTTTCCTGCTTCAAGCATTTGCATCGGTATTCTGGTTGGTCTTATTCCGGTAAGCGAACCCCAGGGAAGCTCATGACCTATTTCCTTTGAAAGCTCCCTGTACATCATCTGCTTAAGTGCATTCTTTGGAGTTGAAAGAGATGCAGATGTTCCGTTTGTTGAACTATCTGCACCTTCCTCAGAAGTGGCACAGATTGTCTTTGCTTCAGCACAGGAACCATCCTTCCTGATGATTTTCATGGAAATCTCGCCTTTTTCCTCTTCCAAAAAGATTTCTATTTTAAAGAGAATATCATTTTCATCAAATTCTTTTTTTGCGATTTCTTCATCAGTTAATACACTTACATCCTCTTTAGAATAAAATGCTTTCACCAAAGAATGAATATCATATTTATATTTGTCCTTGTTAATTCTGACTAAAATCATTTATATTTCCTTGTTAATAGCTTTGTTAATATTCGAAATTATTAGAGAAATGGATTATTCTGTTTCTCATATCCGATAGTTGTCATATCACCATGTCCCGGGTATACCTTAGTATCATCCGGAAGTACAAACAACTTATCATGGCAGGAACGAACAAGCTCAGACATAGATCCTCCGGGAAAATCTGTTCTTCCCACAGAGCTCTCAAACAACGTATCTCCGCTTATAAGAATACCATCCTCAAAGTAGAAGCAGCAGCTTCCCTCAGTATGACCCGGTGTAGCTAAAAGCTTGAACTTTAGCCCTGCAGACTCACATTCTGCACCATCCGGCAGAAATCCATCAGGCTTAATGGTTATGCTTCTGCCATAATCAGCAGACAGATTATATTCCGGATCCTCGCATAATCTCTTCTCATTTTCATAGGCATAGATTTTTGCACCGGTGAGTTTTCTAAGCTCATCTGCTCCGCCAATATGATCAAAATGAGCATGAGTCAGATATATTGCATCAACTTTAAATCCCCTCTTATCAAGCTCCCGGTAAATAAGTTCTCCCTTATCCGCAGGATCAAAGAATACAACCGGCGTATAATCTTCTTCCTTATGGGGATCTGTACTCACACTATGATCTTTACCATCCTCTATAAAAACAAAATAGCAGTTAGTCTGCACCATTCCCAGGCACATTGAGCCAACTGCCACAGTTCCTATTTTATTATTTTTCATTTAAGTATCCCTTTCTGATACCATGTGCTAACAGTACACTAAGCGCGAATAACGCGCCAAGTGATTAACTATTAGCCTGTTGTTCTTTCGATATCGATGACGCTGTCAATATTTCTTATCTTATCAACAATCTCTCCAAGCTCCTCTCTGCTTGAAACCTGGAATGAAGTTTCCATTGTGGCAAGTCCCTGCTTACTGGTTCTGGTATTCATAGAAAGAATATCTACATTCTTCTCAGTAAGAGCTCTTGATACATCTGCAAGAAGCCCTGATCTGTTATTGGCAAAAATATTGATGGTTGCAACGTACTTCTCACCAAGTGCATGACTTTCCCACTTAGCCTCAATAAGTCTTGTTCTGTCCTCATTTTGCATAGCGCGGACATTTACACAGTCCTTCCTATGGATGGAGACGCCTCTTCCTCTTGTGACAAATCCAACAATGGGGTCTCCAGGTACAGGATTACAACATTTTGAAAATCTTACAGCAACATCATGTATGCCTTTAACGATTATAGCGCTTCCTGTACTGCTGATCCTTGGCGTAACATTTGATTCGGCAACCGCAGCAAGAACTTCCTCATCAGTCATGTTCTGCTTGTGATCTTTATCATAAAGTTCAAGTATTTTATTAACTACCTGACCTTCCTTAAGTCCGCCGTGTCCGACAGCTGCAAGTACCGCATCCCAACTGTGGAAACCATATTTTCTCACGATAAGGCTCTGATATTCCGGCTTTATGATATTGTAAATATCTATGCCTTTAGCCTTACAATACTCTACAAGGGCTTCTTTACCCCTGTTTACATTTTCCTCTTTAAACTCATGCCTGAACCACTGGTTTATTTTATTCTTTGTTGAAGTGCTTCCAACAATGCTGAGCCAGTCTCTGCTTGGTCCCTTTGAGTTCTGGCTGGTAAGTATTTCTATTCTGTCGCCATTTTGAATACGATAATCAATAGGAACCAGTTTACCGTTTACTTTGGCACCTATCATCTTATTACCTACAGCACTATGAATACTATAAGCAAAATCAATAGGGGTCGAACCTGCAGGTAGATTCTTAACTTCTCCATTAGGTGTAAAGCAATATACATCTTCAGAAAACAGATTGAGATCACTCTTAAGCAGATTCATGAATTCCTGGTTATCTGACATATCCTGTTGCCATTCAAGGATCTGTCTGAGCCAGGTAAGCTTCTCTTCTTCCTGCCTTTCGACATGTTTTCCATCTGATGCTTCTTTATATTTCCAATGAGCTGCAATACCGTACTCAGCAGCACGGTGCATTTCATATGTTCTGATCTGTATTTCAAAGGGCTGTCCGGATGCACCAATCAGCGTGGTATGCAATGACTGATACATATTGGGTTTAGGCATCGCAATATAATCTTTAAATCTGCCCGGAATAGGTTTATACATCTCATGTATTACACCAAGAGCAGCATAACAGTCCTTAACAGAATCAACGATAATTCTTACTGCAAAAAGATCATATATCTGATCAAGGGTCTTGCCCTGATTGTGCATTTTCTTATATATACTGAAGAAGTGTTTTACTCTTCCGTTAACTTCTCCGGGAATTCCCGCAGCACGGATATGTTCCCGAACAACTGCGCATATTTCATCGACGTACTTCTCTCTCTCGACTTTTCTCTGGGCAACTCTCTTAACCAGGTCGTAGTAAATATCAGGTTCAAGATATTTAAGCGAAAGATCATCCAACTCAATTTTTATCTTACTGATACCAAGTCTTCCGGCAATCGGACTGTAAATATCCAATGTCTCCTGGGCAATTCTCTGCTGCTTAACAGGCGGCATATGCTTCAAGGTACGCATATTGTGAAGTCTATCCGCAAGCTTAATAAGAATTACACGGATATCCTTCGCCATTGCCAGGAACATTTTCCTGAGATTCTGCGCCTGCATCTCCATCTGATCAGGTGTCTTAGACGCGTAATCCCCTGACAATTCCAGTCCTTGCAACTTGGTAACACCATCAACAAGAAGAGCTACATCTGCTCCGAACTGCTCACTTATCTGTTCCTTCGTATAAATGGTGTCTTCAACGACATCATGCAGAAGTCCTGCCGCAATAGTCTCCTTATCCATTTCAAGATCAGCCAGGATAATAGAAACACAGAGCGGATGAATAATATAAGGCTCACCCGACTTTCGCCGCTGATCCTTATGAGCCTCAGCGGCAGCCTGATAAGCCTTCTCTATCAATGTTATATCATCTGATGGATGGTATCTGCGGACACGGGTAATAAGCCCTTCGTAGAGAGCTTCGGGAGACTGAAATTCATCGATTGATTCAATTTTTCCATCATCAAATTCTGTCTGGCCCATAATATATCTATCCCCGCAAATGTTTATTTGCCTTCGTAAGCAAGAGCTGAATAAAGCTTGTAATCACCAAGAGCTTCTCTGCCTTTAAGTCCCTTAAGTTCCATAAGGACAAGGATTCCCACAACTTCACCGCCAAGTCTCTCGATAAGTTTGGTCATGGCTTTAAGTGTTCCGCCTGTTGCAATAAGGTCATCTACAATAATAACCTTCTGACCGGGCTTAATTGCATCAACATGCATCTCCATTGCTGCTGTGCCATACTCAAGCTCATATTCTTCAGATATGGTTTCACAGGGAAGCTTACCCTTTTTACGAGCCATGGAAAAGCCCTTTTTCAAATTATAGGCTATAGCAGTACCGAATATAAAACCTCTGGATTCTGCACCTACAACTACATCAAAATCCACATCCTTAACCATATCCTGCATTGTATTTATAGCAAGCTGAAGACCATCCGGATCCTGGAGTACGGTTGTAATATCTCTGAACATAATACCCGGCTCAGGAAAATCAGGAATTGTTCTTACATAATCATTTAAATTTTTCATATCTATACCTCGTTCAAAAGAGTCTCTTTAACTAATAGATTATATCACGAATTTCATATGATGATGAAAAAAAATAATAAATTATTCTTAATATTACAATACTAATCCATAAAATATATGAAATTCAGCACTTGAATTCAGATGGCATGCTTAACAAAACAGAAAAAACAGTCCATTAATGCATTGTTTTCTGCAAATATCCGATTTTTATATTTATAAGGAAACTTTATATTCTGTTGCAAAATACTTGCATTTATTATCATATATTTTTGTAATTAATATTGCATTTTATGATTGAATATGTATAATACTTAAATATGGTTAACCGATTTACTTAGTAAGGAGATACAAAATAAATGAAACCCACGAAACTATTTCGAGGAATATTAAATACAGTGGTCACAGCTATACTTGTTACCCAGATCTTCTCTGGTTCAGCAATTTCAGTCATGGCCGGAGATGGAAATATTAATTTTCCAAATAAGTTCGTTCAGTTAAACGGTACACTTAATAACCAATCATATAGCGATATGTCTATAAATTCAACAAGCGTTAATAATGAAGCCGGCTTTGTAGATGCTATCTCAAAAGGCAATAGTGTTATTTTGAAAAATGATATCAATCTGCATGGTGATTCCATCAGAATCACTGATCTTAAATCGCTGGTTATTGACCTTAATGAACATACGCTTACCCTGTCACAGGAATATTCAGGTTTTATACTCAATAATTCCGAACTGACAATAATAAACGGTACGATTGCAGCAGGAACTAACAGCATCGAACATGCAGCAGATGTTGAAAAAGGTTCCTCTCTTTTCCTTGGCGGAGTAAATGTCAGAGACTTTACCAATTCTGCTATTCTTTCCATGAACTCCGATCTTACTATCGAAAACAGTAATTTTGCAGAAAACAAATCAAAAGGTGATGGTGCTGCTATAAAAATATCTGAAGGTGAATTTTTTGCAAATGGAAATAATACCTTTACTGAAAACTCTGCAGCTTATAATGGCGGTGCGATATTCTTTGATAAAGTTGTAAATGATATCAATCTAAGTAACGCTACTTTTAATAAAAATACTTCCGGATATGAATCCAATTATGATGTTTGGGGAAGTGGCGGCGGTGCCATATATGTGATGGGTAATAATAATCTCTCTATTGGAGATAATGTTGTTTTTTCTGATAACTGCTCCAATACAAGTGGCGGTGCCATTCTGTTCAAAGGCCAGAAACTCATTGTAAATGGCGGAACTTTCAGTAATAATATAGCCACAAATCACGAGGGCGGAGCTATCGCAGTTATTGGTAATTATCGCAGTGATTTCAGTCCATCTGCGACAAACGAAGCAGTTCTTACAAAAGGAACATTTACAGGAAATAAAACCGGCTATAAAAGTGATGGTATTACTCCCAATGGTAACTATCAGGATTGGGGAGGCGGTGCTATCTTCGTCGACGATGCATCTTCAATGACAGTTCCTGCTGATACCGTAATTACAGGCAACACCGCAGGTGGCTTTGGCGGCGGTATTGCAGGATGTTCAACCGGTAGAGTTTTCATATTTGGCGATGAAAATTCCAAGCCTATACTTTTTAACAACAATGGCGGAGATAAAAATAATATTCATGTTTCCGGAACAGGCTCTATGAAACAAGCTGATCACGAATATGCACTGAATAACAATACTTTTATGGAAAATGGATATAACGATTTCTTCTGTGCCCTTAACAGTACTGTTGCAAAAAAAGTATTTGGAGACGCAGTAATAACAGGTTCAATAGACCATGCCGCCATAAATACTGATGATGAATATTTTGTAGCTACATATTCTACCGGAATCAGCGCTCGTCTTGAGGATACAACTTCTGTACCTTCAGAGCCCAGCGTAAGAATGGAGAACAACGCTTCATATACACATGGTGGCGCAATTTTATGTAATGGCTATCTTGTTGTAGGTGACCCTGCATCCGAAATAATATCAGTAGGAAAGTCATTGGAATTAAATGCTTCAAAGGCTTTCGTAAAAGACGGCAGTAATGAGAAAGTAACTCTCAAAGATAATGAATTTGGCTTTAAGTTAGAAAATGAATCCGGAGAAGTCGTATTGACAGGAAAAAATAATGCATCCGGCAAAATTGCATTCGACAACAGACTTGTATTTGATAAAACCAATTGGAAAGTAAATGAAAACCATGAATTCACATATTATCTATCTGAAATTATAGATACAGAAAGTGAACAGACTATTTTTGATGAATCGAAATATACTATAAAAATTACTGTTACTAAAGAAGATTCTACAGCAAGTTTTGGAGCGCTGGATCTTAATAAAGAAAATTACGAAATAGCCACTGTTAGCATACTAAAAGACGATGAAGTCTTTAATGATTTCTATTTAGATAAGTCAGATGAGATGCATCCGGCAGTCCTTACATTAAATAATAGCTCTTCAGATAATACTAATGTGAATACCTATACATTTGTAAATAAACTTTTTGTTCCTGAAGAGCCAACTACTCCTGAGCCTGACGATTTACCTCCTGAGGAACCTACTACCCCTGATGAAGTTACAGGTGGTGATGCTCCTTCAGATGATACACCAAGCTCTGAGGAACCTACTACCTCTGATGAAGTTTCAGGTGGTGAAGTCACTCCAGGTAATGCACAAACTCCTAATGAGCCTTCTACTACCGACGAAGTTACAGGTGGTGATGCTCCTTCAGATGATACACCAAGCTCTGAGGAACCTACTACCTCTGATGAAGTTTCTGGTGGTGAAATCACTCCAGGTAATGCACAAACTCCTAATGAGCCTTCTATTCCTGAAGAAGTTGCAGATGGTGATACGCCAACTCCTGAAGAGCCTTCTACTCCTGACGAAGTTTCAGGTGGTGATGTTCCTTCTGGTGATACGCCAACTCCTGAAGAGCCTTCTATTCCTGAAGAAGTTGCAGATGGTGATACACCAACTCCTGAAGAGCCTGCCAACCCTGAAAATCATGAAGATCAGGTAACTACTGAGCCTCCGGTTACGCCTGATAGCCCTGCTACACCGGAAAACACAACTGAACCGGATACACCGGATATTCCGAATACTCCTAACAATCCTACAACTGTAGAAAATGAGGAAAGCCCGAAGAATCCTACTAATCCGAACCAACCTGAAACTTCGGAAAATGGCAATCCGGAACAGCCTAAGAATAATGATAATAACGATTCCAATAATGAGTCTGTATCAGAATCAGCTGATAACGATAAAGGCGTTCTTGGATCAATAAGAGAGCGTGTACTCAATAACCCTCTTGTTCTTGGAGCCAGAAGAGCATTAACATCAGATGATTCCTCTTCTATCTTTGTTCGCATACTGATAATTGCGTTTGCGTTAGTGTTACTTTACATTCACAACATTACAGGTAAACGAAGGAAAAAATAATTAATAGAAAAACTGCCACACAAACATAAACTTGTGTGGCAGCTTTTTTCACTCCAGCTTAAACTCTATCGTCTCTCCGCCCATATCTCCTATGAGTCCAAGCGATTCAACGTTTTTAAGTTTTCCGGCATCCATCTGCTTAATAAGTACCATACTCTTTTTGTCACCTGAAGGTATCATACCTTTAAATGAACTCAGGTCATTCTCAAGCATCGTTACATTTGTGTATCCAACATTTGTCCCATTAAGAATGATCTGAAAATGAGGATTGGCTTTAACCATATCAACAGAAATATCTGTTCCCGTTGTATTATTCAACCTGAAATTCAAAATAAGAAGCTTTTTACCATTAGTGGCATTTATAACAAAAATATCATCATTATCAGGATATGAACCTGCAACGCTGTACCCTGAATATGTAAGAAACATTCCTTTTGAAAGCTCCTGTCTCATGCCTTCAACTGTCCTGTCTGCTTCTGCAGAAAGGCTGCTGTCATCATTTCCTTCCGGAGTTTCTTCAGTGACAGGCTTTGTATTTTGAACATCATCTTCTTTTTTATGATTGGCAGATTCATTGTTTGTATTCTCATCTAAACCTGCATTTTCGATTCCCTGATCAAGCTCATCTCCAAACTTATCAAGAAGATTGTCGATATCATCTTCCAACTCATCGCCATTCTGATTATCTTTAGCTTCTGAACTATCCTCAGTATTCTCCGGCTGATTTGTCTCCCCACTTTCTTCTTCAGATCCATCTTCTGACATATTCTGATTTCCGAAACTTTCTTCCGTCTTAGCTGAATCATCAGAATTTTGGGCAAGATCAATATTTGTATCGTTTTCTGTATCTGATTCTTCGCCTTCTTCAAGATTCTGCGACATATTGGCAACTGCTTCTGCAGTAGCAGCATCTCTTTCAGCTTTCCTGGCATCACGGGCTTCTTTCTCCAGCTGTCTTTCAAGTTCCAAAGAACTTAATGATGAAAGCCTTTCAACCCCATTGTTAGAATACTTCATAAGTATCCCAACTGCATATTGAACAGTTTGATCATATTCTTCTTCTGTCATTTCAGGGAATTGCGACCCACACCCCGTCAACAGAATTCCTGTCATGATTCCAGTTATCAAAGCCTTAAAAACACGTTTTTTCATAAACGCCTCCAGAAGGTTTTATCTTGTCTCCAGCTCAAACCAAAACTCAACGCCATTATCATAATTCTTGACACCATATTCCTGATGCATGGATTCCATTATGGCTTTTACAATTGAAAGACCTACACCGCTTCCTCCGTACTCTCTGGTTCTGGCCTTATCAACCTTATAAAACTTTTCCCAGATATGATCTATACTATCCTCAGGTATGGGCTCTCCGGTATTAAAAATAGAAATTCGTACCTTATCGTCATGCTGAATCAGTTTTATTTCAACAATACAATCTCCATCCAGATGATTAAGCGCATTGCTGTAATAATTCATTAAAACTTCTTCTGTTTTGAACTCATCTGCCCACACGTAAATTGAAGGATAATCAGCCATCTGTACCTTAGCATTTTTCTGCTTCGTTAATATATCGGCAGATTTTATGTAATTCTTTATAGTCTCGGTAATATCAAAACGTTCCATTTGAGCAACATCATTACCAAATTCCAGCTGATTAAGGGTCAAAAGCTTCTTAACGAGCGTGTCCATTTTTGATGCTTCATCCCTTATGACATCACAATAAAAAGCCATGCTCTCCGGATCATCACTTATTCCTTCTTCAAGGCCCTCAGCATACCCCTGTATTAGTGCGATAGGGGTCTTAAGCTCGTGTGAGACATTTGATAAAAACTCACGTCTCATCTCATCAATCTGTTCTTTATGGGCAATATCCTGCTTCAGCTCATTATTAGCAGTCTTTAATTCTTTAATTGTTGTCTCCAGAGTCTCCGAAAGTTCATTTATGTTATCGCCTAAAATATCAATTTCATTTGTATTCTTCTTATTGTTGTTAGACTGATATTTTACTTCAAAATTCAGATTTTTCATCTCTTCAGAGATTTTGGACAACTGAAGTATAGGTTTTGTAATTCTGTTACTAAGATAGAGTATACTTATCGAACCGATAACTATTGCTACAATTCCGACGTAGAGCATGAATCTGTTGGATATTCCTACGCTCTCCCTGATTCCGGCAAGAGCACTTCTTACCATGACAATATATCCTGATTCAATGACGCCCCATATTTCCAGGTATTCTGTATTTAATCTTTTATCGTTCTCAATCTGAATCGTATAGTAATTATTTTTTTCAATAATCCTGCGTCCGCTGTCGCCATTTATCAGGAGGCTGTCACCTACAAGATTATCCCACAAAATGCGCGCCATATAATCAGCGTCACTTGAGGATGATTTTATCATCTGTGAATCAGCATCAAGAACAATCAGCTCTATGCCATAAGTATCACATATACTCTGAAGCTCAATGTCGTATTCATCAGTAGTAAAGCTGCCATCCGTTGATGCTGCATCGATACTTCTGTAAGCTTTTCTTACAACATCAAGCTGATGCGACATGTAAACTCTTTCAAGAAAAAACTGATTTATTATGACCAGAAACAATATCATTCCGACCATAACAAAAAGAAATAAAATATTAAGCTCTGTTCTTAGTGAAAGTCTTACTTTCTTCTCATTATCATTTTCCAATTGTAACTAACCTGCTTTTAAAAATTATTTATATTATGGCTCGAATTTGTATCCCATACCCCATATGGTCTTTATGAGATCTCCCTTATCACCCATTTTCCCTCGGAGCTTCTTAACATGGGTATCAATAGTTCTGGCATCACCAAAGTAATCATAATTCCACACATTATTAAGAATCTTTTCACGGGAAAGAGCCAGTCCCTTATTCTCTATAAAATAAGTCAGAAGCTCAAATTCTTTAAATGAAAGTTCTATTTCTTTTCCATCTATTGTTACGTTATGGGCAGCTTTATTTATAACGATACCACCGGCTTCAATTATGTCTTCGCTTGAACCCTGGGCAGTTCTTCTTAAAATAGCTTCTACCCTCGCAACCAGGATTTTAGGACTGAAGGGCTTTCCTATGTATTCGTCAACACCAAGTTCAAATCCCTGCAGCTCATCCCGTTCTTCTGTTTTTGCTGTAAGCATGATTATAGGCACTTTGGAATATTCTCTGATTTCACGGCACACCTGCCACCCATCCATTTTAGGCATCATCACATCCAGAATTATAAGAGCAATATCTTTTTCTTCAAAAAAGATGTCAACAGCCTTCTGACCGTCCTCTGCCTCAATTACTTCAAAATTATTTTTTACAAGGAAATCTCTTACAAGTTTCCTCATTCTTGATTCGTCATCAACTACAAGTATTTTTAATTTGTCCATATTTTCACTCTCCTAAACACAAATATACGCTGTAATTGTGTTCATTTTGTATCTAATTCACTTTATTTTCAGTATCATTGTACATCTAAATTCACTGTCATATTCAGTATTATTGTATCTAATTCACTGACATATTCAGTATTATTGTGTATCTAATTCACTGTCATATTCAGTATCATCCTGAATATCAAGTTCTTTTTCTTTGATTCTGACAGCTTTTTCCCTCTCTTTTAATGAATCTTCCCACTCAGCATATCTGTTGGTAACGTTCTGTTTATAATTTATTATGTTGTCGGTCTCTGAATAATATGCTATCAAAAACATCGAAACCACCATCGCCACAAGAATAAGATTCATAGCAATAAGAATTATCATAGTCGCTTTAACATCTCTTTTTTTCTTCTGCGGTGGTGGTAATATATATTGTCTTGGATGATATTCATCCTTTAAATCCACTTTTGTAAATTTCGTATTTACAGGAATAGGAATTAAATCCTCTTCATTTACACCGGCACTTATAAGCTTATCCCTAAGCCTTGCAAGATAATGCCATCCGATAGGAGTAGCAAAAATCTTATTGGTTATGGCTTTTTCATAAACAGCTTCAATATCAGATATTTTGGTAGAATGTACCTTCTGCCTCAAAACTTCAATCTTATGCTTATCAAGCTTAGCCTTTTTGACATCTTCCTCAGAAAGAAATTCAAAACCGTCAACCACAAGATTTACTACTTCATCAGAAGTAGTATCATCTGCTTTTTGCGCTTCACCGGGATTGGGGTTTTCATTAACTTTTATCTCTTCACCGGGAACACCTGGATTAACCTGTGCTTCCTGATTATCAATCTGATTTCCATTCTCATCTGCCATAGCCTTCTCCATATGCTGCAATGAATACACTTACGCTTCTGGCCTTGAGTCTCCAGTTAGGTACTGACAGAGGCTTTGGTCTGTTATTAAAATATCTCTTGTCTTCAGCAGCAGTATCTACAACCAAAGTCCAATAAGCCCCTTCAGGTGGATCCGGAAGTGTTATATGTATATCCTCCCAGAAAACATTTACAGACATTATAACAATATCATCATGACCCTTTCTTCGGATATAACCGGCGAACATGATGCTTATTACTTTAGTACTGTCATTTATATTTGTATTAAAAGGATGATCAGTAAACACAGAGATATAAGGGAGCCCCGACATCGCAGGCTTCAAATCCTTACGAATGCAAGGATGCTTTCTCCTGAACTGAATCATGTCACGATAAAAATCAAAATACTGTCTGTTCTTCGTAAACAGATTCCAGTTGAGCCAAGATACCTCATTATCCTGACAGTATGCATTATTATTACCAAACTGTGTGTTTGCAAATTCATCCCCTGCAAGTATCATAGGTGTACCTCTGCTACACATCAGAACAGTAATTGCATTTCTCATCATTTTGAATCTGAGATCATTTACTTCCTGGTTATCTGTCTCACCCTCATGACCACAGTTCCAGCTTCTGTTGTCATTGGCTCCATCTGTATTATTCCAGCCATTTGCCTCATTATGTTTTTCGTTATAAGCAAACATATCATAAAGCGTAAATCCGTCATGACAGGTAATGAAATTCACCGAAGAATCGTATCCTGCATAATTATGGCCGTACATATCCATAGAGCCTGTGATACGTCTAACAGCTTCAGGCGCAGCCCAATACTCGCCTTTCAGGAATGATCTTATACTATCTCTATATCTTCCATTCCACTCAGCCCATCTGCCCCATGAAGGGAAAGATCCAACCTGATACATTCCACCTGCATCCCAGGCTTCCGCAATAAGCTTAACATCACCAAGAATCGGGTCGAATGCCAGTCTTTGAAGAAGCGGCGGAGCATCCATAGGTGCACCATTCTGGTCTCTACCAAGAATACTTGCAAGATCAAATCTGAATCCGTCTATCTTATATTCCTCAACCCAATAATGCAGGCACTCAACTATCATCTGCTGTACCATGGGATGATTACAATTAAGCGTATTACCGCAGCCGCTGAAATTGTAATAATCTCCGTCAGGAGTCAGCATGTAATATATATTATTATCAAATCCCTTAAAGGAAATGAATGGACCGTTTTTATTGCCTTCTGCAGTATGATTGAATACAACGTCCAGAATAACCTCTATTCCGTTCTCTTTAAGGAGCTTTATCATCTCCTTGAGCTCGAACCCTTCCCTGTTATACTCTTCAGTTGATGCATAACTTGTATTCGGAGCAAAAAAACTTACAGTGTTATATCCCCAGTAATCAAGGAGCGTCCTTCCGTTTACAATTCTCTTATCTCTTGTCTCGTCGAACTCAAAAATCGGCATCAGTTCTAAGGCTGTCACCCCAAGTCTCTTAAGATAATCAACCTTTTCCATGATTCCTGCAAAAGATCCACGACACTTAATACCGGATGACTCATCCATAGTAAATCCACGAACATGCATCTCATATATTATGGAATCACTCATAGGTGTTTTAAGCCAGCTTGTATCACCCCAATCAAAGTCATTCCTTACTACTCTTGCTCTATAGGCCTCTTCAAACTTAATGGTCTGTCCCCATACTCTTTGTCCTACAACAGCCTTCGCATATGGATCGAGAAGAATATGGTTATAATCAAACAGAAGTCCTTTATCCTCGTCCCATGGCCCATCAATACGATAAGCATATTCCATGTTTTCGATTGAAAGACCAAACACTATCATTGAATGAACTTTTCCTATTCGATAATTTTCAGGAAAAGTGAGCGAAACATATGGTCTCTCTTCGCCTCTATGATAAAGAAGCAAAGTAACCTTGGTTGCTCCGTTTGAATAAACAGTGAAATTAACGCCATCAGGGAGTACTGTAGCGCCGTTTATATCATAATAACCGGGTCTTACCCTGAAGCCGTTAATTGTTTCAGCAGCAAGAATCTGTCTGTTCTCTTCAGACTTTCTATTATCCTTAAGGTGTGAAAACCCGTAGTTATTAAGTTTTGGTCTTTGTCTTCTAAACTCTGCCATAGCTATTGCTTAAGTTGTCTCTTAAGCTCCCCCTTTTCATACTTAGAATTCAAAATACCAATAGAATACTACTCTAATTGTAACATAAATTAAAAAGTAATTATATACGAAAAAAAGTACAAAAAAAGAACAACCATTCAAACCGAATAGTTGTTCTTTTGAAAATACCTCGCTAAGGCGGTTATGCAGGATATGCTCCGTTCTTGGTATCTGCGGCTGAAAGATCAACCTTTTCCTGCTGAGCAAGACGATACTTGAAGAAATCAGTAGCAACCTGAGGGAATAATGCATATGATAATACATCCTCATCCTGCTGCTTCCACTGTTTAACAGCTTCTTCAAACTTAGGAAGACCGGGAGCAAGCTTATCTGCAGGTCTGCAGGTAATAACTTCTCTGTCGCCAATAATCTTCTTCTGAACTTCAGGATTGAAAGGCTTAATTGTCTTACCATATTCACCAGCAAGAAGATCCTTAGTCTGATCTGTAGCTACCTTATATCTCTCACCCATGAGTACGTTCATAACTGCCTGAGTACCAACGATCTGAGATGAAGGTGTAACAAGCGGAGGCTCACCGAAGTCCTTACGTACTCTCGGGATCTCCTCAAGAACTGTATTGTACTTATCGCTGGCATTCTGCTCTTTAAGCTGGCTAACCATGTTAGAAAGCATACCACCGGGAACCTGATACATAAGAGTCTTAATGTTAACACCAAGAACCTTAGCATCCATAAGTCCGCTCTTAAGGCACTCTTCTCTGTAAGGTCTGAAGTAATCAGCGATCTCAGCAAGAAGCTTCTGATCGAGACCTGTATCAAATTCCTGTCCCTTGAAGGCTTCTACCATAACCTCAGTAGCAGGCTGTGAAGTACCAAGTGCAAAAGGTGAAATTGCACAGTCAATGATATCAACACCTGCCTCAGCTGCCTTCAGATATGTCATACTTGCAACACCTGAAGTATAGTGAGTGTGAAGATCAATAGGAAGGTTTGTAGCACTCTTTAATGCCTTAACAAGCTTCTCAGCTTCATAAGGAAGAAGAAGACCTGCCATGTCCTTGATACAGATTGAATCTGCACCCATTGACTCGATTTCTTTTGCAATGTTCATCCAGTACTCTTCTGTGTATGCATCACCAAGAGTATAAGCAAGGGCGATCTGAGCATGTCCGCCCTCTTTCTTACATGTCTTAACTGAAGTTTCAAGGTTTCTCAAATCGTTAAGACAGTCAAAGATACGAATAATATCAATACCATTAGCGATAGATTTCTGAACAAAGTACTCTACAACGTCATCAGGATAGTGCTTGTATCCAAGAATATTCTGACCACGAAGAAGCATCTGAAGCTTTGTGTTCTTGAAACCATCTCTAAGCTTACGAAGTCTCTCCCACGGATCTTCCTTAAGGAATCTCATGGAAGCATCAAAAGTTGCGCCTCCCCAGCACTCAACTGAGTTATAACCAACTTTATCCATTGTAGGGATAATGGGAAGCATAAGCTCTGTAGGCATTCTGGTGGCAATCAGTGACTGATGGGCATCACGCAGAACTGTCTCTGTAATCTTAATTGGCTTTGCCATAATTTTTCTCCTTTATATTTTGATATGGAAATTCCGAGGTTACGTAAATACGTTTCCCGGAATAAAGTCAGATCCGGGGAATTGGTAAATTCCCCATCCAACTTAAAATACTCCAAATACTGCCATAAATGTACCTGCAACGACTGCAGTACCTACTACACCTGCAACGTTGGGTCCCATAGCATGCATGAGAAGGAAGTTACTGGGATCATACTCTGCACCAACCTTCTGTGAAACTCTGGCAGCCATAGGAACTGCAGAAACTCCGGCTGAACCGATCAAAGGATTAACCTTGCCACCGGTGATAACACACATAAGTTTACCAAAGAGTGTTCCGGCTGCAGTACCAATTACGAATGCAATAAGACCAAGCACAACGATCTTAATTGTTGTTATGTTAAGGAATGCTTCAGCACTTGTTGTAGCACCTACAGAAGTACCCAGCATAATTACTACGATATACATAAGAGCATTGGAAGCTGTCTCCTGAAGCTGACGTACAACGCCACTTTCACGGAACAGGTTACCAAGCATAAGCATACCGATAAGAGGTGCTGTTGTAGGAAGAATCATACTTACAACAATTGTAACGATGATAGGGAAAAGAATCTTCTCAAGCTTGGAAACAGGTCTGAGCTGCTGCATACGAATCTTTCTTTCCTTATCAGTTGTAAGAAGCTTCATAACCGGAGGCTGAATAATCGGTACAAGTGACATGTACGAATATGCAGCTACGGCAATAGGTCCCAGAATAGTTGTCTGGTTCAGCTTTGTAGCAAGGAAGATAGATGTAGGACCATCTGCTCCTCCGATGATTGAAATAGCTGCAGCCTGCTGATCATTAAAGCCCATGGCAATAGCCATGAAATATGCTGAAAAGATACCAAACTGAGCTGCTGCTCCCATAAGGAAGCTCTTAGGGTTAGCGATAAGTGGACCGAAGTCTGTCATCGCTCCTACACCCATGAAGATAAGTGAAGGCATGATAGCCCACTCATCCAGCAGGTAGAAATAATATAAAAGTCCGCCTACACCATTCGATGACTTATCGATTGACATCATAATATCCGGATAGATATTAACTAAAAGCATACCGAAGGAGATAGGCACCAAAAGAAGTGGTTCGAAATCTTTGGCGATTGCAAGATACATAAATATCAACGCAACAACTACCATGATATAGTTACCGGGAGTCATTGTTGTAAATGCAGTTTGCTGCCAGAGATTCGATAATGTGTTTACAATGTAATCCATTTAACGACCTCCGTGTGAGTCTCTCCAAATTTTAGTTCATTGTTGCAACAACGCCGCCAGCTTCAACCTGGTCGCCTACAGCAACGTCGATACTTGCGATTGTTCCATCCTGAGGAGCAACCATAGGAATTTCCATCTTCATTGATTCCATTGTTACTACAGCATCGCCCTTCTTTACAGACTGTCCAACAGTTGCATTGATCTTAAGGACCTTACCTGCTGCACCGGCTGTTACCTTTACACTGCCTGCACCAGCGCTTGCCTTCTTTACAGGAGCTGCAGGAGCCTTGGGAGCTGCTACAGGAGCTGCTGCTACGGGAGCACCACTGCCTGTGCCTTCCTCTACAGTTACATCATATACGTTTCCGTTAACGGTAATTGTATAATTTTTCATTATCTATTTCCTCCTAATATTAGCTTTAATTCAAAGCGTAATTCAAAGCTTTAAGCTTTTTTCCAATTGCTTGCTTTACCAACTTTACGAACTGATCTTACAACAAATCCGTCACCGCCAGTGCCCTGACTAGCCTCATAGGCTGCAATAGCCGCTGAAATAACAGCTATAAGCTCTGAATCATCAGTAAGCTCTTCCTTTTCAGCAATCTGGGATGTAACTGTTTCAATGGACTTCTCTGTAATCTCTTTATTAGTCTCAGGCTTCTTCTCTGTAAGCTTATTAATAAGCGGGAATAATGAAATTACCAGCGCAATAATAATAAGTACTGTAAATGCCATACCCATTCCAAGAAGGGTATTAAGACCTGCGCTCTTAAGCTTCTCACCTGTTGTATGATTTACGTTGACTGAAATAAGTGTAGGTACACCCTTTCTGTCAAGTGAATACTCAAGAATAGCTGTGTGAGCATTGTTGCCTTTTCCTTCAATAGTGGCATCAACCATAAGCTCGCCATCCTTGTTCACATAGTAGGTAAGATCCTTGACGCTTATATCCTCTGCTAATGTATCAGGACTGCTAAATCCAATCTCATCGACTGCATCATACCAGTTCTTATAACCAGCAAAAAATACATCATAGGTATTAGCATCAAAACTGTCTTCTAATTTTTCTTCGAAATTGTCAGGTGTTATACCCTGCAAATACATAGTCTCAAAGTACTGATCTTCGATAGTCTGGGCATATCCCAAAAGACCTTCCTTTGAAAATACACTCTCATCATATCTGCTTCCGGCTACAGTATTATACTGTATGTTCTGACCACAAGCTGATAGACCTAGCATGCAGATAAGCGTAACACCTAAAGCAAAAATCTTATGCTTCACTGTCAGGCTCCTCCTTATACTGTAGTGTGCTTCCTCACAGGGCGCTCTTCACGCTTACTGTAAAGCATTTCAAAAGCTCCTATTACATATTTTCTTGTGTCTGCAGCGTTAATGATTGTATCAACATATCCTCTGCCTGCAGCACTTTCTACATTGTTCTGGAGTCTCTCGTAAGCTGCTGCTGTATCAGCAACAGTAGCTGCATCCTTGCCATCAGCAATAATCTTGGCAGCATGCTCAGCATTCATTGTACCAATCTCGGCATCAGGCCATGCAAATGTCATATCTGCGCCGATTGCCTTTGAGTTCATTACAACATAAGCACTTCCATAAGCCATGCCTGTTATAACATTAACCTTGGGAACTGTAGCGCCTGCTAAAGCAGCAACAAGCTTAGCTGCACTCTTGGCAACATGTCTCTCGTCGCACTTTGTAGCACCAAAGCCCTTTACATTTGTAAGTGAGAGAACAGGAATCTCAAATGCATCACAGAAGTCAACCATATCAGCTGCCTTCTCACATGCATGAGCTGTAAGAACGTTCTCAAACTTCTCAGCAACTTCACCATTCTCATCATATAATGCTTTTCTGTTGGCAATAACACCTACAGTTGCACCATTGAGCTTGATGAAACCTGTAACCATTTCCTTTGCATAACCCTGCTTTGTCTCAAAGAAGATTCCATTATCTGAAATCTGTCTTAAAATAAGCGCAGGATCGTCAATAGAACCATCAAGGTTCTCACATGCACGATTAAGATCATCCGTGCACTCATCAAAATTCTCTGTATCTTCATTATTTGAAGGAAGTAGTGAAACGAGTTCTCTTATCTGAGCGTAGATAGACTGTTCATCAGCTGCTACATCTACGTTTCCAACCTCGCTGCTCTGCCATGCAGCAGATGATGTATCACACTTCTCCTTGCTGTTGCCCTCAAGTACATTAGGAGAATTAACAAAGAGCTTACCACTCTTTTCCTCAATAAATGTAAAATCGGTCATTGTCGGGAAAAGTGCCAGACCACCACCACAAGATCCAAGGATTGCTGTGATCTGAGGAACAACACCTGAAGCGCTAACCTGCTTGCGATAGATTTCACCGAAAGCATTAAGTGCATCAGTTGCCTCCTGAAGACGAAGACCAGCTGAATCTATAAGACCAATTACCGGTGCTCCCATCTTAAGAGCCATATCGTAGAGACCTGCTATTTTCTTAGCATGCATCTCACCTACAGAGCCACCAAGAACAGATGCATCCTGGGCATATACGTATACAAGCTTACCGCCAATAACGCCATAGCCGGTTACTACACCATCAGAGGGTGTCTCTGTCTGCTTCAGATTGAAATCTGTGCTTCTGGCTTTAACCTGAGCGCCGATTTCAACGAAACTGTTTTCATCAAGCAGAGAAAAAATTCTCTGGCTTGCCTGAGAAGAACTACTCATTTCTTCACCTCCGTAATATATTTTTAAGTGTACAAAACCACAACTTAAGTCAGAATATAGTATAGCACAAAATAAGGGCATGGAGAATACTCCATACCCTTATTTTGTGCGGAATTTTAATATTTTAAATCAAATATCAAGTTTTACACTGATTTCCTGTTCAGCCTCCTGCTTAAACTCCTCAACCCTTACTGCATCAAGAGAAGGAAGATCATCCAATGACTTAACTCCGAAGCTTCTAAGAAACTGTTCGGTAGTCCCAAAAAGAAGCGGTCTTCCTGGGGCATCAAGCCTTCCAAGCTCCTGTACAAGATTAAACTCCACAAGCCTGTTAACGGCATGATCACTGTTAACGCCCCTGATGCGTTCCACATCTAATCTGGTAATAGGCTGTTTGTAAGCAATAATTGATAATGTCTCCATCAGAGCATCCGTAAGTGTTATCTTTTTGGGTGTCTTTGCCACCTTTATAAGATATTCATACATTTCGCTCTTCGTGCAAAGCTGAATTGAATCCTCTAATTCTATCAGACTTATACCGCTATCCGCTTTTGAATATTTTTTCTTAAGATAAGCAATCTGATCACGCACGTCCTTCAAATCCTCATCCAGTGCGTTACATATTGCTGCAACAGTAACAGAATCCCCCATTGTAAAAAGGATTGCTTCAATCGCTGCTGCTCCCTCTTCCTTCGTCATATCTCCCTCACTTTGCCACTCTGTTTGAAGTAATCATAATATCCCCAAACGTCTCGGTTTGTTCTATTTCAATGTCGCCAATCTTCATAGCCTCAAGTATAACCATGAAGGTTACGATAATCTCTACTTTGCTTCCCTGTTTCTCAAGGAGCTGTTTAAAACTGAATCTCTCATGTTCTCTGATATAGGCCTTTACATAAAGAGTCTTCTGATCAAGATCCACAGACTCTTTTTCGATTTTACCAAACTTACTTCTTATGGGATCGACCTTATCTTCCTGTCTTCTCAGCAGTGCCTGGAAAATATCATTAAGTTTGGCAAGATTCGCATCGCCTATGAGAGTATCATAGTCAATCGGTTCCTCATAGGACAAGACTTCCTCAGGAACATTCTTTTTCCTATACATATGAGTATCAGCGTTCGTCTGACGCTCGCGGAGTTCCTCAGCCATGAACTTATACATTTTATATTCCAGCAGTTTTTCAACAAGTTCTGCTCTCGGATCTTCCTCTTCGCCTTCTTCATTAACTTCCTTGGGAAGAAGCATTTTGCATTTTATGTCCACCAAAGTAGCAGCCATGACAAGGAATTCACTGGTAACTTCCATATCATCCTTCTGCATGGCTCTGATATAATCCATATACTGCTCAGTTATTACTGCAATAGGAATATCATAAATGTCTATTTTGTTTTTATCTATAAGATGAAGAAGCAGATCCAGAGGTCCTTCAAAAACCTGCAGCTTTACTTCCAATGCCATTATAGCTATCCTCGTTTTATTTTTTATCTGAAAGCATTCTGATCATACAGACTTCTCCCGGATTATTAAATCTGACAGGAATAGAATGCGTAGAAAGGCCTCTACTTAAGATCAGAGATTTATTCCCAATCTTAAAGAGTCCCCCATCATATTTAGGAAAAAGCACCATTGCAGGTGATATCACCCCACCAAGGAAAGGCAGTCTGATAATACCGCCGTGAACATGACCCGAAACAGTAAGATCAGCCCCCCATTTGGCATACTCCTCAAAATAAATCGGATTATGAGCTATCAGCACCTGAAATCTGCTGTCATCAGCTTTTCCAAACACGTTTTCAAGATAATCATTCGGAAGCTCACGCTTTACCACCTTGCGGAAGTAATCACGCTCAAGTTCCAGTCCATTCACCTCTACATTAAGGTCTTCAAGATATATACTCTCATTTCTTAAAAGAACACAACCTGCCTTAGTAATCTTATCTTCATAAGATTTATAAGCTCTGCCCCTTAAGCCACCGAGAATATCCATCTTTGTCTCATGATTACCATTGGCTGCATAAACAGGAAACTTCGAAGATAACCTTGCTACAAATTCGCCTATCTCATCATAATGATCATTTCCATGTTCATTAAATGCAGTAAGCATATCCCCTGCTATAAGAATTATATCCGGGGAATTTTTGCAAATTGCATCATAGAGTCTCTCATTATTATCTCCGAACATTTTCTCATGAAGATCGGATAAAAGACAAAAGGTGAAATCCTTTGTCAATTTAGTTGAATGTATCTCATACTTTCTTATAACAAAGTTATTCATATCATGATAAATGATTGCAATAACTGCTACAGCAAGTATCAAGATCAATATCAATATCAGAATCAGATATATCATACAAATATCTCGTATGGCTCCACTAATAAAAAGCTACAAATGTAGATTTTTAAAATAAAATAGTCCTTGATTTATAAAACCAAGGACTTATTTTTATTAATTATATTTACGTTTTCTAGCTGCTTCAGACTTTTTCTTACGCTTTACGCTTGGCTTCTCGTAATGTTCTCTTTTACGAATCTCCTGCTGGATGCCAGCCTTGGCACAGCTTCTCTTAAAGCGACGAAGCGCGCTGTCTAAAGTTTCATTTTCTTTTACAATAACTGTTGACATTCTCTACTCTTACCCTCCCTTCAGACCCTTCCTTAACGGGTGACCAGGGTTATTTGTTATGTCTTTAGGTATTAACCCACATAACATTTATTGATTATACCATATTTTTATGGTTCGTCAAGCACTAAATACGCAGTTTTTTAATTAATCTGCTCTAACAATGCCTTCTCAGCCTCTGCTATTGCATCAGGTATACCTGCAGGATTCTTGCCTCCTGCCTGAGCCATGTTGGGACGTCCACCGCCGCCGCCACCGACTTTGGCAGCAATTGCCTTAACAAGGTTTCCGGCATGTGCGCCATGTGCAATTGCGTCATCTGTAGCCATTGCCATAAGGTTAACCTTACCATTAGCTTCAGAAATGAGTACAACAACACCTTCGCCAATTTTCTCCTTCATCTGATCACCAAGATCGCGAAGGCCATTCATATCCACGCCCTTAAGCGGAGCTGCAAGAAGTTTAATACCTTTAATCTCCTTAACCTGATCCAGGACATCGCCAAGAGCTGCCTGAGCTTCTTTACTCTTGAGTGATTCATTCTCGCTCTTAAGAGCTTTGAGTTCTTCCTGAAGCTTCTTGATATGATCAGCAACATCATCAGGATTTGTCTTCAAAAGCTTTGCTGCGTCATAAAGCTTAGACTCTACATCCTTATAATATGCTCTTGCATTATCACCTGTAAGAGCTTCAATACGACGTACACCGGCAGCAACACCACTCTCAGACACAATCTTGAATATACCTACATGACTTGTATTTGAAACATGAGTACCACCGCAGAGTTCGATTGAGAAATCCCCCATCTTGACAACTCTTACAGTATCACCGTATTTCTCACCAAACAGAGCCATAGCACCTGTCTTTTTAGCCTCTTCCATAGTCATCTCTTCAGTAACTACAGGAAGTGCTTCTGCAATCTTCTCATTTACGAGGTCTTCAACCTTCTGAAGTTCTTCAGCTGTCATAGCCTGGTGATGGCTAAAGTCGAATCTTGTCTTGTCAGTATCCTGATACGAACCTGCCTGCTCAACATGATCACCGAGTACTTCACGAAGTGCTTTCTGAAGAAGATGTGTAGCTGAGTGGTTACGGCAGGTCTTTGCTCTGTTCTCAGCATCTACTTTAAGTGAAACACTATCTGAATTCTTAAAGCTTCCGCTAACGACAGTACCTACATGTGCTGTTCTTCCACCTGCTACATGAATGGTCTCTGTTACTTCGAACTTTGAACCATCTTTTCCGATTATCTCTCCAAGGTCACCAACCTGACCACCCATTGTGCCGTAAAATGTAGTCTTATCTGTGATTATGCTTCCCTGCTGTCCTTCACCAAGTTCATCTACAAGAGACTCACCTGATGCCATAGCAATGATTTTGCCGTCACAGTTAAGAGTTTCGTATCCAAGGAATTCGCACTGCTTTGATTCATCAAGTGAATCAAATACTCCTGCTCCTGTTGTAAGATTGGCTGAGAAATTCTGGTTATCCCTTGCCTTCTGCTTCTGCTCTTCCATAGCATCCTTGAAGCCGTTTTCGTCAACCTTAAGTCCCTCTTCCTCAACAGTAAGCTCCACAGGGAATCCATATGTGTCATAAAGGAAGAATGCATCTCTTCCGCTGATTTCTTTCTTGTTCTCAGAAGATGTCTTATCGAGAATCTTCTTAAATTCCTTCATGCCGTTCTCAAGGGTGCTCTCAAATCTTGATATTTCTCTCTCAAGCTCTGTAAGAACAAACTTGCGATTAGCAACAAGATTAGGATAGCTCTCGCTGTAAACCTCATCGATATAGATTGCAGCCATTCCAAGAATCTGCTCTTTACCAAGATTCAAAGCTCTTGCATGTCTTACCGCTCTGCGGATAAGTCTTCTAAGAATATATCCAGCACCTGTATTTGACGGAAGAAGCTTAGCCTCATCTCCGATAAGCATAACAGAAGTACGGATATGATCAGCAAGAATTCTCATGGATTTTGTGATCTTCTCATCTTCGCCATACTTAACATTAGCATTCTTCTCAATGTAGTTAATGGCAGGAACGAAAACGTCTACCTGATAGACATCTCTTGAACCATTAAGGAATGCAAGGATTCTCTCAAGTCCCCAGCCTGTATCTACGTTCTTCTGTGAAAGCGGTGTAAGTGTGCCATCATGATGCTTCTCATACTGCATGAAAACATCGTTTCCAAGCTCTGTGTACTTACCGCAGTCACATCCGGGGCCGCAATCAGGACCGCAATCCGGTCTGTCAGCGATATAGAACATCTCTGAGTCAGGACCGCAGGGACCGTATTCAAGTCCCCACCAGTTATCTTCTGCAGGAAGGTAATAAATGTTTTCCTTCTTGAAGCCTGATTTTATGCGGCATGCTGCACCTTCTTCATCTCTTGGTGCATTCTCATCACCTGCAAATACAGTAGCTGCAAGGTGATCAGCATCAAAACCAAATACCTCTGTAAGAAGTTCAAAACTCCATTTGCATCTTTCCTCTTTGAAATAGTCACCAAGACTCCAGCTTCCCATCATTTCAAAGAATGTTACGTGGCTCTTATCACCAACTGAGTCAATATCATTTGTGCGGACACATCCCTGAACATTACAAAGTCTTGTTCCAAGAGGATGCTTCTTACCGAGAAGATATGGCATAAGAGGCTGCATACCCGCAACATTAAACATAACGCCGGTAGAACCATCTGATACCAGAGATACCGCACCTACATCAACGTGTCCTCTATCAATATAAAACTGCTTCCATGTCTTACGCAGTTCATTAGCTGTAAATTGTCTCATTTTAAACTCCTTTAAATACGTTCAAATTAGAAGCTGAACTTATCTGCAAAGTATGCCTCAAGCTCGTCGATAGCAACACGCTCCTGCTCCATGCTGTCACGGAAACGTACTGTTACCTTGCCATCTGTCTCAGAATCAAAATCATAGGTTACGCAGAACGGAGTACCAATCTCGTCCTGTCTGCGATAACGCTTACCGATATTTCCTCTGTCATCAAATTCGCAATTGTACTTCTTGGAAAGTGTAGCATAAATCTTCTCAGCACCTTCATTAAGCTTCTTTGAAAGAGGAAGCACACCGATCTTAACAGGAGCAAGTGCAGGATGGAAATGAAGTACAGTTCTTACATCTCCCTCAGCAATCTCCTCTTCATCATAAGCACCACAGAGGAATGCAAGTACAACACGGTCTGCACCAAGTGAAGGCTCAATAACATAAGGAATGTATCTCTCATTCTTTGTATCATCGAAGTATGTAAGGTCTTCCTTTGAAACTTCCTGATGTCTTGAAAGGTCATAATTGGTTCTGTCAGCGATACCCCAAAGCTCACCCCATCCAAACGGGAACATGAACTCAATATCACTTGTTGCCTTGGAATAGAATGAAAGTTCTTCCTTATCATGGTCTCTTACTCTCATCTCATCTTCCTTCATGCCAAGAGACTTAAGCCAGTCGATACAGAACTGTCTCCAGTAATTGAACCATTCAAGATCAGTATCAGGCTCGCAGAAGAACTCAAGCTCCATCTGCTCAAATTCTCTTGTTCTGAAAGTAAAGTTACCGGGAGTTATCTCGTTTCTGAATGACTTACCGATCTGTCCGATACCGAAAGGAATCTTCTTACGGGAAGTACGCTGTACATTCTTAAAGTTGACAAAAATACCCTGAGCTGTTTCAGGACGAAGATATACTGTATTCTTAGCATCCTCTGTAACACCCTGGAATGTCTTAAACATAAGGTTAAACTGACGAATATCAGTAAAGTTATGCTTTCCGCATGACGGACAGGGAACATTATGCTCATCGATGAACTGCTTCATCTGCTCCTGTGACCAGCCATCTACTGAAGACTCAAGTGTGATATTATTCTCAGCAGCATAGTTCTCAATAAGCTGATCAGCACGGAAACGCTCATGACATTCCTTACAATCCATAAGAGGATCAGAAAAGCTTGAAAGATGTCCTGATGCAACCCAGGTCTGAGGATTCATAAGAATTGCACAGTCAACACCAACGTTATAAGGGCTCTCCTGAATAAATTTCTGCCACCATGCCTTCTTTACGTTATTCTTAAGTTCAACACCAAGGTTACCGTAATCCCATGTATTAGCAAGACCACCGTATATTTCACTTCCGGGATAAATAAAACCTCTACCCTTTGCGAGAGCAATTATTTTTTCCATTGTTTTTTCATTAGCTTTCATAACCAAAACCTCTTTCCGAGCACAACGCTCATTTATTATTTTTAGAGCAACATGCTCATATATCATTTATCAAGAACAAGACATGCGCTAGCATCATCCGCCAGTCCTGAAAAATCTGCTGTTTTCTTATCGATAAGCTTTATATTCTTAGAAGCATATCTTATTTTATATGGAACAGACACAAGACCCTTTGATGCACAGATTACCACATGCTGACTGCTCAAGCTGTCAGCCTTATCAGGCTCAATAGTATTCCCATCCTTATCAACAAGGGAATTAACATCTATCTGTCCTGAAATTACAGCATCTGAAACTGTCTCATATAATAACATCTCATCATTGAAATGAGCATAGTCAGATGCACTTCCAAACTTAATTACCAGCCTGACCTTGCCATCCTTGCTGTCAATGGATTCAAATGATGCAGAATCCTCTCCATTTGAAACAACAAATGCATTGATCTCGTTTTCCGTCATTTCCTTCAGCTCATCAGTACTATAGTAGCTTTCAGCAAAATCTGCGACAATGGTACTTATAACAGTCCCATCCTTCCTGATCTCAATCGAAGACTTGTCGGAATTATCGGCATCCGAGTTCTTCCCACATGCTGTGAGCGACATAACAATAAGCATCAATACAGCAGCAAAAGCAAGGTTATTGACAAAACTTTTTTTCACAATAATACCCTCTTTTATTAAATTAATTAGAGTGCCAGTGTATGCACACGTTTATGATTATATAACGCATTTTGTGCTTTTTCAAATACAATCATAAATTTAAACCTTCAATCATTTTAATCATTTCCAGACTGTTCAGTTTCCTGTCAATAAATTGCCTTCTGTATATGTCACAAATATGGAAAAGTTCGTTTTGAATTTCTGCAGTAACAGCAAAAGAATAAAGCTTTTCAATTGCCGTGACTCTTATGAATTCCAAGGTGTAAGCTGTTGATTCTTCATATTTTCTATCCGTTGGAATTCCGGGAAACTCACCGTTTATCACAAGACACTTTATCTCAAATATACATCTTACAAGTCTGTCATCAAAGTTATCCGATTCCAAAGCTCTGAGTGACCTGTATAGCAGCTTTAAAAAATCGCGTTCATCATTATTCTCCCTGGTATAATAGTCTGCAAGTTCAAGAAAAAACATTCCATACATTGAACCGTTAAAATCATTCCTGAAGGATTCAAAATAGTTAATAATCTCCGCTTCCTGTATATTATATGAAGTTCTGCCTTCGTACAGCTTGAATTTTCCAAAACAAAAAGGTTCAACAGCACCGGACAGTTGATTCCCCGGACGCCTTGAACCCTTTGCAAATGCAGTGATCTTGCCACGTTCGGAAGTAAGTATAGTAACTACCTGGTCATATTCCCCGACCGGTGTCCTCTTTATAATAATTCCGTTCACTGTGGTTAATGTGGTCATGCATTCCTCGATTATTTTGTATTCTTGTAACCAAAATTCTTCATCTGAACCTGGTCGTTTCTCCAGTCCTTTCTGACTTTAACAAAAAGCTGGAGATTAACTTTGCAGCCTACCATATTCTCAATATCAGATCTGGCCTGTGAACCAATCTTTTTAAGCATTGATCCGCCTTTTCCGATAATAATTCCTTTATGTGAATCGCGTTCACAGATGATTGATGCTTCTATATCCATTATTTCAGTTTCCGTAGAAACATCGGCTGCATCCTTCTCACCGCCCTTAAGAGCTGAAAGCATTGCTTCAAGGTCAGGCACTCCACCATTGTCTGTACCGACTACAGCATCATTTTGTTTACCTTTTTTTGGCGGATGAACATGCTTTGACTTTTTCTTCTTAGTCTGCGTTGCCGCTTTTCTTGTTCTCATAGTCTCAACAGTAACTGCGATTCCATGAGGGACCTCATCATTTAAAAGTCTTAATGCTTTTTCTCTTATTATCTCGCCTACGATATCCCTTTCAGTCTGGTCTGTCAGAGTTTCTTCGCTGTAAAACGGATCTCCGTAGGGAAGTCTGTCATATATTCGCTGCATAAGCTCGTCAAGGTTATCGCTCTTAAGAGCTGAAACCGTGACGATGTCAGCATAATCCATTTCTTTTTTATAAGCATCTATAAAGCTTTGAAGATCATCCTTGGAAACTGTATCGATCTTATTTATCACGAGGATAACCTGTTTACCACATTCACGCAGCTGATCTATGATCATATGCTCACCGGCTCCGATAAATGTACTGGGTTCCACAAGCCATAATATAAGATCAACCTCTTCCATTGTTTTGGTTGCGACTTTGACCATATATTCTCCGAGCTTGTTTTTGGATTCATGAATTCCAGGTGTATCCAAAAATACAATCTGCCCTCTGTCATCTGTGTAGACAGTCTGAATCCTGCCGCGTGTAGTCTGTGGTTTGTGCGATGTGATGGCAATCTTCTGACCTATAAGATGATTCATCAATGTGGATTTTCCCACGTTTGGTCTGCCTATAAGAGTCACATAGCCACACTTCATATTTAAATTATTATTCAGATTTTCCTGCATAAATAAGTTGCTCCACTTTTCCGAAAAGATCTTTATTCTGTAAAATCTTATTTCCATCACCAACTACGCAAAGGCAGTCATCTTCCATAAATGCATCAATATATGCTGATAAACCTCTTATCTTCTCTATATCAGTAGCAAGAAGTGCATCTCTGTCCGCCTGAATATCCTTCATATTAGTGTGGCAAAGATAAGCTGTAAGACCATATGCACCCTTTGTAGCCGGAGTCTTAGGTGTATCAAGATCACTGACAGCTCCGATTACAAACTGCGTAACTGTTCTTTCATCAGCTTCAAAATTCTTAAGATAATCCGATGCCTCTTTGAAAACATCAATACTTCTTGAGAGGTGTGGATCTCTGTAGGTTGCAAAATAGGAATCTCCGTTTTTGGAAAAACCGCTCATGCATCCGTAAGCGCCGCCCAGAACACGAATATTTTTCCAAAGGTAATCATAACCAAGCATTACTTTAAGAACTCTAAGAGAGCCGTCATACTTAAGTCCCTTATTAGCAAAATTTCCTGCAAGGCATACATACTGAACCTGACCTGCTGTCTGGAAGCCTTCATTTTGCTTGGAACATTTAATTTCGAATCCCTTTACCTGTATCTCGTCGGTATAAAGCTTATCTGCAAATGCAGTAACCTTATCCTCAAAGCCAACATACTCTTTTTCAGAAGCTGTGTAATCAACAAGAAGATTCTCAGGTCTGAAGATTATCCTGCAAAGTTCCTGCATATTATCAGCAATTTCAAGAGCATATCCCTTATCCTTGGAAAGCTTTTCCTTTACCTCCTCAAGCATTCTGTATCCACCGATTCCGGATACCATGTCTGAGATTTTGGCAGGCTTTGAAACATATGAAAGTGCACGAAGTGCAGCACTATGATGTCCTGCACTTGCAAGATCCGAACGAAGTCTGCTGCAGGTCTCGTCCAATATCTCAAGCATTCTCTTATCATCATCAAACTTTGTCCTGAAGATTATCTCACTCACAAGCTCAAATGCCTTATCAAGCTGCGGATACAACGCTTTAACTGCCACCTCAAATGTAGTAGTAAACTCTGAAACATTCTGAGCATCCGTATATGTACTGATTGAACCTGAAATACCACCTGTCTGAAGATTGATCTCGTTATAAAGGTCGGTATATGAATAGTTCTCGGTATCCATAAGACCAAGTAAAAGCTTCAAAAGCGGTGTGTATGGAAGCAGCCTGTCAGGTACATTCTTAATATCAAAAACAAAGTTGATGTAACCTATTCCATTGGTAAATACATTGTGGAAAAGGATTTTCTGCTTTCCGACAGTTTTCTCTTCATTTATAAACTTATCGGCTTCCTTTTTTATATCGCCTCTTGTAAGAAGCGGAATCTTGGCAAGATCCTCAGGTCTGTCGGGTTCTTCCTGATATGCCTTCAGTTCTTTTGTCTCACGAACGATTTTATCAACTTCCTCGCTGCTTAGCGAATCGCGGTATGCTTTTAATTTATCAGCGAGCTCTCTGTCCTTTTTCTCTGTAAGACCTTTTTCAGGTTCCATTACAAGTACAGTACTGTGATTGTTGTTAAGAAGGTATTTCTCAATCAGTGATTCAAAATAACCTGTCTCAACCTCTTTTTTCAGCTCAGCAAAGGTATTATTAGCCTCAATGTTTATCCATGGCTTTTTCTCATCATAAAGCCAGCTGTCCAAAACCTGAAGGCCATAGAGAAGTCCTTTAGGAAATCTACCAAAATCTGCCTCTCTGTACTTAAACTCGTCTGCATTAAGTCCGGCAAGAAGTGCCTTCTTATCTATTCCGTTCTCTACCTGACTCCTGAGCACTTCTTCTACAGTAGCGATGAACTCGTCCTTCTGCTCCGGATTGGCATTTTTAGCTACGATTGAGAAAACCGGCTGTATTATACCGTTATCGTAATCACTAAATACTTCGCTACCAATTCCCTTGTCGATCAGTGCCTTCTTAATAGGAGCGCCGGGGGCTGAACACAGAGCGTAATCCAAAATATCGAATGCAACATAAAACTTTGGATCAAGACTGCTTCCTACGCTATAGTTGAGTGTCAGATAAGTATTGTCCCTCTCTGACTCCTCATTCAGTATAGGATATTTTCCGGTGTAGCTCTTCCTGCCATCAAAAGACTTCTGCAGTCCTATTGAAGAATCAACCTCAAGATAGTCGTACTTAGACAGATAATTCTCATCTATATACTGCAGTTTCTCAACCATATCCATATTGCCATAAAGATAGATATAGCTGTTTGAAGGATGATAATATTTTCTATGGAAATCAAGATAGTCTTCATATGTCAGATTATAGATTTCATCCGGGTCTCCACCTGATTCGATTCCGTAAGTAGTATCGGGATACAATGATTTTCTTATCTGTCTTGCTACTATTTCGTCTGCGTTAGAGAATGCACCCTTCATCTCATTATATACAACACCATTTATTTTAAGCTCGTCGTCGGCATTTTCCATCTCATAATGCCAGCCTTCCTGCTTAAAGATTTTTTCTGTCTGATATATATTGGGATAAAAAACGGCATCCAGATATACATGCATAAGATTCTGGAAATCTGCATCATTGCAGCTTGCAATGGGATAAACTGTCTTATCCGGATATGTCATTGCATTAAGAAATGTATTAAGTGATCCCTTCACCAGTTCTACAAAAGGATCCTTTATAGGAAATTCCTTTGATCCGCAAAGAACGGTGTGCTCAATAATATGTGCTACACCTGTAGAGTCCTTTGGCGGAGTTCTGAATCCAATATAGAAGACCTTATTGTCATCATCATTTGATAAAAGCGCCAGCTTGGCACCTGTCTTCTTATGTCTGACAATATAACTGTCAGAATTAAGATCTTCTATTCTTCTATGCTCTAATACTTCATAGGTATTAAGCTCTTCAACTCTCATTAACATAACCTCTTTTTTCTACAACTTTCTAAATTCGATGCCTGTCAGCGCATTTATTATTGCCCCACGACATCAATAATTACCTTACGCTAACAGATTATACAATTAAATTGTGAATTTCCAAAGAAATTCTATATATCAAAATCGTCACCAGGTCTGATAACGACATCAAAATCATCTTTATCTGAGGAGTTATTATGTCTTACTCCCTCATTTATCTCAGCTATTACATCATTTATGACATCAGCTATGACTTTATCATTGAGGGTAGACTGATAAGCTCTTTCTCTTAATTCAGCTCTTTCAGCAGCTTTAGACTCAACCTCTTCCTCAACCTTTGGTTCAATCTTTGCCTCATCTTTTGTTTCACCATTATTTTTCGCAGTCCCTACAGATAATATTCCAACGTCTTCCATCTGCGGTCTGTTCAGATTAAAATGCGGCACAAGATTTTCTTCGTCCTCATCACCGGTTGGAAGTACCATACCTTCAGGTACATATCTTGGTGTCCTTGCCTCCTTCTCTACCTCAGAGGAACTGCCTGAATCCTGTATCTTATGCACTTTAGTGTGTTCTGATTCAGGTAAATTCACCACGACATTATCAGCTTCAGGACGATCTGATTCAAATTTATTCACCTCGGTATTATCAACTTCAGTGCGTTCTGATTCAGATTTATTCGCCTCGATATTCCTATCTTCAGCACGCTCTGATTCAGATTTATTCGCCTCGGCATTAAAAGCTTCAGTCTGTTCTGTTTCAATTTCTTTTATCTTATTTTCTTCGGAAGCATTTCGTTCAGAATTATTCAATTCAGCTTCCGGAGCGCCTTCTTCAGATTCTTCGTCTTCCTCATCCTCTTCATCATCTTCTTCGATTTCAGGCTCTTCCTTTATATCTTCGACAATATCATTATATGCCGCACAGGATACGCCGCAGCTTATGAGCACAACGATTGAAGAAATGATAAATACTTCACTATTAGTAAGGGTATCTCCAAGAAATACAGACATCACTATTCCAAGTACTGAAAACGCCAGCCAGGGAACTATTTTCTCACATCTGTCTCTTAGAATTGTCAAGGCAGCAGGAATAAGTGCAGCTGCAAGAAGTCCCAACGCAAAATATGTATTGGGAGTAGAATCATCAATCATTTTAAGCCATGAATTTTCGTTGTAACCGTAAAATCTCCATGTCCAAAGATAATATGTGTTAGGAACACTATCCATTCCGCCTTCAAATACAAGCATGCCTATAAATGCTGCAACACCTGAAAGAAGAAGCAGAATCTCATTAATACATACATTTATGGTCTCGCATTCCATATCAGCCAGCATCCATGCAGCTATCAGGAATACTATTATGGCAGCACTTCCGGCTTCAAGATAAATCATTGTCCCTATTATTGCGCCGAGAACAATACTGAATATCTTATAAAACCATCTATTACCTGCGCTCTTCTCAAAGCCTACAACATACATAACCACAAGCATCAGTTCAAACCATACTGCTGTGAAAAGGAGCTGCTTTGAATCAACTACACGAAGAGAATATCCAAAAGCCGGAATGGCAAAGAAAGCTGTTCCTGCCGCAATTCCTGCAACCATTCCAAGACTTATCCTGATGGCGATATATGCAAAAACCACCATCATAATTCTCAACATCATATTTAAAGCAAATACCGCAGAAAGTGTATTACCCAAAAAACTCATAACGATTCTGAGAAGTCCTACATAAATCACATCTGCAATGCCATTAAGCTCAACTGTAGTGCCACTTACAGATAAAAGAGCGCTGTCATAAAGCGTAATATTACCTGTATATTCTTTTATAAGCGCAGCTGTATGACTATAAGCAAATATTCCGATAAGAATTAGTGAGATAACCACAAGGATCTCAAGCCATATAGGCTTTGAAAATGAATTGACACTTTCAATATCATTTACCCTGTCACCTATCTGACCCAGAATAAAAGACACAATAAAAGCCAGCACGGCAGCTGCTGCTACAGTTCCTCCGGCAACCAGAAACCTGTCATAAGCAGGAAAAAGCCCCGAAACAAAGCCGGTAACTCCTATGGCAAAAATCATTCCCAATAAATAAATTACCCCGACACAAACTCCGATCCATGTCTTTTTTAGCTTCATCTCAAGGCCTCCCCAAACCCGCGATTATTGAATTTTATCAATAACCGTATTAGATAAATTTACTTCATGCAGTTTCTTTATTATTATTCTGCTGAGCTGTCATCCCAGTTGTGATAAACAGCCTGAACATCATCATCCTCATCAAGGATATCAAGGATTCTCTGAATACGTTTTACATTTTCTTCATCAGTAACTTCAACATAGTTCTGAGGGATCATAGTGATCTCAGCTGATGCTGTAGCAATTTTCTCATTATCAAGTGCCTCAACAACACCCTGGAAAGCATCAGGAGTTGTAAGAATCTCATAGCTGTCATCCTCTTCATTAAAGTCATCAGCACCTGCATCAAGAACAAGCATCATAAGGTCATCAGAACCCATTGAGCACTCTTCCTTATCGATAAGAATCTGACCCTTTCTGTCAAACATATAAGATACACAGCCCTGTGTACCGATATTACCGTTACCCTTTGAAAATGCTGCTCTTACATTTGCTGCTGTACGGTTAGCATTATCCGTAAGTGTATCAACGATAATAGCTGTGCCGCCCGGGCCATATCCTTCGTATGTAAGATTCTGATAATCAACACTTCCATCTGCTCCGGCAGCCTTCTTAATACCACGCTCGATAGTATCGTTAGGCATATTGTTAGCCTTAGCTTTTGCTATAACCTGAGCAAGCTTGAAGTTATTTGAAGGATCCGGACCACCCTCTTTAACAGCTACGGCAATCTCACGTCCGATAACAGTAAAGATCTTACCCTTTGCAGCGTCGTTCTTCTCCTTCTTATGTTTAATGTTAGCAAATTTTGAATGTCCTGACATTGTATCCTCCTAAAAAATATTAATTTTCTTTATTTTCCTGATCGTCTCCGGTATTTTCAATCTCATCTTCTGTTATTCTCTTTACCAGAACGCTTTGGATCATGTGGTTTTCTACTGAGAGAATCTTGAAGGAATATCCTCCGATCTTAGCAGTAAAGTCTTCTCCCTCCTTGGGGATTCTGTCTAGCTTGGAAATCAACAGACCATTGATCGTTTCGAAATTGGCATCATCAAATTCAATGCCAAACCTGTCCTCTAAATCCTCAAGTGGTGTCTTCCCCTCTATTATGAACTCATCTTCATTAGATGTGGCCTCTATGTATTCCTCATCCTTATCATATTCATCCATGATATTTCCAAATATCTCTTCGATGATATCCTCCATTGAAACAAGTCCGGCAGTCTGTCCGTACTCATCAATGACAATAACCATCTGGGTCTTGGATTTTTGCATATCATGAAAAAGGCTGTCAATATTTCTCGTCTCGGGCACATTTCTGGGAGATCTCAAAAGACCTCTTGTTTTTCTTAAAGGTGTGTCGTCATCTGTATGCTCAGAAAGCTTTTTCATGGCATCTCTTATGTGAAGGATTCCAATTATATGATCAATATTATCAAGGTATACCGGAAACCGGCTGTTGTTCATATTGAGCATAAAATCCACGGCTTCCTTCAAGGTAGTATTGCCGTCAATACACACCATGGCTTTTCTGTTTGTCATAATATCCTGAGCCTGCTTATCTGAAAACTCAAAGATATTCGAAATCATATCAGCCTCAGAATCCTGCAGAACACCCTGCTCCTGACCCTCTGAAAGCATGGACTTGATTTCTTCCTCAGTGACATCATTATCATCAGCATCCCAGTGAAATCCAAAAATTCTCAAGATCCCCATGGCTGTAAGCCTGATAAGACCTGTGAATGGACTGAAAATTTTAATTATAAGCGTAATTGCTCCCACTCCGAAATATGCCCATTTCTCAGGATATCTGGTACCGAGCTTCCTCGGAATAAGAACTCCGATCGTAAGAACGACATACATCAATATAAGAACCGCAACTACATATGAGAGTATCTGTGATAACGAAGTATTACCTAAAAGACCGCCTATCAGACCATAAGTGAGACTGCTCAAAACTCTGATATAGATCACACCCAGAATCATATTGATAAGAAGTGTCAGCAACTGAATTGTGTTGATATATTTTCCCGGAAACTCCATGATCTTCTCAAGCTTCCTTGCTGATTTCTTCTCTCTTATAAGAAGTGGATTCTGTGAAGGCTGACTGTCGTCGTCCTTATCCCCTCCTGCTTTTAAATCATCCGGTTTAAGATTCTCAATAGCTGCTCCAAATCCATGCAGAAGCATATCTACAAGAATCATAATGATAAATATCAGAATAAAGGCAGTGGCATTAGGCCCACCATCGTCCATCTATATTCATCTCCTTTGCTATCAAAATCGCAAAATGCGTCAAGATAGAATATAGCATTTTGCATGGATACAGTCAAGAAAACGCCTTATTCTTTAAATACTTGTCATCGTTTTTTCGTTAAGCTAAAATATAAGAATGATTTCAATCTTTTTTGAATTCCTCACAAGAGGATTAATTTGGATATTAAAAAGCATATTCGATATGATATCGTTTTTCATGCGCCAGCTTTTCAGGCTGCTGCGCTTATTTCTTGTACTCCTTCCCGTGACTGGCATTGTTTACAGCGCATTTTACTTTATTCTCGTTGTAGAAATACTCGCAGGGGAAGATATATTTTCCGCGTTTTTACCTATACATGTGGACGCTCTGGGAGTTAAAGAACTTATCCTTGATACATTAAAAGGATATCTTCATCTCCTGTCTGCGTATAGCGGTACTTTGATGTACTTTTTACTTCTTCTGATTTTGCTTATTCTTTTCCTTCCTTTATCACTTACATTTATTGCCATAGGCACCTTTGTATTTTCCGGAAAGTTTTTGCTAATAGCAATACTTGCTGATGCAGTTATCTATGTTCTCAAATGTCTGTTTACCGGAAAATCGTTATTTCAGGTAATAAAAAAGCGGTATCAGAAGCTATTCCCCAAGTCAGGAAAACGAATTGCCGAGCGCAGTTATGACAGATGGCTTTCACGACACAGCGAAGAATTTGATGATGCTGCATATCAAAAATCCTACAGAAAAAGTCCTCTTGAAGAGTTTTATGAAGATTATGAAGGCTCAGAATCCTATGAATACGATGATGCTTTATATGATGAGGATTATGATGACAGCGAATATTCTGAAGATGATTACGATGAAGAAGATGATTACGAAGATAATTATTATGATTACCGCAAATCCTTCAGGCCGCGTTATTACAAAAAAGCGAATCTAAGGCAAAAATCCTCGAGACGAAATTATATCGATGAATTTGAAGATAATGAAGATTCTGATGATTATGAGGATCTTCGAATTGAGGACAAGCGCAATAACAGAAATGCCAGATCAGATAGACAAAAAAATAAAGACACACAGCAGAAAAGCAATCCTAATCAGTCCTTTAATTTTTTTGCAGGCTGCAACTCCCTTGAGTCTGCAAACAGAAAATACAAATCTTTGGTAAAGCTCTATCACCCTGACAACATGGACGGTGATACCTCAGCGCTTCAGGAAATAAATATTCAATACAGTGCAATAAAAAAACGGCTAAGCTGACAAAAATCAGTTTAGCCGTTTTAATCTATACACTGTGTATTTAACAATTTTACGAAGCTTTATTGAGAAAATCAATTATACCTCAAAATCTCTGAGAATTTTCCCATCCTTCACATATAATCTGGGCACTCTGTGATTAAGATTACAGGTGAGTTCGTAGTTAAATCTGCCGCTAAGATCGCCCAATTCCTCGGCAGTTATAACTTCAGCATTATTATCGCCATAATTCGTTCCTGATTTTCCTATAAGTATAACCTCATCCCCTTCCTTGGCGTTGGGGATTGAAGTAACATCCACCATGAACTGATCCATGCATACACGTCCGAGAATTCTTGCCTTCTCGCCGTGAATCAGAACATATCCCCTTCCCCCTGAAAGGCTTCTGGGATAACCATCACCATATCCAACGGGTATAGTAGCAACCCTCATACGTCTATCCGAAACGAAAGTGCCACCATAGCTGACAGGTGTGTTCTCCGGTATATCCTTAATAAAAGATATGTGACTGTAAAGAGAAAGCGCCGGCTTAATCTCTATCTTATCCCTGCTGACTTCCTCAGAGGGCCACATTCCATACATTGTGACTCCGCATCTTACCATATCCATATGTGCCTGTGGCATATCTATGATACTGGCACTGTTGGAACAATGGACAATAGGAATCTTGTAATCATTATCTGCTTCTACTTTAGTAACGAAGTCGCTAAACTCTTTAAATCTTGCATGGGCATCTGAAAGATCAGCCTCATCTGCTCTGGCAAAATGTGTAAATATTCCTTCAAGCTCTAATCCTTCAGTCTGAAGAACTGTTTTTATAAAATTCTCTCCGTTTGCATCCGGTCTGACACCGATTCTGCTCATTCCACAGTCCACAGCAACATGCACGTGGAATGTCTCGTTTCCTCCCTGCGCTCTTCTCTTTTTCACTCTTTCCGCAAGGTGATTTATCATGTCATATCTGAAAACAGAAGGCCTTATATTCTCTCTTAGCATTCTTTCGTAAGCATAAGGAAATGTGTATCCCAAAACCAGGATTGGTTTGCTTACACCGGCTTCTCTTAGTTCAAAAGCCTCTTCTGCAGTTGCAGTAGCAAATCCCCAGATATAAGCGTCCTTTTGAAGCATTCTAGCTATAGGAACCGCACCATAGCCATATCCGTCAGTTTTTACAACCGCCAACATTTTTGTGTTTCTGGGAAGCGAATTATACATGTTCTCTACATTTTGAGAAATCGCATCCAAATCTACCTTTGCATATACTCTTGAAAATTCATCCAGCATTACTGATTTGCCTCTTTTTTAAATATTTCTTGTCCGGAAAAAATATCTCTAAGACTTCCGGAAATGTCTCTTGCAGTCATCCCCTGCCTTCCGTTTCTGATAGCAGCCATGTCTCCTGCAATTCCATGCAAATACGCCCCTGCAACAGCCCCCTCCAGAGTTCCTGAAAAACCGGAAATAACCAGCGCACCAAGAAGCCCTGCAAGTACATCTCCACTTCCTGCAGTAGCCATTCCATCATTCCCGCTAAGATTAATAAAAAATCTTTCTCCATCGGTAATGACACTTCGTGCATCCTTACATATAATACTCGCATGAAATTCTTTTGCAAGTCTTACGCTTTCTTCTATAACGCAGGGCCTGCAATCATGTATGTTTTTACCAACAAGTCTTGAAAACTCAGCAAGGTGCGGAGTAAGTATTTTGTCCGCACTGTATTCTGATAAAAGTTTTCTGATTCCGCTATCCTCAGAAATAATATTCAGGGCATCAGCATCTAAAACCAATGGCAGCTTTGCATTTTCAAGAATGAACCTTAATATTTCTTTTCCGGCTTTTCCTTTACCGATACCTGGTCCGCAGACAATTGCACCAGCCCAGTCTATGGCCTTTATTAGAGTATCCTTTACTCTTTCAATATCAAGTTCATTCTCACTCTCAAAATCCTTTTCGGAATAAATATCAGTCATAGCTTCAGGAAGAAGCGTCTGTACGGCTGATAAATTAGTTTCTTCCGTAAACACACGTACCATTCCGGCACCGCTGCGCAAACAGCTCTCTGCAGCCATTATGCAGGCTCCGCTAATCCTCTTACTTCCGGCTGCTACCAGAACTTTTCCAAAGGAGCCTTTGTTCCCTGCAGGATTCCTCTTAGGAAGAATAAGCTTTGCTATCTGCGAGATATCGGGAATATCAACATATTTAAATCGTGGGAAGTCATTAAGAAAGCCATCCTCCGTGATTCCGACGTTGACGATATGGATTTCCCCGGCATGAGCTGCACCGGGATAAAAAGCCATACCCAGTTTCAGAAAACTGAATGTCACAGTCTCATCAGCCTGGATTGCTTCTCCCTGGACATGCCCTGTATCAGAATTTATTCCGGTGGGAATATCCGCCGATATCACGTGAGGGGCTTTTTCATCAAAATCCTCCCTGGCATAATTAATCTCACATACAGCAGATCTGTAATCTCCTTCTAAATCCCTTGAACATCCGATTCCGAGCATGGCGTCAACTATAACAGCACTATTCTTGATCTCAGAATTAATCCCTGCTATATCAAAATCGGAGACATCCACACCATAGGTCAGGGCTATTTTTAGTTGCTGTTCGCAGGCTTTTGTCCTTTTGGAACTTTTCTCATTGAGCTTATGATTTACCAGAATGATCTTTACCGGAATGTTATCCTGCTGCAAAATCCTGGCAGCAGCAATGCCGTCCCCACCGTTATTCCCACTGCCTGCAAAAATCAACACTCTTCCGCCTTGTGGGAGTGCGCGTTTTACATATTTGCATATAGAAAGTGCCGCCCTCTCCATCAGAACATCCTGCGGAATACCAAAGTGTTCAATCGTAGCATTGTCACATCTTTTCATTTCGGCGGCACTTACAACATATTTTGAATTTCGATCAATTATCGGTAAATTTATCATCGTCATATATTATCCCATCACGTTCCTTCATTCCCGGCTTAAGCATAGGATGCCGTCTCTCAGGATCATATTTCAGATCAAAGAGGTCTATAACCTCCGGTCCGAAGATATTGTGCATGTACGAATAAACACTGAAATTCTCGATTTCCTTTTCCTGCATTCTAATAACATTCTTTTTAAGTTGAACCCTGACTTGAGAGATCCAATCATCGATGGCAGTAATCTCGATTGTGTTGTCATGGATCCTCTTATAAAAAAGATCCATGGTCTCTACCATAAGGTCATAGTTTTTCTGATAGATTTCCCTGGGAAGCCCAAGCATCTCATCCTCGCACTCCTCAATTTTTTCATTACATTCATTGATAAGACGCTTATGGTCATCAATCTCAGCCTCAATCTTTTTTAGCTGTTTGGGATTTTTATCGGCATCATCCCTCAAAACGACAATTTCACCTAAAAGTTTTTTCTTAAGGCGCTTTACATCCTTAATTTTTTCTCTGGTCTTTTCCTGTTTAGCCACAAGCTTAATAAGCTCAGCTTCAATACCCTTTATCTTAGCGGTTTTCGGGCTTAATGCAAAAAGCTGTTGCCATTTTTCATCCTCGAAAAGAATAGGAACATCCTTCCCAACGAGGGCATCAGAATAGTTTTTGTCGTCTTTTGACATAGCATGTCCTCACGTTTTAACAACACTTACCGTTTGTGGGAATTCTCATATCTGTCTATACTATAGGACAACTTCATAAGTGAATCCGACAAATGAACATTTTCCACCTGAACATAAGGCGGAAGCTCTAAGTCAACATGAGCAAAATTCCATATAGCTTTTATTCCGCACTTAACAAGCTTGTCAGCCATCGGCACAGCCTGATCCTTAGGAATAGTCAGCACTGCAATCTCAATCTTGTTCGTTCTTACAAAGTCCTCAATCTCCTCAACAGGGCGGATCTCGATGTCACGTATCTTCTTCCCATGAAGCTCGGGATTAAGATCAAACGCACCTTTAAAAATAAATCCTCTGTTGAAAAAATTGTTGTAGCCTGAAAGTGCCTGACCTAAATGTCCGGCACCAATGATAATCAACGTATGTTCTCTTCCAAGTCCTAAAATCTTACCAATCTCCACATAGAGATATTCCACATTATATCCATAACCCTGCTGGCCAAAGCCCCCAAAGTTATTAAAATCCTGTCTGATCTGCGAAGCTGTCACCTTCATGATATCGCTTAATTCCTGGGATGAAATACGTGTAATTCCCTGATCCTTAAGTTCTCCAAGATATCTGAAATACCTTGGGAGTCTGCTTATAACAGCCTGAGAAATTTCTTTTCTCGCCATGATTCCTCCATATTCTGTTCTCCGAATTGTTTGTAATTTCATAATGATTGCATGGAAAATCAGATTAATTCTTGCATGATAAGTATCTTAACCATTGCATCATATATATATATAGCTCTGAAAATTCGGATATTATAATTATACTATCTGTTAAAATTTAGTCAATGTAAGAAATTGCATACGCAATAAGATTTAATTTTTATTTTAGATGATTGAAAATAACTTTCATCTCAGATGTATACTGGTAAAACTAACTTTCATAAAACGCCACATTTCGCTTTTCTTTAATAAGGATTTTATAGATTCTTTCGAATTAAACGCTATAATGAACCTAGCTTCTTATGGCGTTTTTTAAAGTTCCTTGTGTAAAGCAAATTAACAGAGGTAATAGGAATGGGAATGTCAATTGGCGGATTAGGCGGATACAATGTATACCAGGCACAGCCTATGAATATGGCCATCTCAAATAAGGCACCTGTTTCAGATGTCTACGACAAACATAAGGCTGTGGGCGATATCGCCACCGTGCCTCCTGTGGTCTATCCAAATGCCCAGGAAGTAAAGGTTGGTGAAATTGCAAGCTCCGACGGAAAAGAAGAAGCAATGAAGGTTAATAAACAATTTAACCAGATAGCTTCAAAATTTGGCAACACTACTGTTGGCTATGGACGTGACATGGCAGGTTATGCCTATGCTCAAGCCGGTAGCTCATTTGATGCTTTTGCTTGAAAATTACTAATTTAATAATTTAGCTTATATAAGTAATACATCAGAAGAGTAATACCCCGTGCACACTGCACGGGGTATTTTCAATTATTTTTATTCGCTGAGCTTGGCCCACTCATCATAAAGCGTATTGAGCCTTTCCTCATGGGCTGAAAGCTCATCAGAAAGCTTACGGACTTTTGCAAGGTCTGTTGCTACAGCCGTATCCAAAAGCTCTTCATTTATCTTTTCGTTTCTCTCTTCAAGCTTTGCTATTTCTTCTTCGCATTTTTTTAAGGCAGCTTCAAGCTTACGTTTCTTTGCAGCTTCTTCCTTTTGTGCCTTCCAGTCAGCCGCTCCCTTGCTGTTATCTGCCTGGCTCTGGGAGGCGGAACTTCCGGCGAGTTTTCCAAAGGATGTGCCTGCTGCAGCTGCCGAGGAATCCATTCCAATGCCTTTCTTTGCCACAACAGTATCACGGTTTTCTGAAAGAACTCTCTCTGTCTGCTCATCACAGTGAGCCAAATAATAATCGTAATTACCTATATAATTGATCATTTTGCCGTGAGTAAGATCAAGAATTCTGGTGGCAGTTTTATTTATAAAATAACGGTCATGACTTACATAAAGTACAGTTCCCTCATAACCGCTGATGGCATCCTCAAGTATCTCTTTACTTGTGATATCAAGGTGGTTTGTAGGCTCATCCAGGATAAGGAAATTGGCATCGGAAAGCATAAGCTTTGCAAGTGAAACTCTTCCCTTCTCACCACCTGAGAGATCACCGATTCTCTTAAATACATCATCACCTGTAAACAGAAATGCTGCCAGAGTATTTCTGATCTCAGTATTATTCATGTTTGGATATGCGTCTGACAACTCTTCAAACAGAGTCTTCTCATCATGCAATACCTGATGTTCCTGATCGTAATAACCTATGTGAACCTTAACACCAAGGATGATCTCACCGGCATCAAGAGATTCCATGCCGTTTATTATTTTAAGCATGGTGGTCTTACCAGTTCCGTTATCTCCTATTATGGCAACCTTCTCACCACGTTTGATATCGAAGCTGATATTCTCAAAAAGCTTCTCATTACCAAACGCTTTGGCTATGGAATCAACATGCATAACATCATTGCCGCTGACACATGAAGGTGTCAGAGTAATTCTCATATCGTCCCTGATTTCAGAAGGCTTTTCAAGGCGCTCTATCTTATCGAGCATTTTCTCGCGGCTCTCCGCTCTCTTAATGCTCTTTTCCCTGTTAAACTGTTTGAGCTTATCAATAACCTCTTCCTGATGCTTGATCTCAGCCTGCTGGTTCAAATAAGCCTTCAGCTTCGCAGCCCTTATCTGTTCACGCTTTTTGGCATAATCAGTATAATTCCCAAGATAAACCTCTGCGCTGGTTTGATCTATCTCAATCACTTTCTGAGCAATCCTGTCAAGGAAATATCTGTCATGGGAAACTATAAGAACGGCTCCCTTATAATTCATTAAATAGCCTTCAAGCCATTTTATTGAATTCATGTCAAGATGGTTTGTGGGCTCATCAAGAATGATCAGATCAGGACTTTTCAGCAAGAGCTTACCAAGTGCTACTCTGGTCTTCTGCCCGCCTGAAAGTGTGGAAATTCTCTTATCAAACTCTTCTTCCGTGAAGCCCAGGCCCTTTGCTACTCCGATAACCTCGCTCTCCCAGGCATAACCATTTTTCAGCTGAAAATCATGGCTCATCTGAGCATAGCGCTCCATCAACCTGTCAAGATCATCTCCCCTCAGGACATCCATCTGCTGTTCAGCCTTGCGAATCTCTTTTTCAAGATCTATAACATCCCGTTTCATTTCGCGCAGCTCTTCATATATACTGTGCGCACTATCGATATTCTGACTCTGCGCAAGGTATCCAACAGTTGTATCCTTGGAAAGAGTAACCGTTCCGGTGTCCGGCGTCAGTTCTCCAATAAGCATTCTTATAAGTGTGGTCTTCCCGGCACCATTGATTCCGACAATAGCAGCCTTCTCATTATCTTCAATATGAAAAGAAACACCTTTTAATACATCTTTTCCGTCAAATGACTTTGAAAGATCATGACAATTTAAAATCATTACAATGCTCCATTAATATAAAAGTGTGCCCGCATACAATCATCGGGCACACATTAGATTATCACGAATAAATATATTGAGCAAATATTAAACAATATTTCAGTGCTCATCACCAAAACAAAATCAAAATCCATTCCAAATTAAAGGATTTTTTTCCTCTGTTATTCAAGAACAAATTCTGCTTCGTTTTCAGTCGCTGAATCCACTCCAATATATACTTTAAATTTGCCGCATTCACTGTCTGTCTTATTCTCAATGGTCCAGAATCTGAGCATTTCCTCACAGATTTCAAAGCAAACCTGTTTTTCCTCACCGGGAAGAAGTCTTACTTTCTTGAATCCCTTGAGTTCCATGACAGGACGAACTCTGCTTCCGGCAAGATCTCTTATGTACAGCTGCATAGTCTGAGTTGCAGGCACAAGACCTGTATTGGCAATCCTTACTGATGCGATGATCTTATCCTTTTCATTTACCCCTGAGTTCTTCTTAAGTGTGGTCTTATCAAGCTCTACGTCTGATATTTCAAACTCTGCGTATGTAAGTCCATATCCAAAGGGATATCTTGCCTCATTGGGGCAATCAAGATATCTGGTTGTAAAGTTTGAAGGTCCCTCTTCAGGCTTGGGTCTTCCTGTAACAAATGAGTTGTAGTATATAGGCTCCTGTCCAACGCTCCAGGGGAAGCTCATAGGAAGCTTGCCTGAAGGTGAAAACTTTCCTGAAAGTACATCCCATATTCCGTGTCCGCCTTCTGTGCCCGGTCTCCAGCAGATCATGGTAGCATCAGATAAATCCGGAATATGCTCAAGATCAAGAGGTCTTCCTGTAAATACCAGAGTTACCAGCTTCTTCGCATTTTTTCTGATTCCATAGAAAAGCTCCATCTGGATGTCAGGAAGCAGTATTTCTGCGCGGCTTGTGGATTCACCTGACTGTCCGAAATCTTCACCCAGGCAAAGAATAACAGTATCAGCCCACTGTGCAACCTCCATGGCTTCATTGTAAAGTCTCTCGTTCTCTTCCTCAAAATTATCATTATGATAGGTATTTACACCCAAAACAGTATCGTTATCCAAAAGGGTACTTCCTTTTGCAACCCTTACTACAGTCTTTTGACCATCTGCAATGTCCTTATCCTGATTCAATCCAAGATAAAGTCTTACATTTTCATCTTCTCCTGCAGCCTCCATGAGGGTTACATTTTTCTCAGGGTCAGTTGCCAAAGCCCAGGAGCTCTGCAAATTCTTCTCAACTGCATAAGGACCTATAAGAGCTACCTTCTTTTCCTTAATAGGAAGTGCTTCCTCCCTGTTCTCAAGAAGTACCAGGGATTTTCTTACAGCATCCCTTGCAATCTCTCTGCTTTCTGCAGAATATGCGATCTCATCATGCTTTTCCTTTGATGCACCGTGATATGGATCTTCAAAAAGTCCAAGATCATTTTTAAGATCAAGAACTCTGAGAACAGCTTCATCCAAAAGCTTCACATCAATATCACCCTTTGCTATCAGCTCTTCAAGATTAGCGCCATAACTTTCGGTACACATATCGATGTCCACGCCTGCCTCCATGGCGAGCTTTGCAGCCTCTTTCAGATCCTCTGCGATACCCCATGAAGTCATCTCACTGATAGCGCCCCAGTCAGAAATAAGAACACCGTCAAAGCCCATCTCCTTGCGTAAAATATCGCGCATAAGCCACTTATTTCCTGATGAAGGAATTCCATTTAATGTATTAAAGGATGTCATCACCAGTCTTGCACCGGCATCAATAGCCTTGTTGTATCCTTTGAGATACTGATCTCTTAATGCATACTCTGATAATTCGCAGTTATTGTAGTCACGTCCTGCTTCAGCTGCACCATAGGCTGCAAAATGCTTTACACAGGCTGCTACATGGTCCTTATCAGCAATAGAATCTCCCTGATAGCCCTTTACCATAGCAGAAGCCATTTCTCCATTAAGATAAGCATCTTCACCGGTTGATTCGACAACTCTGCCCCATCTTGCATCTCTTACAAGATCAACCATGGGTGAAAAGGTTACATGTATTCCGTCAGCTGCTGCTTCTTTTGCCTGTACCTCTGCTCCCTTTCTTGAAACCTCGGGTTCAAAGGTTGCACCCTGAGCAAGCGGGCAGGGAAAAACAGTGTCATGTCCGTGAATTACATCAAGCATAAACAGCATAGGAATATGATGCGGATGATTTTTTATATATTCATCCTGTATTGCCTTTACCTTATCTGCTCCATAAACACCAAGAGTACTGCCTGCAAGTCTGGTTGCCTTCTCTGTAGCCGGATTATCAGCTATACCTGTTACAGCTGCATTCTTTTCAAAGGTCCAGCCCGGAACCTGCACCAACTGCATGATTTTTTCTTCAAGTGACATGTCTTTAAGTAATGCTTCTAAGTTTTCTCGTGTCATATTTAACTCCTCATAACTTTAAAATACTTCATATAAAGATTTTTTATATATAAACAGCTACTGTTTTTTGCTATTTACTTTATAAGTCTGTTTCTCATTATTTCCTGTCTTTGACATATCTGTCCCATCTCTCATCCCTGATAACGCCGCTCCAGTTGAGTCCAAAGCCAAAGTCATAGGAATTGCCCTCAGAGTCTTTATATGGCTCATAATCAAAAGGAACGTCTTCACAATGCTTCTCTATTGTGTCCATATCCTTTGGAAGCTGGACAGGAAGCATTGCAGATGGTTCAGAATCACCATTTACAATTGAAAGAACAGCCTTTGTCTCAACACCGAAATTAACAAGTATTGCATCCGCATAGGGCTCGAATTCCGCAACAATACTTGGATTATTCATGCGAATTGACACTATAACAGGCTTATCCTTCATCTGCTCTTTGGTCTTAATAACTATATCAAGGTCATGCTCATTTGCTGCTTTATTGGATTTTCCTTTATAAGATCTGTTATCGGATTCCTCTCTAAAATCGCCGCCTGCAATGCTGACCTCTCTGGCATTATCTGCAGTATAGCTTCTGTATTGAAGAGTTACCGGTCTGTATCCGGTCTCCTCCGTATATCCGTCACTTATAGGACTTTCTATAAAGCATATTGCAAAATCTGCTCCCTCGGGATTTTCGGTGAATTCAAAAAATTTCTCAACATCCTTTTGATTTGCTCCCGGGAGTGAAACAGCATCCACCATGTTTCTCAAAAATCCCTTATGAGCTTCAATTGTTCTTCCGGGAATATAAACCTTTTTCTTTCCCTTTATGGGAAGAACACCATTGTTTTTAACCATGACAATACTCTTAAGCTGAGCATTAAAGCCGCTCTCTACATATTCATCACAGCCAAGAATATTTTTACTCTCATTCGGATCAAGATACGGATTCTCAAAAAGTCCGCAGCGGAAGCTGTTAAGCAGAAGTCTTCTTGCACTTTCCTCGAAACGCTTTCTCATTTTTTCTTCGCCGTGTCTTTCACATCCAATGCGATATGCTTCAAGAATAGGCTTTATATAATTGTTACCGCCAAACTGATCCACACCGTTTTCAATGATGCAAAGATGTCTCTCAGCCTCAGATAAATCCTCTGTTCCGTAGCATCTTGAGCCAAAGGAATCAAGCTTATCCGAAGGATCCCCTGTAATTCCCCAATCGGTACATACAACACCGTCAAATCCGTACTTATCTCTGAGAAGGTCACCTATTATGTATTTGCTGTAGCTGTTACCTACATTTTTGCCTGAAGGGTCGATGCCAAAGCTGACTGTGTAATATGGCATAACGGCTGAAGCCTTACCTGTACCTTCAAGTTTGAATGCACCTTCAATAAACGGCTTTAAATGCTCCTCAAAATTCTTGCCCGGATATACTGCATATTTTCCAAAAGCATAATGAGCATCTCTTCCTGATTCACAAGGACCGCCGCCCGGCCAGTGCTTTACCATAGCAGCAACGCTTCCATTTCCCCAGCTGTCTCCATCACCATTCTGAAGACCTTCACAATAAGCCTTTGCATATTCAGTAACAAGCTTACTGCTCTGCCCATATGTATCTGAAACTCTCATCCATCTGGGTTCTGTTCCAAGGTCAATCTGAGGACCAAGTTCAGTTGTTATGCCAAGTGCTCTGTATTCCTTTGCAGCAGTTTTAGCAAACTTCTTAACAAGATCAGGATCAAAGGTTGCTGCAAGACCAAGTCCCAAAGGCCATTTGCTGGTATCCTTCGCTTCTGTTCTAAACTCGGCAGATGCACTGCCTGCTCCGTGCCTTGGATCAGTACTTGTATTAACAGGAATTCCATGGGGCATCTCCTCACAGAGTGCCTGCATCTCATTATTCCATTTAGCAGCTACCTCACCGTTTTTAAGCACCATGGCAAGTACGTATCTCACATGATCCTCTGTCAGGAATTTCTTCTGCTGGTCAGTGAGTTCCCACTCATCAGCGCCGCTTTCATCAAAAGTCTTGCCTCCTCTGTAAGTAGCTCCGTACCAGCCCCCTGAAATTGCAGGCACAAGCTGGTGAGCACTATACATCATAAGACCTGCTATCTCTTCCACGCTAAGTCTTCCTGCAAGGTCCTTTGCCCTTTCCTCCGGAGAAAGTCTCCAGTCCTCATAGGGAACAAGTTCACCTGTCCGTTCTAAATCCTTAAAAAAAAGACCGTCTTTTTCGATTATCGGAGCACTACATGTTCCTAAAGACGGTCCTTCAACATTTTTGACGATTTTAAAATCTGCCATACCCTTTTTGCCTCCTTAATGTTGTACCCAATGTATTAATAATACCACACACATAGTACAAATGAAAAAGAGTATTCTGAAAATAGCAGATGTATTTTTATATTCCAAATCAATTAAGCAAATGCTCACCTGACTTCAAATTCGGCATTTCTTACCTGTTCCTCAATATTCTTTATATGGCTTAAATATGAATCATAAGCAGAATCCCCTCTGTGATCAGGCAGAAGCTCTGACCCGTAAAGATTCCTCAGAGTGTTCCCAAGATAGGCGGAATATCTGTTACTTCCATTGTAATTTAGATGTGAATTGCCATCAGAAATATCTCTTCCGCTTGTGTAGTCAATTCCTATATCATCAGGATGCTTGAATACATAGTCAAAACAAACATGATCATCGCCATTTTGGTTGAGCTCATCAACATACTTTTCAAGCCAGTTATAGCGTGCTGTCTCCTCCTGCTTCATACCCTGTTGCTGCTCCTGGTTTAGGACATAAGGCACCATAGTGATATAAAGCTTCATATCATTCTGCTTTGTATACTCGATTATTTTATCAAGATACTTTTCTGATTTTTGTAAAGGCGGTTTGCACTCATCAGTTTCAATCACAGGATCTGTCATCTCCACATTATGAAAATGCGGAACAAAGCCTTTATATGAACTTAAGTCCTTTCCAAAGGCCTCATCAAAATCCTTTTTATCAAGATTATTGTACCTGTCGTGATAGCCAAAGAAAGAAGGAAAATACATATTCCACAGCTCCTTCTTATTATCAAAGGCAGCAGCCATCAGCTGCAGTTTATTAGCTGAAAGCCTCATCCCGTACAGACTGTCACTAAGGAATTCATAATGATATTTATAATCCTCCATAAATGCCGCAGCGCTGAAAAAATCAAGAACTACAACCTTGGGCTTCTGGTATTTACATATTTCCTTGAGATAATGATACGAAACCCACAGGGACTGCTCTGCAGAGGAAAGGTCGTATCCTGCAATTCCGTAATCCTCAAAAAGCTTTGCGGTATTTATTCCGCAGTGTACATGACTTGAACCAAGAAAAACCACATCTATCGTGTTTTTGGGCTGGTCATAGAGAGCACGCATCTGTGTCACTCCCGCCTCTGTTTTTGTGCGCAGAATATTATCAGCTATATTAAAGCATGAAACAAAAATTATCACGCTTAACAGGCACGCGATTAATCGCTTCATTTACAATCTCCTTCGTATCGAATATTGAATTTCTCACAGATCCAATATTCGATTATATTCAACAATAAATACTATATTCCTCGAAAATTCATCTATTTTTCATATAGATAAGCTTTAGAACTGGGCATAAACAAAACTTCTGATCTCCTCACCTGCGCCGTATCTGCCAAAGATAAGAATTATAAGCGCAAATAAAGCAAATGCGATGCCTCTTGAAATATCACCCCACCGCTTACTCATAAGTTCAGGCGGAATCTCATTACTCCTATAGGCCCAAAAATCAAACACACTAAGCAGCATTATTGATACAGCTGCCACAAACCATTCAATGGAAGACAACCCCAGCATCAGGCCTTCTTCTACTGCAAGTCCTGCACTAAGCCCTTTTCCATCCCGGATAAACATAGCTTTTATATAATCAAATGCATTCGACAGACTATTTGCCCTGAAGAAAATCCACGCAAAGGAAACTGCAAGAAAACTTATCCCCCATCCTGTAATCCCTCTTACAAGAAATCTCAATTTTCCTCTATCAAGAATATTGGTAACTACATTCATAATTCCATGGAAAACACCCCATATTATGAATGTTAATCCTGCCCCGTGCCACATTCCGCACACAAGGAAAACGACAAGTATATTAAAAGCTTTTCTAAGACTTCCTTTTCTGTTCCCTCCAAGAGGAATATAGATATAATCCTTTAAAAAGTTACTGAGGGAAAGATGCCATCTCCTCCAGAACTGAACGATATTTTCAGCAAAATAGGGTGTCCTGAAATTCTGAATAAGCTCTATTCCAAACATCATGGATATTCCGATCATCAGATTTGTATATCCCGCGAAATCACAGTATATCTGAATCGTGTATAAGAATGTGCAAAGTAAAAGTGTAACGGGTCCAAATTCCAAAGGATTATCAAAGGTGATATCGACAGGAATCCCTATCCTGTCTGCAATAACCATTTTCATGAATAATCCCCACAAAATATAGGACAAGACTCTAATGGCTCTGTCAAAATCAAACAGCTTTGTGTTTTTACTGTTCTCGATTTTTATAATAAAATCCTCAGCCCTTTCAATAGGTCCGCTCATCCACTTTGGAAACCACATCATGTAAAGTGCAAAATTTATGAGGTTCTTCTTAGCCTCAATCTTCTTAGTCGTAACATCTGCAAGATAGCTTATGGCCTGAAAAATGTAGAATGAAAGTCCAATCGGCATTGCAACCTTTAGCAGGTTGTCAGGAATATACACCCCCGGAAGATTTGCAGCAGCTGCCAGATATTTCCATCCGAATAAAACCATTGCCAGTGCTATGATTCCGATAGCTGAAACAACATTCGAAATCCTTGTCATTTCCTTTTTCTTTAAAAATGAAATCATAAGACCACACAGATACGTAAAAGCCGTGATTGCGCAGATTGTTATTATACCGATACTTTTCCCCTGCCAGATAATAAAGAACACGCTAAAAGCCAGCAGTTCGAATTTCCTTATAGCACCCGGAGAAATATGAAATAGAATAAATGTGATAAACAGAAAGCAAAAAGTTGTTAACTGAAAAACCATGTTCCCTCCAAAAACAGTTTTAGCTTTTCTATGATACAGGAAAACCGGAAAAAAAGAAAACCCACACCATTATTTAGCAATGATACTAATAAAGGTGTGGGCTGTCTAAAATATATTATTTTATTTTAATCCTTCATATGTCTCTCTGATAGCCTTTATAAACTGCTCAGAGTTAAGCTTTTTAGCATTGGGATTGCTTGTTATAAGAACAAGGTCCCCTGTCATCTTGCCGCTCTCAATTGTTGAAAGAGTTGCCTTTTCCATCTTATCTGCCCAGTCGATGAGTCCCTGAATATTATCAAGCTCTCCGCGCTTTCTCATAGCACCAGTCCAGGCAAAGATAGTTGCTACAGGGTTTGTGGATGTCTCTTCTCCCTTAAGATACTTATAATAGTGACGCTGTACTGTTCCATGAGCAGCCTCGTACTCATAGATACCATCAGGAGATACAAGAACTGAAGTCATCATTGCAAGAGATCCGCATGCAGAAGATACCATGTCACTCATTACATCACCGTCATAGTTCTTACAAGCCCAGATAAATCCGCCCTTTGACTTCATGACACGAGCTACGGCATCATCAATAAGTGTATAGAAATACTCTATTCCGGCAGCGTCAAACTTATGTCTGTACTCCTTCTCAAAGGTCTCATCGAAGATTTCTCTGAATCTTGCATCATAAGTCTTGCTGATAGTATCCTTTGTAGCAAACCAGAGATCCTGCTTTGTTGAAAGAGCATATTCAAAGCATGCCTTAGCAAAGCTCTTAATAGAAGCATCCTTATTGTGGATTCCCTGAATGATACCGGGACCGTCAAATTCCTGAATGGTCTGTCTTATCTCTTTTCCATCAGCGCCTGTAAATACCAGCTCAGCTTTACCTGCACCGGGAACTGCTATCTCAACATTCTTATAAACATCACCATAAGCATGACGTGCAAGTGTGATAGGCTTCTCCCAGGTCTTAACATTGGGTTCTATTCCCTTAACAAGAATAGGTGCTCTGAAAACTGTTCCATCAAGCATTGCACGGATTGTACCGTTAGGGCTCTTCCACATCTGCTTAAGGTCATATTCTTCAACTCTGGCTGCATTGGGAGTAATGGTAGCACACTTAACAGCTACGCCATACTTTTTAGTTGCGTTGGCACTGTCAATTGTAACCTTATCATCTGTCTCATCTCTGTATTTAAGACCAAGATCATAATACTCACTCTTAAGATCAATATAAGGCTCAATCAGTTCTTCCTTGATCATCTTCCAGAGAATTCTGGTCATCTCATCTCCATCCATCTCGACAATGGGGGTGGTCATCTGTACTTTTGACATATCGTCCTCCTCTTTAATATAGTTCTTGAATTTATCTAACACTTTACGTTCAATAGTAAAGTCTCATGATTACCTTTTATATTCATTCAAGAAGTCATTATAGTTACGAAAACATTTCTAAAAGTCCGTTCTTTACCATATTATCATAGGCACTAAGCATATGCCTATTGGCAAATTCTTCTGCTTTATCAGGATTTTTATCCCGTATAGCTTCCATAATGGCACGGTGCTCATCATTGCAGTCCTTGCCGCGCTTGCCTGCAAGTGTCTTTTGCCTTATCTGCCAGACGTACTGGTGATAATCCTTAAGCAGATGTTCAAGCATCTTGGAATCACAGGATTCATAAAGTGTTGTATGAAATCTGTTGTCCAGCTCCGCAAGCTGATCAAAATGCCCCTTTTTTTCATGGAAATCCGCAAGATATACTATCTCTTCCAGATCCTCCATCTGTTCATCAGTTATGTTGTCGCAGGCCCATCTGGCGCAAAGTCCTTCAAGTTTTGACCTTATCATGTAAATATCATGAATGTCCTTTGCACTGATACCGACCACATAAGCACCTTTATTGGGAATTATCTGAACCAGTCCCTCCAGCTCAAGCTGCCTTAGTGCTTCTCTTACAGGGGTTCTGCTCACACCAAGCTCAGCACCAATTGCAACCTCTTTTAATTCCTCATGATCAGAATACTTGCCATTTAAAATATCTTCACGTATTCTGTTAAATACTCTGCCGCGAAGTGAATATTTATCTGTCACTTCCTGCTTTAAATCCTTTTTTTCCATTTTTCCCTCTATTCTATGGTCTTCACCAGGAATCATTCAGAAAGATTTTTTATCTCACCCTCACATACTTCGATTCCGATAAGTTTTGATACTTCATCGATTTTCTTAGTGAGTTCTTCGTCGTACATTACGGTAACACGGCCGTTTTCATATTCACCGTCAACCCATTCCTTTAAAACCTGAACAAGCTTGTGCTCTTTTCCGATAGCATTATCACCCTTTAAGCGGTAGTGAACATTAATCCAGTGAGCAATTCCTGCAAGTCCTGAAGTATTGGAAACAGCGCTTACAGGCGGTCTTCCAAGGAACTTATCCGTATCGAATATGTTATAAATCTCCTCATTCTTAAGAAGTCCGTCAGCGTGGATACCGGCTCTTGTCACATTAAAGTTCTTGCCAACAAAAGGAGTCTGAGGCGGGATATGGTATCCCAGTTCTTTTTCATAATATCTTGCAAGGTCTGTGATAACCTGAGTATTCATTCCGTTTAATGTTCCCTTAAGCTGCGCATACTCAAATATCATTGCTTCAAGTGGTGTGTTACCTGTTCTTTCACCGATACCAAAAAGTGAAGCATTGACACCGGAACAGCCATATATCCATGCTGTTGTTGAGTTGGTAACAGCCTTATAAAAATCATTATGTCCATGCCACTCAATGAGCTCGCTGGGAACACCTGCGTTTGTATTTAATGCATAGATGATACCCTGTACACTTCTGGGAATAACAGCACCTGAGAAATTGACACCATATCCCATTGTATCGCAGGCACGTACCTTGATCGGAATTCCATACTCTTCACGCAGCTTCATAAGCTCTACACAGAATGGAACTACAAATCCATAGATATCAGCTCTTGTTATATCTTCAAGATGACATCTGCAGGCAATACCTTCATCGAGACAGTCGCGGATAACACTAAGATAATGCTCCAGAGCCTGCTTTCTTGTCATTTTTAATTTCAGAAAAATATGATAATCTGAACAGCTTACAAGGATACCTGTCTCCTTCATACCGATTTCCTTTACAAGCTTAAAGTCTTCCTTACTTGCTCTTATCCAGCTTGTAACCTCAGGAAACTTATAACCTCTCTCCATGCATTTATAAACTGCATCTCTGTCCTTTTTGCTGTAAAGGAAAAATTCGCTGGCTCTGATCATACCATTCGGTCCGCCAAGTTCATGCATCATATCATATATTTTTACAATCTGCTCTGTGGAATAAGGTGCTCGTGATTGCTGTCCGTCACGGAAAGTCGTATCAGTGATCCATATATCCTTGGGCATATTGTGAGGAACAATTCTATCGTTGAAGGGAATTTTCGGAACCTCATCATATGGGAACATGTTTCTGAAAACATTAGGTTTCTTGACATCATCAAGAATATACATATGCTCTTCAATCTGTAATAGATTGTTGTGTTCATTCATTGTTACCGGTCTGTTTTGAAATGTCTGGTCCTGCATTTTAGTCCTCCTCGATTTACGTCAATTATCCTTTATGATAAGGATGAAAAATTCGTTTTGCATTATTGTATACAATAATACCATCTATGTCAACGCTTTAATGTGATAAAGCACACTAAAAAAAGAGATTAGACCATAAATCTATGATCTAATCTCTTGAAGACATAATATGTTTTAATGCAATCAATTTTAATCTGCTTTATTGCAAACAAATTTATTCTATTGTAATGCAATAGGAATTAATATACTCAGCGGAGTCTGAACTGATTTATAAGTCTTGTGAGGTCTTCAGACTGTTCTGTCAGTCGCTGTGATACATTGCTGGATTCCTGAGCTGTCTCAGAATTACTCTGTACAACTGCAGAGATCTGATCAATTCCGTCATTGATTTCTTCCATGCTTTCAGCCTGATGCTTTGCCATCTCTCCGGTTTCAGCTATCATGCCGGTAATCTCCTTAACAGATTCCTGCATCTTCTGAAGAGCTTCTGTTGTCTCACCAACAACATCATTACCGTTTTTGATTTCCTCCATCGTATCCTGAATAAGCTGATGCGTATTCTTGGCAGCTTCAGTACTCTGACTTGCAAGTGTGCTGATCTCCTCTGCAACTACCGCGAAACCTTTTCCTGATTCGCCTGCTCTTGCAGCCTCAATAGAAGCATTAAGTGCAAGGAGCTGTGTCTGCTTGGCAATGGACTCGATAGTATTGGTAACCTGCTCAATCTCATTAGAAGCCTCTGTAATTCTAACCATTGCATCTGTAACAAGATGCATCTTGCGTGCACTGGCATCCGCATCATCTCTAACCTGATCAGCCATTTTTCTTGATTTCTCTGCAGTCTCAGCCATGGTCTTTGTCTGAGCAGTAATGGTATTAACAGATGCAGTAAGCTCTTCTACAGCCGCTGCCTGATCCGTTGAACCTTCTGCAAGTGCCGTAGCACCCTGACTCATACCGGATGCGCCCTGTGACACATGATTAGAAGATTCACGTACATGGGCAAGAGTATCAGAAAGTGAGTCGGTAATATTATTCATAGCAGCACTGATAGGTGCATAGTCAGCTATATAAAGCGAAGGCGTAATTGTTCCTTTTGAAAAATCGCCATCAGCAACTCTTTTTAGCGTCTCTCTTATATCTGTTACAATCTTCTCAATTCCAGAGGTTGATTTACTAAGATCCTTTGCCAGTTTACCAAGTTCATCATCTGAGTCGTAATCAATGTTAATGTTAAGATTACCTTTTGCCATTTCATTGGCGGCCTTTGAAATCTCTTCAACAGGAACAAGAATTGAATGTGAGAGCTTTTTCTTAACATCTACAATGTAGATAATAAGCATCAGAATAACAACAGCGGTGATAACACTCATCACAATTCCAAGAATTACAGAACTCCTATATGCGTTCTCTGCAGCTACGGTCGTCTCTGATGATACTGTCTTAAAATCCTTTACGGCCGCATCTATTGATGGATACAAGGTATCATTAAAGTAGAAGAATATTTCTTCAGATGTGGAGCCATCGTTGAACATATTACCAAGAGCCACACCATTTGCCTCAACATTCTTAAGGTCTGCAGATACTTTACTAATATCAGAAGAACTTTTAGTAAGTTTTGAGAGTTTAGACAGATTAGCATCAAATTCAGCATATTTTTCGGTAGCTTTTCCCAGCTGTTCCTGTCTTATTCCCTCATCAGGTGATGACAGAGCCCACAGATAAGCTTTTGCCAAAGCCTGCATATCAATTCTGATATCTGCCTGAATATTATTCATAGTATAATATTTGGTGTAGATGGTTCTTATGGAAACCATTGCAGATACCAGTGTTATTGCCAGAATAGCAACCGCAACCGCAGACATGGTGATTATCTGCCTGAAGGTTGAATTGAATTTCTCCTGCACACTCAAGTTACGAATTTTGTTCTCGTCAACACTAACCAGGTTCTTAATACTCATAAGTCAATCTACCTCCTCATAAGAAAATGCTTATTACTTAACCTTTATCTTGTGTGTATTAGAATACTTTCCGTAGTATTTCTTGCCATCATAATTTCTGTATGCTCTGACTTTTACCTTGTATAACCCCTTTGGAAGTTTATTTACCGTAACACTCTTTTTAGTTGTATTAACCGTTACCCAGCTTCCTGATTTTTTGTATTTAATCTGGTAACCGCTGGCATATTCTATAGCCTTGTATTTTATCTTAAAGCTCCCCTTATTCCGCTTAAGATAAGTTATTGTAGGCACGGATTCTTTGATGATACGCGTCTTTTCAAGACCAGAAGGACTTCCAACAGTAACCTTGATCCTGCCGATTTCAGCTCCGTTACCTACCTTAGCAACTATATAACAGGTCCCCACATTTTCTGCTGATATATAGGCTTTTTTGGACTCCTTGTCATCTCCTATGACTGTGGCAATATCATTATTGGTGCTCTCCCATTTAATCACATCATCAACAACCGTACCCGGATAAGAAACACCCTGAACTGTTTCAACTTCACCGGGCTGAATCTTCAGCTCGTTTTCAGGGAAAATCAGCTGCGTATAATATTTACTGTCCTTAACAGATATTTCACAGACAGCAAATACAGAAGTATCAAAATCTGAAACCACTTTTATAACAGCAGTGCCTGTACCAAGGGCAGTAACAAGACCATTTTCAACTTTAGCAATTCCCGGGCTGCTACTCTCCCATGTAACCAATGCATCATCCGGATTAATTGTCACAGTCTTGGATAAATCAATTGTTTCTCCTACCGTTATCACTTCTTTTGAGTTTTTAAAAGTAATGCTTGTAGCAGTAATTCGTATAGAAGTATTTGATTTTTCAGGATTATTTGAATCCTGATTATTGCCGGTATTTTGTGAGCCCTGGTTATTACCCGTATTTCCGGTATTTGGAGCATTCTGATCTTTTCCGGTATTTGTGTTATCCTGCGCAGTGTGTGAATTATCTGTATTTTGAGTATTCTGCCCGGTTTCAGCAAATGAGTTAAATCCAAATCCTGTAAAACAAACAGAAGCTGTCAAAGCAATACAGATACCATTTTTCCAATTAATTCTTTTTCTCATTAAGTACACCTCTTTCTACAACAATTTAAGTAACTAGCTTTCTCCCCATAAGATATACTAATATACATATATTGTACTCTATACATTCGAAATAAACATCATTTGTAAACGAATTTACAAAAAAATAATAAAAGCTCCATGTTCTTTTTAGAACATGGAGCCCAAAGCGCTAAAATCGCCTATTATTTCATTACTATATTTACAATCTTACCCGGAACATAGATTTCCTTAATTATGTTACCGGTAAATTTGCCTGCAATAGCTTCCTTTGCTTTAGCAAGTACTGTATCCTTCGGATCATCCTTACCGATTGAGATGGTTGCACGAACCTTACCATTAACCTGAACAGCAATCTCAACTGTATTCTCAACAGTAAGTGCCTCATCAAATTCAGGCCAGGTCTGCTGATAAAGTCTTCCTTCACCGCCGATAACCTGCCAGATCTCTTCTGTGATGTGAGGAGCTACAGGATTGAGCATTGTAAGGAGTGTCTTGTACTCAGCCTTATTAACTGCACCCTTCTTGTAGAAGTCATTTATAAGTGACATCATAGCTGCAATAGCTGTGTTATACTTAAGGTTCTCAAAATCATTTGATACCTTCTTGATTGTTCTGTGCATTTCACCCTTCAGGTCATCTGAATACTCATCACCATCTACGAGGATATCCTGAAGCTTCCAAACTCTTTCAAGGAATCTTCTGCAGCCCTTAACGCCATCCTCAGACCATGAAGCAGCAAGATCAAATGCACCAATAAACATCTCATATGTACGAAGTGTATCAGCGCCGTAATCCTCAACAATGTCATCAGGATTAACCACATTACCACGGGACTTACTCATTTTCTCGCCGTTCTCACCAAGGATCATGCCGTGGCTTGTACGCTTCTGGTAAGGCTCAGATGTAGGAACAACTCCCTGATCATAAAGGAACTTGTGCCAGAATCTTGAGTAAAGAAGGTGAAGTGTTGTATGCTCCATTCCTCCGTTGTACCAGTCTACAGGAAGCCAGTACTTAAGTGCTTCCTTACTAGCAAGAGCTTCTTTATTGGTAGGATCTGTATATCTGAGGAAATACCATGATGAACCTGCCCACTGAGGCATTGTATCAGTCTCGCGCTTTGCAGGGCCACCGCAGCAAGGACATGTGGTATTAACCCAATCTGTCATTGCAGCAAGAGGTGACTCACCATTGTCTGTAGGCTCATAGCTGTCAACCTCAGGAAGAAGAAGCGGAAGCTCTGACTCGTCAACAGGAACAAATCCGCACTTCTCACATTCAACAATCGGAATAGGCTCGCCCCAATATCTCTGACGTGAGAATACCCAGTCACGGAGCTTATAGTTAACCTGTGCATGGCCGATCTTCTTCTCTTCCAGGAATGAGATCATCTTTTCTTTTGCTTCGGCAACTGAAAGACCATTGATGAAATCTGAGTTAATGAGCACGCCTGTAGCAACATCAGTAAATGCTGCCTCATTAACATCAACCTCTTCGCCATCTTTAGCAACTACCTGGATGATCGGAAGACCGAATTTCTTAGCAAACTCCCAGTCTCTGTCGTCATGAGCAGGAACTGCCATGATAGCACCTGTCCCATAGCTCATAAGTACATAATCTGAAACCCAGATCGGAATCTCTTTACCGTTAACAGGATTGATAGCGCAAAGTCCGTCAATCTGAACACCGGTCTTATCCTTTGCAAGCTCAGAACGTTCGAAATCAGACTTCTTGGAAGCCTCTTCACGATACTTAAGAATCTCATCGAAGTTCTTAATCTGATCCTTGTATTTATCAAGATAAGGATGCTCAGGAGATACTACCATATATGTAGCACCAAAAAGAGTATCGCAACGTGTTGTATAAACAGTAAGAACATCCTCTGTGTCCTTGATCTGAAAATCAACTTCAGCACCTGTAGAACGTCCGATCCAGTTCTTCTGTGATACTTTAACACGCTCAATATAATCTACACCATCAAGTCCGTCGATGAGCTTATCAGCATACTCAGTGATTTTGAGCATCCACTCGCTCTTAACCTTGCGCACTACTTCAGAACCGCAACGCTCACAAACGCCGTTGACAACTTCTTCGTTAGCAAGACCAACCTTACATGATGTACACCAGTTGATAGGCATCTCCTTCTTATAAGCGAGCCCTGCCTTGAAGAGCTTAAGGAATATCCACTGTGTCCACTTATAGTAGTCAGGATCTGTTGTATTTATTTCCCTGTTCCAGTCAAAGGAATAACCTAAAGAATGAAGCTGGCTCTTAAACTTTTTAACATTATTAGCTGTTACGATCTTGGGATGAATATGATTCTTAATAGCATAGTTCTCGGTAGGAAGACCGAAAGCGTCCCATCCCATGGGATATAGAACATTATAGCCCTGCATTCTGCGCTTACGTGCAACAATATCAAGTGCTGTGTACGGACGCGGATGACCTACGTGAAGTCCCTGTCCTGAAGGATAAGGGAACTCTACAAGGGCATAATATTTAGGCTTTGAAAAATCATTGCTTGCAGCAAATGCATTTTCATCATCCCAGATTTTCTGCCACTTCTGTTCAACTTCTTTGTGATTATATAACTCTGACATTTGGGTACCTCGTTTCTGCGAAATTAAATGCATAATGAATAGATTTTCTATCTCTCTTATGAACAATAAAAAATTCTATCATATTAAAGTATCACATTCAAGCGAGGTCCCCTTACTTAAGATAAACGAATCAGAATCTTTAAGATTTTTTATCGAAATACTTCCGTAAATTCTCAATAGGTGAAGGCTTTGCATAATGATAGCCCTGAATATAGTCAAAACCTCTGTCTATACTGAATTTCTTCTGAGCCTCATTCTCAACGCCCTCAATCAGTGTAACGAAGCCATTTTTCTTAAAGAAATCAATCATATAAGTGAAAATGTCATCGACACGATAATCCTTGACCGCTTTATAAAGAAGAGATTTATCGAATTTAATAGTCTGCACAGGTACATCCACAACTCTCTCAAGATTTGAGTAACCTGTCCCAAAGTCATCCATATAAAGCTGGATTCCTTCGCGGTTTAGCATACTCATGTTATATCTTACGGCATCATAATTCTCAGCCATCATGGACTCAGTAATTTCAAGTCTGATCATCTTCTGGTCAATCCTATAGCTGTGAATGATATCCATTATTTCTTTATAAAAAGTTTTATCTGTAAAATCCAATGTGGAACAGTTTATCGTAACAGCATCAAAATCATATTCCTCCATCAGTGCTTCAACTGCCCTGCAAACCTTATGCATCATTATCACGGTAAGGGCATGTATACAATTGTTCTGCTCAGCAACTTTAATGAAAGTATCCGGCGGTATCATCTTACCATCGATAGAAAGTCTCATCAGCGCTTCAGCTGTTCTGAAGGATTTATTTTCAACACTGTAAATTGGCTGAGCATAACAAATAATCCTCTCATCGTCAGGATTCATTCGTGCTCGTATATCCATGAGTGTCTGCTCGATCTTATAGATTTCTTCAAAATCCCTGAAATCAGCCCCATTAGCGAAATAATATACATTTTCGCCATCTTTTAAATATCTGTTCCTAAGATATCTCAAAAACAGCTGTGTGTATTTGTTGCCTACTGCCACAAACCTTTTGCTATCTCCGCAAACTCCTACAAAATAATGGATTTTATCATCAATTCTCTCAAAGAAGCTATCAAGAATATCCCTCATCTGTTCAGTATAATTCTCAGCATCTGACCTTTCTTTTGTCTCCAGAATTGCTATGAAGGTCCCATAATTTAATCTGTACATCAGGATTTTTCTCGATATTCTCTCGATTTTTCTGCAAATTTTCGCCACTTCCATTGAAAACGCTTCATAATTCGGAACAATAGAACTGTCTGCAAGCTGAGGAAAATCTATGTAGGCTATATAGAATACTCTTCCTGCCCTTTCATTTGTCTGGAATCTGCTCTCGAAAGCACTGATATTCTGGCATCCTGTCTCCTCGTCATAGGAATTAGAGTGAAACAGCTGATAACCTATTACGAAAGGAATCACATAGGTAACCGCACTGAATATAGCATGGGTTGCTATTATCTGCAGGATAAGTACAGCAACGTCAATTGTAACCGATATCACTGTCGCCCTGAAAACAATTCTGGATATATTTTTACGGCGCAAAGTAGTAATAACCATACATATAATGCAACATAAAATTCCTGCAACACAGTAAAATCTTGTAAAGTGTGTGATATCGATTCCGTCTGTTCTTACGAAGAACAGCCTCTTCAGAACGATCAGATAAATCATTACAGCAAAATAGATAGTCGAAAGCGTAATATAAATCATTATCAGAACAAAGCGTTTTCTGAATCTGCCCTCGCTCAATAGATTAATATAGTTAAAGTAAATGAACAAAAGTATAGCATATAAAGTAAGAAACAGCGTCAAAGCTGCGGTAAATACATTTCTGTTATAGTAGACAGAAACAGTACTGGCCATTCTAACGATAACGATCTGCACCATAATCGCAAATATGGAAATAATTGTTCCTGTCAGCATAAAAATATATGTTTTAGACTGCTTAGGCTTAGTAAGAAACATAAAAACAAGAATCAGCACAGCAAACAAAAGCCCTGCAATCTCACCTATAATGTCATATCTAAGTTGAAAAAACAAAGGATTATACGGCATTTCAACCTCACAATAAATCAGCGCATACTAAACCATGGTATTACGTTTATACTATCATAAACATATAAGCACCGATTAAAGAAACTCTTAAATAATTATGAAGTCCTTATAACAACAAGCAGCCTTCCATGGAAGAGCTCTCAAGTACTCTGCTTTATTTATTTGCTCTATGGCATAAAACTATATGACATAAAAAACCGGCATCCCTTTCGAAATGCCGGTTCCAATTTTTTTACTATTAATCTTCTATTCCGTTTTCCTTAACTTTTTCAGCTCTTGCAGCTACTTCCTTCTGCTGGATATCTGAAGGAGCCTGCTCATATCTTGTAAAGCTGTACTCGTAATCACCTGCACCACCTGTCATTGATCTCAAGGTTGTGCAATATCCAAAGAGTTCCATCATAGGAATGTCAGCCTCGATGACCTGTTTTCCATCGCCTGTAGGATTCATACCAAGCACACGACCTCTTCTCTTATTAAGGTCACCCATTACATCACCGGTAAATGAATCCGGAACTGTTACCTTAAGAGTAGCTATAGGCTCAAGAAGTACAGGTGTAGCATCCATGAATCCCTTCTTGAAGGCATTGCTTGCAGCAACCTTGAATGCCATTTCAGAAGAGTCAACCGGATGATATGATCCATCATAAAGCACAGCCTTAACTCCCACTACGGGATATGCAGCAAGAGGTCCTCTCTGAGCAGCTTCTGCTATACCCTTTTCTACTGCAGGGAAATAGTTCTTCGGAACTGCACCGCCGACAACTTCCTGCTCGAATACATAAGGCTTGCTGTCATCACCTGAAGGCTCGAAGCGCATCTTAACGTGTCCGTACTGGCCGTGACCACCGGTCTGCTTTTTATACTTGTACTCAACATCTGAGTTCTTACGAATCGTCTCTCTGAAAGCTACCTTCGGCTTATCAAGGTCAATTGCAACCTTGTACTCATTAAGCAGCTTACTAACAGCAATCTCAAGGTGCATATCACCCATACCATAGATAAGTGACTGATGGTTTTCAGCATCATTAACAACCTTAAGTGTTGCATCCTCAGCAGCAAGCTTTGCAAGAGACTGTGCAATCTTATCGATATCAGCTTTATTCTGAGCCTTATATCTCATATAGGTGTAGGGCTCTGAAATATCCATCTTAGCATACTGAACAGGATTAGCCTTTGTTGAAAGGGTATCACCTGTTGAAACATCCAGCTTCTGAAGGGCACCGAAATCACCGGCATGAAGCTCGGGAACTTCAATTGTCTTATTGCCCTGCATTACATAAATCTTACCGATCTTAACCTCTGAATCCTTATTGGTATCATACATTACATCATCGGTCTTGATAACGCCGGAGCGAACCTTTATCATTGAGTATTTACCAATGAAAGGATCCATCATTGTCTTAAACACGAATGCTGTCTTAGGTTTTGAGAAATCGAAGTTAGCTTCGAATATCTCGTTGGTCTTCATGTTGATACCTGCCATCTTACGGTTCTCAGGAGCAGGCATGTATTTAATAATATCGTCCATCAGTGTGTAAACACCCTGTGCAAGAATGCTTGATCCCATTTCTATAGGAACAATTGATCCGTCACATACATTATTTCTGAGTGCTGATCTGATCTCCTGCTCTGAGAAGGTATCTCCACTGAAATATCTATCCATAAATTCTTCACTTGTTTCGGCTACTGCCTCCATAAGTGTATCTCTATACTGTTTCAAATATTCAAGGTTATATTCGGGAACTTCACACTCAATGGCATCTTTGCCCTCCCAGCGGAAGCCCTTTTCCTGAATTACATTTACATATCCTACAAACTTCTCATTTTCACGGGTAGGAAGGTTGAAGGGTGCGATTTTCTTTCCGTATTTATCTGTAAGATCCTGCACAACCTGTCTGTATGAAGCATCGTCGATATCCATGTCTGATACAAAGAACATACGCGGTATGCCATATTTCTCGCAAAGATCCCATGCTCTTTCAGTTCCAACTTCCACGCCTGCTTTACCGGAAACAACGATAATAGCTGCATCTGCTACGCTCATTGCCTCCTGAACCTCACCGATAAAATCGAAAAATCCGGGGGCATCAAGAAGGTTGATCTTGTGATCTTCCCATTCCAGCGCAATGTTAGTTGTGCTGATTGAAAACTGTCGCTTCTGTTCCTCTTTATCAAAGTCACTAACGGTATTGCCGTCAGATACTTTACCCATTCGGGAGGTAATACCTGCAAGATAAGCCATTGCCTCAGCAAGTGAAGTCTTTCCTGCTCCCCCATGACCTAAGAGTACGACGTTGCGTATTTTGTCACTTGTGTAAACTTTCATCTTTTGTTCCTCCAAGTCTTAAATTATGTTGGGAAATTTAACTAGAAAAATTAAGATTCCCCCCAAACCCTATGCATACATTTTACTAAAATTGTGCATACAATACAAGTAATTCAATCAAATTTGCACAATAGGATAAAAAACTGTTACTGTTCACACCTTACGGTGCTCACAGCAACTGGATTTGCCCATTCCAGTTGCCTTCGGCAAAGGGGCAAATCCTATATTCAAGACGTAGAACATTCTCACGCTCAGCGCAGCAAGTGCGCAGAGCTGTCTGAACAGTAACTGCAAATTCTCATATAATTAGGCAAATTCATTGATTTTCGCACTTTAACGTGATATAGTTTAGTAGATTTTAAGCGTATTTTATAGGGAAACTATTTTCTTTTATCCCAATAATCAATCATTAACAGTGGGCAAAGATGGAAACAGCTCATAAAAACTATAGATTTTAAGGAGACCAATCCAAATGAATACTGATAATATCACTTGCGGCTTTGTAGGTTTGGGTCTTATCGGTGGTTCTATGGCCAGAGCTCTTAAGGCCAAGAATCCTAATATCCGCATTATTTCTTACACACCTCATATTGAGACTTCTCTCAAAGCAAAAGAGGACGGAATAGTTGATATAGCATGTGACAAGATAGATGAGAGATTCTCAGAATGTGACTACATTTTTCTGTGTGCACCGATAGAACGAAATAACGATAATTTAAAACTAATAAAGCCTTACCTTAATCGCAAGACCACTCTTACTGATATCGGTTCTGTTAAGACCAGTATCCATGAGCATGTGAAGGAGCTTGGGTTAGAGGACCAGTTTATCGGTGGCCATCCAATGGCAGGTACTGAGAGAATCGGATACATCAATTCCAAGGCATCTATACTGGAGAATGCATTTTACATCCTCACCAGAACCGAGAAGACTTCTGATGAGAGACTTGCCAATTACAAAGAGCTTGTAGAGCTGATGGGTGCAACCCCACTTATAATTCCATATACGCAGCATGATTTTATTACAGCTGCAGTGAGCCACGTTCCGCATGTAATAAGTGGATGTCTTGTTAACCTGGTGCACGACAGCGACTCCGAAGATGGTCTTATGAAAATGATCGCAGCCGGTGGTTTCAAGGACATCACAAGAATATCTTCTTCTTCACCTGTGATGCTACAGCAGATCTGTCTTACAAACCACAAAAATATATCTACACTGCTTGATAAATACATTTCTTATCTTACAGAAATGAAGCAGGTAGTCGATGAGGTTGACGGAGATGCTCTTATGAATTTCTTCTCAAATGCAAGAGAATACAGAGATTCATTTAATGACCTGAGACGAGGACCTATCCAGAAGACTTATGTTATCAGAGTTGATATAGCTGATGAACCGGGTAATATTGCATCAGTTGCCACTCTCCTTTCCGTAAACGGAATCAATATCAAGAACATCGGCATCGTACACAATCGTGAATTTGAACATGGCACGTTAAGTATAGAATTTCATGATGACAAAGCCATGGAGAAGGCATTAAAATTATTAGAGACTCATGGATATCCGTCAATCGACTGATACCTTTAGGCTAAAATATACTACTTGATTAAAAAGAGGGAATTAACCATGATAAGCATTGAAAAAAGTTCAAAGCCATTGACCGGCAGTATTTTTGTTCCTGGGGATAAATCTATTTCGCATAGAAGTATCATGTTTGGGGCCATTTCAGAAGGAACAACTGAGATTACCGGTTTCTTGAAAAGCGGGGATTGTCTGTCAACAATCGAATGTTTTAAACAGCTCGGTATTCAGATTGAGCATTCACAAAGACCTATGAACGGAGTGCCGACCATAACAGTCCACGGTAAAGGACTTCATGGTCTTAATGCTCCGTCAAAAACAATTTATACCGGCAACAGCGGCACTACAACAAGGCTGCTTGCCGGAATTCTTGCTGCTCAGCCATTTGATTCCATGATCACAGGTGACAGTTCCATAGAAAAAAGACCTATGAACAGAATCATCAAGCCTCTTACCCAGATGGGTGCTGACATATCTTCTCTTAAAGGGAATGAATGCGCTCCTCTCATTATTAAGGGTGGAAAAAGGCTTCTTGGTATCACTTACCACAGCCCTGTTGCTTCAGCTCAGGTTAAATCATGTATTGTGCTGGCAGGACTCTATTCTGAAAGTGATACAGTTGTTTACGAGCCTGCTCTTAGCAGAAATCACACTGAGATCATGCTCAGAGCTTTCGGTGCTGATATTCACAATGAAGTTGATGTCAAGGGAAGCTCCGCAACTATTCTTCACCCGGGATCACCTCTCCACGGTATTAAGGTTAATGTACCCGGTGACATATCTTCAGCCGCATACTTTATAGCTGCTGCTCTTCTTGTTCCGGGTTCTGACATTGTGATACATAACGTCGGGATCAACAAGACCAGATCAGGAATCCTCAGTATTCTTACTCAGATGGGCGCAGATATTCAGCTTGAGAATTACGATGAGTCCATCGAGCCAAGAGCAGATCTTCATGTTCGTTATTCAGATCTTCATGGCAATGAGAATGGAAGATTCGAAGTATCAGGAAAGCTTATCCCTACCATGATCGATGAGCTTCCTATCTTTGCTGTAGTAGCTGCAACCGCTAACTGCACTACTATCATTAAGGATGCTGCCGAGCTTAAAGTAAAGGAATCAAACCGAATTGATAGTGTTTGCAAGAATCTTAAAGCTATGGGTGCTGATATTGAACCCACAGATGATGGAATGATCATACATGGCGGAAAGCCGCTTTATGGCGCTGACATTGATTCGGAAGGTGATCACAGAATAGCCATGACCTTCGCTATTGCTGCACTGGCTGCAGAAGGCGCAACAAGAATTATAGATGATAAGTGTGTGGGAATTTCATATCCTGAATTTTTCAAAGATTTGAGAAGTCTTATAAAATAATTCCAGGAGTCTTAATAAATTATTCCAGGCATTAAGCTTGTCTATCATTTTTGCATTAGGAAACTCGACTAGCTAATATTACAAAAGCCTTCCCGTTACCGGGAAGGCTTTAAATTACATCTCTTCTAACGTCTCCTGAACTGTCTCATAAACAGAAATCCTCTGTCTGTCATATTCAGGCATACCTATGAAAATCGCGCCATATTCATAACTGTCTTCCAGCGCAGTACCTCTGACAATTTTGATGAAGACATGAAGAACCTCTTTGGTCCAAAGAGTAAGGTTACATTCATAGTTATCACCCATGGTCAGCTGTAAATCTGACTGGAATCCCATTCCTGCTCTGGATGCATTAATAACAGAAATGGCTACAGCCTCAGGCTCACAGTCACTTCCAATGGGATTCATTATAAGTTCGCCATCAAGATCAAGTCTTCTATACTTTCTTCTTTCTTCCATAATATCCCCCTCGAATACTATTGTAACTGTAATTATAGCCTAAATTTCGTCATCAGTAAAGAAACAAGCATCTCCAAAACTGAAAAACCTATATCGTAATTTAATAGCCTCGTTATAGGCGTTAAGCACGTTTTCTCTGCCAGCAAGGGCTGAAACAAGCATCACAAGAGTCGATTCCGGCAGGTGGAAATTTGTTATAAGACAATCTGTCACCTTAAATTTATAGCCGGGATATATGAAAATTGAAGTATTATCTGCGCATGCCTCTATATTACCATTTTCATCTGCAGCACTCTCAATAGTTCTGCAACTTGTAGTTCCAACGCAGATAACTCTATGTCCGCTTTTCTTTGCTTTATTGATTTTCTCAGCAGCTTCGGCAGTAACCTGATACCACTCAGTGTGCATGTGATGTTCAAGAACATTTGTGACCTTTACAGGTCTGAAGGTACCAAGTCCAACATGTAGAGTTACATAGGCGAGGTCTACACCTTTGTCCTTTATTTTATCAAGAAGCTCTGTAGTAAAATGAAGCCCTGCTGTAGGTGCAGCTGCTGATCCTTCATATTTCGCATAAACTGTCTGATACATATTTTTATCCTGAAGCTTATGTGTAATATAAGGCGGAAGCGGCATCTCACCAAGCTTATCCAGAACTTCCTCAAAAATTCCTTCATAGTAGAACTGAACAAGTCTGTTACCTTCTTCAACTATATCAAGAATTTTCGCAGTAAGGCTTCCATCACCGAAAGTAACTTCAGCACCGGGGCGAAGCTTTTTACCCGGTCTTACAAGAGTCTCCCATATATCATTTTCTCTTCTTTTAAGAAGAAGAATTTCAACTGCAGCTCCGGTATCTTTTTTTGTACCAAGAAGTCTTGCAGGAATTACCTTCGTGTCATTTAGAACAAGGCAGTCTCCCGGCTGCAGGTAATCTATAATTTCATGGAAAATCTTATGCTGAATCTTCCCCGTGTTTTTGTTCATAACAAGAAGCTTGGCATCATCTCTTGCAGGAAGAGGATCCTGGGCTATAAGCTCCTCGGGAAGATCAAAATAATAATCACTGGTGCGAAGTCCGAGATTGGGATCATTCACATCTGTATTTGTATTGCTCAATTTAAACTCCTCAACTAATAACGACTGTTTATATCTAATGCTGCAGCAATATATCGATATCCTAGATTCCAAAAATCTAAAACAATAATTATCTACAACAGCAACAATCATCCGGCAGATGGATATTCTGCCGGATGAAAACAAAATTACATATTTGTAAGACTTGCCTTTTCAAGGAATGTCTTATAGCTTCTCAGTGCTTCATAGATATCAGCCTTGGAAGTTGCCTCCCACGGAGCATGCATGTTAAGAACAGCAACACCACTATCAATTACATTCATGCCATAAAGAGCAAGAATGTATGCGATTGTTCCACCGCCACCTACATCTACCTTACCAAGCTCAGCAGTCTGGAATGTTATATCATCCTCTTCGAAGATGCTTCTGATATGTGCAATGTACTCAGCGTTAGCATCATTAGAACCGGACTTACCACGGCTTCCTGTAAACTTATTGATAACAGGGCCAAGTCCAAGATAAGCTGCGTTCTTCTTCTCAAACTGGCCTGCATACATAGGATCGAATGCAGCACTTACGTCAGAAGAAAGCATGCATGAGTTTGCAAGACATCTTCTAAGCTTAATTTCGTTGTAATCACCGCAGAGGTTCATGAGTTCTGCTACTGCATTCTCAAAGAATCTGCTCTGCATACCTGTAGCACCAACACTACCGATTTCTTCTTTATCTACAAGGATGCAGCAGCCTGTTCTTGTCAGATTCTTAACTTCAAGAAGTGCCTTCATGGAAGGATATGCGCATACTCTGTCATCCTGGCCATAACCAAGGATCATTGAACGGTCAAAGCCTGCATCTCTTGCTTTTCCTGCAGGTACAATCTCAAGCTCTGCTGAAAGGAAATCCTCCTCCTCAATACCATAGAGATCGTTAAGAATACCAAGAATTCCTCTCTTAACAGCTCCGCTTATCTTGCCGTTTTCTTCTTTTTCTGCCTTCTCATAATCTACAGCATACTGCTGGCCTTCTGTGAGCTTGGAGCTCTTCTTCTCGTCCTTTTTCTTCTCATCGCTCTCAATTACAAAAGGTCTGCTACCAACGATAAGATCAAGAGCTTCACCCTCAACTACCTGTGAAGCCTTCTTGCTCATAAGGTCACCTGAAAGGTGAATAAGAAGATCACTGATGAAGAATACCGGATCATCCTCATCCTCACCAACATTGAGCTGAACTGTAGTGCCATCCTTCTTAACAACAACACCGTGAATTGAAAGCGGAATTGCTACATAAAGATATTTCTTGATTCCGCCATAGTAATGTGTATCGAGGTATGCGATGCTTGTATCCTCATAAAGGGGATTCTGCTTAACATCCATTCTGGGAGAATCGATATGTGCTCCAAGGATGTTCATACCATTTTCAAGAGGCTCAGAACCAATCTGGAACATAGCGATGGACTTGTTCATCCATACGCTATAAACCTTATCACCTTTTTTTAGCTTGGTGTTTGAACCAATAAGTGTGTTGAGTTCGCGATAGCCTGCATCCTCGATCTCATTAACTATAGAATCGATAGCTTCGCGCTCTGTCTTTGAATTATCAAGGAAGTTCTTGTAAGAATCTGCAAAAGCTTCAACTTCCTTAAGCTGTTTTGCAGTGTATTTTGTCCATACGTTAGTACTTTTCATTTTGTCTCCTTTTCTTATACAGCTCAAAAAACATATGCTGAATAATTAACTTCTAAGAGAAATATTCATGCTTTCAAGGCCATTTAAAATCTTCTTCATTGCGCCGTTTACTTCGTCATCAGCAAGAGTCTTTTCCTTATCTCTGAATGCAAGTGAATAAGCCATAGACTTAAAGCCCTTCTCAATCTGAGAACCTTCATAGATGTCGAACAGTTCAAGCTTTTCAAGCTTCTTACCACCGCGCTGCCTGATCATCTTCTCAATCTCACCGGCTGTAACCTCTGTAGGAACAACCATACTGATATCTCGTGTTACTGCAGGGAACTTAGCGATTCCTGTGTATACACGGTTATAATTTGCATGAGGCACGATTGCAGGAAGATCAAGAACTGCAATGTAAGCTCTTGTTCCGATTCCATAATTATCGAGTACTTCAGGATGTACTTCACCAAGGTAACCTATAACTTCGCCCTTGAATGAAATCTGAGCCTGGCGTCCGGGATGAAGGAATACCTTACCTGCCTTTGCATCATATTCAAGATCGTTATCCATTCCAATCTGAGCAAGGAATTCTTCAACAGCACCCTTCATTGTGAAGAAGTCGCCTTCTCCATAGAAACCAAGTACGAACTGTGATCTCTCATCAGGAAGCTCAGTTAAAGGAAGCTCCTTTGCAAGATAAATGTTTGCTATCTCATAAAGCTTAACATCCTTATTTCTGCGCTTGTAGTTTGTAGCAAGGCTTGTAAGAATAACGTTAAGCGGAATAGTTCTCATAATTGAGAAATCTTCACCAAGAGGATTGGAAATCTTTATAGCTTTTCTCTCGTGAGCATCTTCAGGTAAAAGTAATTTATCAAATACCTTGGGGCTTTCAAAAGAGTAGCCATAAGCCTGTGAAAATCCGCAGAACTGAGCAACTTCTCTTGCTGTCTTCTCAACTGTCATCTTGAATGTAAGCTTACCTGTAGTAGGTGCATTCTTAGGAAGTGTCATAGGAATCTTATCATATCCATAGAATCTTGCTACTTCCTCAGCGATATCGCACATACCGATCAGATCCTGTCTGAAGCTTGGGATAATAATCTCGTTAGAAGCTTCATCATATGTAAGCTCTTCTCTTGCGAAAATATCAAGCATTGTCTGTGTATCAATATCTGTTCCGAGAAGTTTATTAATTCTGTCAGGCTCAAACTTAATTCTGTTAAGAGGCTTGATAGGTGACTTTTCTTCAACAATACCTGAAGTAACCTTACCACAGCCAAGTTCATTAATTAGCTGGCATGCACGGTTTATAGCGTCCTCTGCGTTGTTAGGATCAAGTCCTTTTTCAAAGAAGCCTGATGCATCTGTACGAAGTCCGATTCTCTTGGAGCTCTTACGGATGTTAGGTCCATTGAAGGTTGCTGCTTCAAAAAGAACAGTCTTAGCTGACTCTGTGATCATGGAGTTTTCACCGCCCATTATACCACCAATGGCAACTTCTTTTTCTCCATCACAGATCATGATAACTTCACTGTCAAGTGTTCTCTCCTGACCGTCAAGTGTCACGAACTTCTCGCCATCCTTAGCACGTTTAACAATAATCTTATTACCTGCGATTGTTGAAAGATCAAATGCGTGCATAGGCTGACCATACTCAAGCATTACATAGTTTGTGATATCAACTATGTTGTTTATAGGTCTTACACCATTAGCTGCAAGTCTTCTCTGCATCCACTCAGGTGAAGGCTCAACCTTAACATCTGTCACTACTCTTGCGCAATAACGGCTGCAAAGATCCTTATCCTTAATCTCAACAGAAATATAATCTGATGCCTTTTCAGAAGTCTCCTCTACTTTCACCTCAGGAGCCTTAAAAGGAAGCTTAAATGTAGCAGCTGCCTCTCTGGCAATACCAAGGATGCTGTAGCAGTCTACTCTGTTACTTGTTACTTCAAACTCGAAAACAGTGTCATGAAGACCAAGAATATCTACCGCATCAGCGCCAACCTCTGTATCTTCAGGAAGAATGTAAAGTCCATCCTCCGGTGCATCGGGATAAAAATCTTTGGATGAACCGAGCTCTTCGATTGAGCACATCATTCCCTGGCTGGGAATTCCGCGAAGCTTTCCGGCTTTGATTTTGATACCATCTTCAGGATTCGGGCTTCCGTCATGACCGCCTGCAACTCTTCCGCCATCAAGAACAACGGGAACCTTATCTCCTTCCTTCATATTCTTGGCACCAGTGACAATCTGTATCATCTCTGAACCGATGTTAACCTGGCAGATAACAAGCTTATCAGCGTCTGGATGGGGCTCAATCTTGTCAATCTGACCAACAACTATTTTATCAAGGTTTTTATCAAGGCGATGAAAACTTTCGCCCTTTGTTCCGGAAAGAGTGAGTGCATCAAGAAACTCCTGATCGCTTACATTTAAGTCCGGTACATATGCTTTTATCCAATTTAAATTAGCGTCCACTTTTATTCTCCTCTAAAAATGATAGTTTATATCCGATTTTATATATTAGAACTGCTCTAAGAATCTGATGTCGTTCTCATACAAAAGGCGCATGTCATCAATCTCATACTTAAGTACTGCAATACGCTCAAGACCAAGACCGAATGCAAAGCCTGTGTATTCATTAGGATCAATGCCACTCATCTCAAGTACATGAGGATGAACCATTCCGCAACCAAGGATCTCTATCCAACCCTCACCTTTACAGAAACGGCATCCCTTACCACCACACTTGAAGCAGCTGACATCCATTTCTGCTGAAGGCTCTGTGAACGGGAAATGATGAGGTCTGAATTTAACCTTAACATCCTCGCCAAAGATCTCTTTTGCAAACTCAGCAAGAGTTCCCTTAAGATCAGCAAATGTGATGTCCTTATCAATTACAAGACCTTCAATCTGATGGAAGCTGGGGCTGTGTGTAGCATCAACTTCGTCTGCTCTGAATACACGGCCGGGAGCTATCATTTTAATAGGAAGCTTGCCCTTCTCCATCTCATGAACCTGTGTAGATGAAGTCTGTGTACGAAGAAGTAAGTCTCCGCTGATATAAAATGTATCCTGCTCATCCTTTGCAGGGTGATCTGCAGGAATATTAAGTGCTTCAAAATTGTAATAGTCCTTCTCTACCTCAGGACCTTCTGCTACTTCATAACCCATTCCAATGAAGACATTCTCAACATCCTCAAGAGTAATGGTATTGGGATGACGATGTCCGACATTGTTCTTCTTTGCAGGAAGAGTTACATCAATTGTCTCACTTGCAAGCTTAGCCTCTCTTACGGCTGCCTCAAGACGCTTCTTCGTGTTCTCAAGACTCTTCTCAATCTCTTCACGAACCTCGTTCACCATCTGACCAACCTTAGGTCTGTCCTCAGGTGCCACATCCTTCATGCTCTTAAGGATACCTGTAAGCTCACCTTTTTTACCAAGAAAATTAACACGGATATCATTCAGCATATCAAGGCCTTCAGTATCGCCTATCTGCTTAAGTGCACTTTCCCTGATTTTGTCTAACTGCTCTTTTATCATTTCTACCTCCTAAAATGAAAAGTCCCCTACATCGCAAAGATGTAAGGGACGAATATAATCCGCGGTACCACCCTGATTCCTGCCAAAAATAGCAGACTCTCATTTCAAATCTTCAGTTGTAGCTCCAATGCGAAATTTCCGTACTGTCTTTACCTGACAGGCTCTCAGCCAGTGACCTGTCTCTCTGAAATAGGAAAACAGAACATCTTGGGGTATGCCCCACATCTTCAACGCTCTGCAAACTAGTTTAACGATGAGCATAAAAAAAGTCAAGGTGAATATGCCCTAAAACTTCTTATTTACAACCTATAAACTTTAGAAATTGGCTAAACATCAGACTTGGGAAACTCCTAAGATCATTTGCTTCGATTTGCTGCTATAAATCAATTTCTGAGGAAAATCAGCAGCCTATATGTTATCATTATGAATACAGCAAGTTTGCACTTAGCCAGCGAAAAAGCACTACGTGCTCCGCACAAATTAAATTGTGCAAAATAAACTTAGCTACAACAAGGGGTTACGAAGATGAAAGACAGAAAACAGAATTATCGATCTCAGATTTTGAAACTTACTATTCCTATAGTTTTTCAAAATCTTCTTAGCGTGGCAGTTAACTCTGCTGACGTTATCATGCTGAATTATGTGGGACAAAGCCACATATCTGCAGTTTCACTTGCCGCCCAGTATGCAAGCATCCTTTTTATGGTCTTTTACGGACTTGGCACCGGGGTTACAATGCTTTGCTCACAGTACTATGGTAAAGGCGACATGCGTGCTATAGATGTGGTGGAGGGAATTGCGCTTAGATTCTCATTACTTGCAGCAGTTTTATTCGCTTCAGCAGCAATGTTTTTCCCAACTCTTATGATGCGTGTATTTACACCGGATCCGGAACTTATAGCTATAGGTGCTACTTATTTAAGAAATATCAGTGTTGCGTATCTCTGCTGGGGCATAATTGAAATTTATCTTGCAACACTAAGAAGTATCGGAAGAGTCTCCATTTCTACCGTATTAAATACAATAGCATTTTCACTGAATATATTACTTAATGCAGTATTTATATTCGGTCTTTTCGGTGCGCCAAAGCTTGGTGCTGCCGGAGTTGCTCTTGCAACTTCTATCTCAAGAGTGATCGAGCTTATTTTATGCATAATCGTTTCAATAAGAAGCAAGGATGTCAAGCTTAAGCTCTCCTATATGTTTATCAGTAATGATCTGCTTCTCAAGGACTTCTTTAAAATGGCGCTTCCTGCAATGCTTAATGATATTTCATGGGGACTTGCTTTTTCAATGTACTCCGTGATTATCGGACAGTTCCTTGGAACAGATGTGGTAGCAGCTTATTCCTTCACTTCTCTTGCAAGGAATTTCGGAACAATCCTTTGCTTCGGTGTAGCTAGCGCAGGTGGAATCCTTCTTGGACAGATAATTGGTGAGAACAGGCTCGAAGATGCGGACAAAGCATCAAAGACATTGATGAAAATGACTGTACTTTTCGGTGCCATCGGAGGATTTATCATTTTCCTGTTAATTCCGATATTCCTTAATTTTGCAAATCTCACACCTGCAGGAAAAGATTATCTGAAGATAATGCTTTTGATCAATACCTATTATGTAATGGGTGCAGCAGTTAATACAACCCTCATAGCCGGAGTATTCCGTGCAGGGGGCGATAGCCAATTTGGCTTTATCTGTGACACAATCGATATGTGGTGCTATGCCGTACCGCTGGGCTTCATTGCAGCCGCTCTTCTAAAACTGCCTCCCATGTGGGTATACTTCCTGCTCTGCACCGACGAATTTGTAAAATGGCCATGGGTTATCAATCACTACAGAAGTCGGAAATGGCTAAAGAACATCACACGAGATAATCTGGATCTGAACTAAGTAGCCATAAAACTTTTGCATTCGTGCTGTGTATTTGGGTCTCTTCATAAAAAAAGGCAGCTGTAGATTCCTTATCTAACTGCCTTTTTTTATTATTCTTTTGCTTTTTTAGACTTTTACAAACATTTAGCCTTGTCAAAAATACATTGCAAATCTCATTTAAAAGCGATCTGCGCAAAATTATAGAATCCCTGATACCAGATATGGAAATCATGACCTCCATCCATCTCCTGCCACATAAAGTTCTCTCCTTCTGTGAACTTGTCGCTAAGTGCAGGAAGATTTTTAGCTGCTGCAGAGGAACTCTGGTATGCAATTCGATCCTGAAGACCACATATATTATAGAAGTAATAAATCGGATATTCGCAATCCTTTAGAATCTCTGCGGTTTTCGTAGCAGGATAGCTAGTAGGTGCTGCTGAAAAAGCTCCAAAATATCCAAACATATCATTGCACTCATCAAGTCCAATATTTATAGTCTGCATTCCACCCATGGAAAGTCCTGCTATTGCCCTGTGAGCACGGGCCGCAGACAGGTCATATCCATTCTCATCATACTCGCCATAAGTGCTATAGTGTGAATCCATGTATGGAATGAGATCGTTCCTCAATTCTTCGCCAAATTTATAGAAAGAATCGATTGCTTTTGTATTCTTATCTGTATCTGCTCCGGCTCTTCCATTTGGAGTTACAACAATAAATGGCTCGATATCACCATAATATGTAAGATTATCCATTATGGCCTTGACCCTGGAAGTACTCTTGGTAAGTCCCCACTCATCCTCATCACCGCCTATACCGTGCAAAAGGATCATCAGATTATACTTCTTTGAAGGATCATAGTTCGGAGGAAGATATACATTAGCTTCCTTCGTTATCTCGCTTCCATCTCCGGCATAATTGTGCCCTGTGTAGGAAATATGCTCTATTGTTCCTGCTTCATCTGTTCTGAGATTCGTATATTTAGGTAGAACATGTTCACCAATCTCTGCAGTAGGTACGCGCTCCTCGCTATCATTACCTTCTTCGCTCACTGTAGCTTCCTCTGAAACAGATGTCTCCTGAGCTATTGCCTCTTCATATGCACTATTGCTGCTTTCATCTGTATCTTCGGTTTTAGTATCTTCGGATTTAGCATTTTCTGCATCAGATGCAGCGCCACTCTCATCATCATTCTCTTCTACAGAAGTGTTAGTTTCTTCTGTAGTTGCTACAGCCTCTTCTGACGCAGTTCCACCATCTTCTGTGGTGTTTTCAACCTCTTCAACTATTTCTTCATTTGCAGTAGTGTTTTCTGCACCAGCCACCTTCTCAACATTTCCAGTTCCACAAGCTGTTAAAATTCCCATTGTCATAATTAGTCCCCATATAGTTTTCTTTCTCAAGTAATAACCTCCCAAACGAAATAATGTATATCATTCGCTGATTACAAATTATCATATATATTTACTAAGTCTCTACTTGAATATTGCGAGAATATTCTCAATTTGAAACCTTGATTTCAGGACTAATGAAAATTAAACCTGTTATTACGAATCATATATATACTACACATACTGTTTTTGAAGTAAATTTCAATTTGGATTACAACATAACTTTTGTAGTAGGTGATTCCGGAACAGGCAAGTCTGCAATATTTTCATTTATTGAAGAAATGTCTGCAGAAGACAAGAGAATTAAGTGCTTTAATTATTTAGATATAAAAAAGGATATAAAAATTCTATAAATCAATCTAAAGACAAATTATTTGTTATAGATAATGCAGATGTTTTATTGGATGACGCACTGCGAACGTATATCTCAAGGGATTGCAATAATCAGTATGTCATTATCGGAAGAAACCCTACTGGACTTATGCTTTCACAAGACAATATTTATGAGGTAAAGAGCGAAGAAATTGGCGAGAAAATTAGATTCTCTTTGGTCAAATAAAAGCTACTGAATAATTGCCTCCTACTGAAATCTTTACTTCGATTTCAGTAGGAGGCTTTGATTTGGAAATAATTAAGCGTTTTTACTAATAGATGAACCCGGAAGCTTAACAACTACCTGATTTATTACGTTTTGAATGATACTCAAATACATCTCTTTTTTAAACAAAATCCAATATCCAATACAAAACGCAAGAAATATCAAACTACCTACTACTATCTCCATCACCAAAGAAATTAAACTAAAGTCAAAACTATTATCAATATATTTGATTGAAAAATACATTAACAATGCAAATAAAACATATGGTACTGCATTCCTTATTACAGGAATAATCGAATACTCAGTTCTTATTGCAATACATTCAATAATAAGCACGATATATTGAGTCGCTAAAGTTGCAATTGCAGCACCATAAGCACCATAGGATGGAATCAATATAAAGTTAATCAGAAGATTTGCAAACACTCCAAAGACAGTTGCTCTTATATATATGCTTTCTTTTTTTAAAGGGACAAGATACTGATTATTGATAACATAAGTCAAGCCATATGCGGGAAGTGTAAAGCTCATAACCTGAATCAAGCTACTACAATCAATAAAATTCTTCCCCCAAAATACTACTGAAAATGAAGATGACACACCTGCAGTTCCAAATCCAAATGCTATAGTAAGTAAAAGAATAACCTCTAAGGACTTATCTAGCAATTCATTAAATTTATCAGATTTGCGATCACCTGCAAGTTTCGACATTCTAGGTACTAATACTACACTTAACGCAACTGCAAGATTCTTTGCTATTAGTGCTTTTTCCGCATTAGAATAAAAGCCAAGCTGTTCCATACTACACATATTTCCAAGCATCAACTTATCCATAGTGGCATATAAAAATGTGGCCAGAATAGGGATAAAAATCATGTACAATCCCTTTATATGCTTAAAAACATCTATCAAATTAACTTTAACGAGCTTTACTCTTCTTTTTGCAAGTGAAATATATACAAGTGCCCCTGCCATAGGTTCGGCTGCCATAATCAATGTATATAAAGGTAGATCTTCTTTTGTCTGTACGAAAGTAAAAATTAATATCACACCAATTGCTCTAATTATCATAGTTTTAACAGCAATGATATTGAATTCTTCAAGACCTGTAAAAACATAATTAATAAGAAGAACAGAAGCTCCTAAAAAATAAATAGTCTGAATAAGCATAAGTACAGTATATTTAGAAAATATAACTGAATATAATAAGAAAACAATCAAGACTATGCTGCCATGAATTAGCTGAAAACAAAAAAGCTCACTGAACTTTTTATTTAATAACGTCTTATTATCACGGGCTACAGCAATCTCTCTTGTACCATACTGAAACATACCTAATAAAGCAATTTGCAGGAAATAATATGTTACGGTATATACATATGAATAAATTCCAAGAGTCTCCGCTCCCATTCGCCTTGCTAAAATAGGTGATGTTACCAATGGCAATAACATGTTTGTTATTTCAATCCCAACCTGCCAAATAAAGTTCTTTTTTATACTTCTATTTTCACTCATAAACTTTCCTCAAAATAGTAATAATATCTTGTGCTTACATCAATCATTTCTCAAAAAGCTAATAATTTATCCTTCGACTGCATCTATCAACCAATCATGTGATTTATCAGACATTATCTTTTTTTGTTCTTCTACCTTTTCATAATCAATCTGTTTATTAATTAAGTCTTTTATAATTTCCATATTTTGGGCATTTATCGAAACAAAATAATCCTTAAGTCCGAGAGAATCCAGTAAATTACTAATTCTCAGCTTTATATTTCCATCACAGTCATATTTATCTGAAACAAATTGTTTATGGAATACTACTGAAAATGCGGTCCCATGAAATGAATCTGTTAAAACATATTCTGCATTATAAATCCAGGAAAGATACTCTTCAGGACTACTATGCAAAAAAAACTGCACACTTGATTTATTATCAATTAGTACTAAATCTTTCTCATTTGCTATGTTTCTTGCCACTTCAATAATGCCAGGCTTATTGCCCATAAGGTAACAGAAAATATACTTCTTCCTCATTATTCTTCTGCTTTTAACTTTCATAAACTCAGAAACATCCGCTAAAAGCACAGGATCACAACAAACACATGACTCAACACTACAATTTTCATTTATAAAACTATTTAAAGCAGTCTCTCTAACTGATACAGCGTTAAATTTTTTTACTAATGAATCAACTGATTTGATATCCTCATTAAAACAGTCACCTGCTGAAACTGAATATGCAACTTTCAATGCCTTGTCCGGTACAAAGTCCAAGAAATAAGTCGTATCATTATTTGTTAATGATAAATTCCAGACCTGATCACTGCCAGTCACAAAAATATCATAATTATCAGCTACTTTTTTTATTGAACTCTTTTTAATATCTCTTTCCCTGGACAAATCAATATTATCATCCATAAACTTTGAAAAAGCCTTTAATTTTCTTGCCCCATGATATTTTTGAAGTGCACTTTTAATAATTGCTTTTATACTCTTCTCTTCAATATGCCCTTTTGATTTTAATTCGTTATCAATCTTATCATTGACATAATCAATTACTTCAACTGAAAAGCCTTCTTTAGCCAACACTCTATTAAGTGCAAATGTCTGAAGTACAGCACCATAATTTACTGAATTATGAAAAGTCAGAATTCCTACTTTCTTTTGCATATAGCTTTTATTCCTCTTTTTATAATGTATTTATAATTCAACAAAAGATTATTCTCAGCATACTTCCTTATAATATATGAAAAATCTTTAGTCTCATAATCGCTCCAGAATTCATCAATATTCCTATGCGGAGTCGATGGTTCTGTCATATTCTTTTGAGCATAATTATTAATATCTACAAGTTTTAATTCAACACTATCTTTCATCTTTTGAAGAATTTCAGCACCTTTTTGCGTATTAATAAGCAGCAAAGAAACTCCTCTACTATCTAAAAAATCAGAATCTAATTTTTCTACTCCCCAAGCATCAGCTATTGTTATATCGCCGCACCTCTCTAATGTTGTATATTCGCATTTATAACAAGATTCCCGAAGTGCTAGATTTGACCCAAATATTCGAATAAAATGCTTTGTAGAATATTTACTTCTTCCATAAAAGCTGCTCAGACTATCCCCCCAACCTGTTGATAATTCATCTCTACATATTACCTGTTTAATATCACCTACATTACTTTTAGCTTCTTTAAGTATCTGTCTCCATATAAGTACAGATGGAACACCATGGCAGACTATATCAACTGTAACCAAATTATTTTCAGATACATTTCTATTCTTAAGATACTTTTTTAAGCCCCCAACCTGACATGGAGTTCCTACAAATAGAACTTTTCTTGTTTTCAATGCATTCTCAACGTCCCTATATGTATAATTCACTTTAGCCTGCATATATTTTAATCCATGCATTAAATCACGTTCAAATATATTTGACGCCATACCAAATTCTGCTTCATACTCATCGTCATATTTTACGCCGAATATTATTCCTTGTTCATTTAGTATAATATCTGATACAGCTGAAAAAGCTCCACCTGACTGTGATATCATGTGCTGAACATGATCTTTTATTTTTAACAAATATGTATTTTTGATTTCAGATTTATCAGGCTTTGTATTACATGTTTTCATGCAAAGCTTACAGTCAATACAAGCTTTATCATCTATAACTGGATAGAGAAAACCTTTTTCATTTTCTTGCATTGTAATAGCTGATTTAGGACATATTGACATGCATGCCGCACAGCCACTACAACTTGACGCACAAATCTCTTTTTCATTCATTAACTATACCTCATATGATTATAACTACTGATTACAATATTTATTACTAGCAGATCTAATAAGCTTTTTTTTACCATTTTTGAACCTAACCAATTCATGTCCGTTATAGCTTGCTAATAAGTATAGCCAAAACCAATATGAACACAAATCAAGATCTGGGCAGGCGATTACTAAACTAATAAATGACGATATTACAGCATATAATACTGCATAATATCCAGTATCATAATTCTTTTTCAGTATATTTCTAAAAAAAACTCTCCACACAGAGTTGAGATTAAATAAAACAAAAGTAACCAGACCAAAAATTCCTACTTGACCTAATAAAGAGAATATTATACTACTGCCGCGTATTGCTTTATAGCCTACTCCTATTAGCGGCGAAGTCAAAAATGCATCATAAGCTTCATAATTCCATCGAGCTCGAGTAATACCAGACCCTGTCAAAGCCTTTGAAAAAATAACTGCATCCAAAACATTATAAAAAAGGGAATAAATAAAAAAGGCTGCAAACATCGCTATAGCCATAATCAGTATTTTCCAGCTTAGTTTTATCTCTTTCACACTTAATATAAAAACTATTCCTGTAATAAGAAAGTTCCCATATGCAGTCGAACTAGATGATGCAAAAAGAATGACTATAAGAAGTAACAATATTAAATAATTCTCTTTAATCCTATTCCAAAAAGATATTAGGTAATAAAAGGCTCCAACTACAAATGCAGACATATAAGATGGTTCCATAAATGTAGAATATATTCGTCTATTATGAAAATAATCATTGTGATTAAAATAAACATCCGTACTATTATCATTATAAAAAATATATTTCAATAAAATTCGAGCAGGAGGCACAAACATCGTTATCAACCATTGAACAATCCCTATTACAATCACAAAAATTATAATTGTTCTGACAATTCCATATAAGCTCTCGTTATCAATATTTTTTACTGCTCTTTTTATAAATAGAAATGTAACAATATATACTGCTAATTGAAGAATAACTAGCCATTTTTCGGAAAACTGTTCATTAATTAACGTACTAGCTATAATAACGACCATTAAAACAGCCAAAGCAATACTGGCTAATCGAGACCTATCTTTCTTAATTCGTGGCATTTTACCTTTAAAAAAAATAATTGTCTTAATTATAAAACAAATTGAAGTTAATACTTGAGGACCAATACCGCTTGAACCTAGATATAGTACATTAGCACATTGAATAGTCATAAAAAAAAGTGTTGCTGAAAACATATACTTTATGTTTTTTTTCATAAAGCAATATCCCATTACAAATATCCAAATAAGACCAAATATTGTCATGATATACCTAACCTAAAAAATTATAATTTGCTTCTAATTATAGAGCTGATAAATAGTCATTTTCTAATCTTTTAACACATTTATCAATATCATATTCTGCTGATTTATTATATGAATTAATAGACATTTTTTCTCTGTCATAATCATTAATCGACAATATTTCATTTATCCAATTCTCCAAAGAATCAGTTAACGAGAGAAATTTTGTCTGACCATTCAGATTTACTTCACGTGGAACTTGATCCGAGGCGATACACTTAAGTCCATTAATCTGTGCTTCAAGAAAGACCAATCCCAATCCTTCATACTTACTTGGCAATACAAACAAATCCATTACATTGTATAAATCTTCAACATTATTGCTAACACCGTAATATACAATACGTTCTCTAAACGCACTATTTTCAATTCTCGATAATACTTTATTAAGCAAGGGACCTTCGCCAACTAAAAAGAGAACCGCCTCTTTATCCTTGTCTGCAACTGATTCAAATACATCTAGTAAAAATTCATGATTTTTCGTATTAGTAAATCCAGCAACATTACCAATCACAAATTTATCTGTTAAACCTAATCTTTTTCTCAGCTCCACCCTTTTTTTTAAATTAAACAAATATTTTTTTGTTTCAAAGCCATTTACCAGAACCTCAAATGGGTGAATTCCAAAAAGCCACTTACCTGCCAAACTACTACATGCATATCCTTTTGTATATAAGCGCAAAAAAATTGGTAATAACCTATTATGAATCTTGAAATGTTCACATGAACTACTATGGCAGTGAGCAACTCTAACTCTGATTCCTAAAGCCAATGCCATTAAAAGCTCAATAGCCATTGTTGCGCTATTTCCATGTACATGAACAATATCATATTTTCCTTTTTTTAATGCATTCCATATCCCTAAATAATATCCTCTGGAGGATTCTATTTTTGATGGAACCGCTATAAGTTCAACACCATTTTCAATACTCTTGTCTTTTAATTCATTTGTTATTGGTGAACCGGAAATAATATCAGCATCAAATATCTCTTTATCTAAATGGCTAGTATAATTTAAGACAACTGATGTAATTCCGTTCGCAGTAAAGTTTTTGGTAATATGAGCTATTCTTATTTTATTAGTATATTCAGACATTTTTTTTTTCATAATTTTTTTAATCTATACCTTCATTAATCGAAACATCTTCTTGTATATGTATTGCATTAGCGGGGTAAATTGCCGCACAAGCTCCACATCCATTACACATATCTTTATCACAAACTAATTTCATAATCTACACCATTAACATAATTATTTATCTTCAAAATTATTTCCTTATCAATCTCTTCTGAAAATTTTCTAGCAAATAAGCCTTTTGAATGTATTATATTTTCAAAATCTGAACTACAAAAAGTGTACGGACTGCCATTCTTTCCTCGCTTCCAGTCAACCACTCTCATGTTATTCATTAGACTATCAATCTCATTTTCAAATATTTTATCTCTAAACATTGAATTATATGCTATTGTCTGTATAAATAACTCATCAGCACAATTTGTAAATCTAAACACTTCTTTAACGTTTTTCTTATGATTCAAAACCTCTTTTGTCAAATCATTTGTTATACTAACCCATTGGGATCCATATTTAATTGTCCAATTTAACTTTTTTGTTCTATCAATTTGCAAGATAATTTGTAATAATAACAGGCATCTTTCAAAAAAAACAAAAATCGAATTAATAAATGAACTTCCAGATATTCTTCTAAAATTTTGTAAAAAATGATAGAGTCTAACCCTTCTTAAAATTTCAGGATCATTTATCAGTTTATTATCATCAAAATCAATAAATTCAAAGCCCTTATTATTCTCAAAAAATGCATCAAATTCTTGGTTACTAGTTATAAGTAAGTCTCCTCCTGAAATAATATGATAATAATCATAATTATTTCTAAATGCATTCTCAAGCAAGAAAAGTTCAACTTCAACCAGAGAATAACCTCCCCAGTAAACTTTGTATTCTTGAAAAAAATAAATCTTTGATTTCAAGGTCATTTCTGAAAAAATACCCTGATCAAAGTCTTTACATCTTTTATCTATATGGATATATATATCGTGAAATTCGCTGTCCAGTTGCTTTATAAGTTGTTTTAACTGCCACCAATTATTATGAGCAATTATCAAGAATGCATGTTTCATTATTTGGTGTTTCCTATATTATTTCATCTATGCAAATAATTGCATCATACTTTTTCTCAATCACTTGTATATGTTGCGTTCTAACGCCACACTCTATTCGATTATAATCTTATCATTTTCATAAACGCTTCAAAGCTCGCTTCATTTTTGGAGGTATGAATGCTTTTATATGGCTACTATATTTTCGTAATCCAATCTTGCTTAAAAACCTTTGCTCAATAGCTCCCATGCCATTCTTAGCATATAAATCCACAATTTCATCCCTATTACATGATGTACTAGGATGATTTAACTGAGCATTTCCTTTTGCAGCTTTCTCAAATGATGAAGCTTGTAAATCAAGGTAATCATTTAACTCATTCAATTCAGTAATGCCTTTATTAGTATTAGCTACAATGAGCGATATTCCTTTAGCTTCATTCCATGCAGATGAATTCAGATATTCCGGATGTTGTTTTTCTATTCCCCAAAAATCACCTATAGTAAGATCTGCAGGTCTATTTTGTCCGGCATATTTACAACTATAACAGTTCTCACGGCAAATACTGGCATTTGAAAAATAGTATAAATATGGCGAAGCACTTTCCCAAATCTTTATTTTTTTCCCATTTATGCAAGCACTAGCATTTTTTCCCCATCCAAGTTTCTTATCTCTAAATGCAAAATCTGTTACCTTAGCTCCATACTTTTCTTCCAAAGAGCTAATATAATTTTTGAACATTCTATTATTAGGGACTCCATGACACACCAAGTCAATCGTGATCAGGTTATCATAATCTTTCCCCAGGAAACTTAAAAGTCCAGCAATCTGACATGGTGTACCACTATAAAGCACTTTGATGCCTTCATTTAGTTTTTCCTTAACTTCAGAAAATGTATGACCTGTATTACTTTGAACATATTTAGATCCCTGAAGCTTATTTAATTCTTCTAATGAATCAACAGCTATATGTCTTAGTGTCCATTCATTATCAAATGCTGCACCGTAGACAATTCCACCATCCTGGATGACTTTGGTCGCGATTGCTGCAAAAACACCACCAGATGCAGATTTTTCACGTTGCTCTTCATCTTTATTAACTGCAGCGAAGCACTTTAATGGAGCATTTTTAACATCAGTATTCTGGTATGCACAAACCCTTTTGCATGCGCCACAATTGATACATTTTGATTCATCTATTTGTGGATATAAAAAGCCACATTCATCTTCTTGCAAAGAAATAGCTTGCTTAGGACAAACATTTAAGCAAGCACCACAGGCACAACAATCTTTTTTACTTTCGAATAATGCAGGGGTTATCATTTAATATTTCCTTAACTATGCACAAACTTCATTTTTTAAAAATATATATGTTTTTTTTCTTTCAGATGAAATAATCTTATCAACTGAACTATACTCTATTTCTCTTTCAAGCAGATTACTAATATCTGTCATAGAAGAAAGGATTCTATCATCTAATCCTAATCTATCAAGTAGATCTGTAAGCTTCTGACTATTTCCATAACCAGTATCTCTTACAACTGCTGCAAACTTTCTATGAGTAATGATTGACATAATGGAACCATGAAAAGTATCCGTTACAACATAGTCTGCATTTTTAAAATATGCTATAACCTCAAAAGGATTCACATCAATAAATTTATCACAACAGTCCTGAACCCCGCCGATGCAATAGATCTTAATTCCTTTACTTTTAGCAAATCTTCTTATCTCTTTACATTCTTCTTTACTAAATCTTCCAGAATAACCGTACAAGAGCATATATTTATTATCATTAACGGTATCGGGTATATCTTTACATTTTCCAAGAAAATCATACATTAGAACAGGATCCAAATTATAACTAGGTTCACTACCTGTCAATGCTTCAACAATCTTTCCACTGTTCCTATCTCTAACTGAGATAGAGTCAAATTCCTTGAGCCATCCTGAAATTTTCTCATCTACCTGATATTCTTTAAGTTTCTCTATGGTAGAATTACCAAATGATGCTGCATAAGAAATTAACTTTTGAGCATTATTGTCGCACCCAAATAGCTCTGGGGAAAAGCCAACATTAGTATTATTCTGAACACAGTTAAATACTTCATCTGACCCAATGACCAATGTATTTACTCTAGGAGAATAATTCATTTCCTCAGAAATACCAAGATACGGATAATAGTTTGCTGCATAATTCTTTTTATACTTGATATATTTAATCTTTTCCTTTAGAGGTGCAGAGTATTTAAAAACATCCATGACCTTAGAAACTTTACGCATAAAACCTGTACCACCATCAGCAGGTATCAGTGTATTGCCCGGATGATAATCAACAAACTGAACTTCACACCCTAACTCCTCTAAGATATGTTTAAGTCCATATGCTTGTAAAAAAGAACCATAGTTCTGAATTCGCTGCATGGACAATATTCCAACTTTATTCATCTATTCACCAATTCTTTAATATTTTCTTCAAAGCCTTCAATAAATTTATCGTTATTACTACTACTACCGACTTTCATTTTTCCAACAATCTGGTCGTAATTCTGAATGATTTCACCTAAGTTTTTTTCATCTTCAACAAGGATTATACTCTTCATACGTTCGCTAATCATTCTACAAAATGTAAGCTGATGATCATTTACATGTTCATCGAACTCTTTTCTCCTTGGAACAACAATCGGGACCTTACCTTTCTGAAGTGGCGCAATAAACGAACTGGGACCACCATGCGTAATGACAATCCGAGCCTTATCCATATTTGCATTCATTTGTTGAAAAGAAAACAACCTACTCCATTTCGCAGATTGGGGCTCATAATTTGAAAATCCAGTCTGAATAATGACCTCTTCTTCATTTTTTTCTGCCCACTTATCCATATATTCAATAAGTCTATTAAATGGTTGCTCATGTGTCCCAACAGTTACAAATATCATCGCGTGCAAACTCCTAGTTAATCAAAATATGCATCCTAAATTAATTGCTTTAGGATATACCTTCTTCATTTCTTCCCACTCTACAAAAAATTTATCAGTAACAGGATAGCAAAGCCTTCCTGCTATTGTAGGTGCATCTATTCGATCAAATACTTCAATATATACAGTCTTAGCACCAATAAGTTTACCAATCCAAAAAAATGGAATTGCAGGTGCTGCACCGGATGTAATAATTAGTGTGGGACGCTCTTTGAACAAAATCCTGATTGCTCTAAATGTGTTTATAATTAGCGCCTTAATACTACGATTAGAAGGATAATATGCCGGATATATCTTTTCTCCTTCCAATAGACTCCTCGCATCTTCCTTATCAAATGTTACCCAAAACCTATCCTTATCCTGCCAATATTTCTTAAGCATATATAGATGTGCAAGATGCCCCCCTGATGATCCAACAAGACAAATTTTCAGATTCTTCCCCATATTATTTTCTCTCCTTTTTTCATACTTTCCCCTCAATAAATTGCTCAAAACATCATATTTAGCATAAATTATCAGCTATCCCATAACCATTAACATATCTATATAATTTACCTATATATAACAGCTATCAATAGCTGTTATTCGACTTATACTGGAAGATTGCAATCCCCACTGCAAAACTATAAAAGTACAATTAGCATACTCAGATAACATATTATTGATGCATCCACAACAATCTCCGAGGTGATAAATCAAGTAATATGATGTCTTATTCTTATCAATCTATCTAAAATCAATAGCCGATGTAACAATCGTGGTATTTGAAAAGATATAAATCATTGATGATGAAAGCTCACATAGAATTAAGAAAAGCACCATATATTCTAAAGTAATAACACTTCAATCACCAGCCAGAGTTCTATAATCAAGATGTATGTCTTAAGAATGTAGAGAAATCTGTAGCCTATCTCATCCTCTCATATGAATTGTGTTTAATTTTTTCAAAATAAATTCAATTCCTTGAAACTCATTTTTACTAAAAGATATTATACTAATCACCTCTAGATAATTGCAATATAAAGTTTATATTTTTTTAATATTTTTTTTATAATTTTACAATTTGAATTGTCATTTAGTTTCAAAGAGTTTGATAACTTTTTGAATAGTAAGACACAATATAATATTTTAACTTTATTAAAGGACAAATATCAAAATACAGCTATAGTCTCTGAATTGACTGACAGCTGCTTATTCTCTGAATATAAGAATACTTTTTATGGAATATCTAAAGAAATTTTTAAATGATTGAAATGATTAAATATTCAAAAAAATTCATAATCAATATGCAACTGAAAGAATAGACGGTATATTACGATACACACAAAATACCACCATCACAATACAGCAAAAAACCAGAAATATATTTTCCCATAATTTCATTTTTGTACTGCCGGTGCGGATGATATCGATACCTTTATAGATAAGATAAGCCACAATTATCGGCATCATGGTTACTGAAAGGACATTGTAGTGAACTGCTCCATGTATATTTCCTTTTGCAAGCTCAATAGCAGCATGAGTCATGCCGCACCCCGGACATTGAAGTCCGGTAAATAGTCTGAATACGCATGGAATACCAAAACCGGTAAGTGAAAAGACTATTGTGTTCGCAAGTAGAATTCCCACAATTATTGCTGTATCAGTAAAAATTGATCTGATATTTGGATTTTTAAATTTTTCGTTTATACGCTTTATTTTTTCCATATTATATTATGCTCTATCAAATAAGAAGAGATAGAATATCATTTATCCATATCTCAGTTTTATCAGAAAGTACCAATGTTCCTTTATATGTATCTATGCGCTTTACCCTGATTTCTCTTGTAACATATTCGCCGCCGCTTTTTAATTCATCCGGTACAAAAAAGGTAACTGTTACCACTCTGTCGCCATCCCTTAATTTTAACTCAAGGTCAGATAACTTCTCATTGATTTCTGCCTTCTTTTCTTCTGTAAGTTCGATTTTTTCTTCAGTATATCTGGCTGTTTCAGCCACCGCATCATCATATCCGGTCAGCGCCGCAAAGGGCATAAACTGCGCCGCCCTGTTCTCAATCGGCATAGGCTGATGATTCTTCGAGACAGGCCTTTTAATATTTAAAATGTCATCATATTTTCCCATAAAAATCCTTATCGAAACAATTATGGCTAATAGCCACAGTTTCAAACTTGGTTCAACTATTTTTGATCATATATCTGATTCAATTGAACATATTCGATTAACAGTTTTAATTATACCCTAAAACTGATAGAATCTATGTATTATGTTTAAGGATATTGTATATCGATTTTCATACACCGGAAAGGCTAATCATGAACGAACTTGACGAGAGATACAGCACCGCGGAAGAAGCAATTATTGATGCATTCTTTTTACTTATTAAGGAAAAGGATTTTGAAAAGATAACCGTTGCAGATGTGATAAAGAAAGCCGGCATTGTGCGCAGCACTTTCTATAATCATTATGAAAATATCCCCGCGCTTGTAAGCGCAGCCGAGGATAAAACTATTGATGATATATTTCACATGATGGAGTCCTTCCATCCAAAAAACGACAAGGATCTATGCAAATCCTACTTTTTAGCCATCTGCAATTACACAAAGAAAAACCCCTTTCTTTCAAGTCTCCTTGAAAGCGCAAGGGGCGATGTATTCTTTGGAAAAGCTATGACAATGTTCCATCAATATGTCACTACAGTATCTGATACAATTTCCGGCAGCAATGTGTCCAAGGAAAAGTACTCGTATCTCATAGCCGGGATTATTGGCTGTAACATCGGCGTACTCCATAAATGGATAGCTGAAGATTTTAAGACAGAAGCAGAAAATGTAGCAGATATACTTACTACTATTTTCCTGAATGGAATTCTTCCATTTATGTGTGAGTAACTATGACAGGAGCTGATGTCTTTTTGTATATTACTTAAGCTCTCTTCAACAATCAAACTCATGCAGCAGGATTCTCTTTAAGGGCATCCTGTCTTTTTATTTTACCTGTAGAATTTCTTATAAAAGGTGTACGCCTGATCACGATAGCTGTTATATGGCGATAGGTGAGCTGTCCGCTATTGTATTCATCTATAAATCTCTGAATCTCTTCACGAAGTTCCTCCGGTGATAATCCCTTTTTATCAACAAGCTCTGTCTCCGGATAAATCCTTGCAGTCAGTCCGTTATTTTCACCAGTTACAATAACTTCTGAAATAAGCGGATTTAACGAAAGTTTATTCTCAATTTCCTCAGGTGATACATTTTCACCATTAGACATGATGATGAGATTCTTCACTCTTCCATTTATGAAAAGATAACCATCCTCATCGAGATATCCTTTATCTCCGGTATGAAGCCATCCATCCTTCAATGCATCTTCTGTCTCTGCAGGCATTTTATAATATCCCTTCATAACACTCGTGCCGCGGACAAGAATCTCGCCATTTTCAAATGCAAGCTCCACGTTATCAAGTGGCCGCCCTATGGAACCGGGCTTGTGATTACTAACAGTATTGGTTGTAATAACCGGTGAACACTCGCTCATGCCGTACCCCTCAAGGATATCCACTCCGTACTCAGCAAACTTCTCAATATAAAAGGGATCTAGATGTGCACCGCCGGTAAATATAATTCTGAGATTACCGCCAAAAACTTTTGCTGCAAGAGCCTTCTTAATTATTAAACTACTCTCTTCTGTCGATGACTCCGCCTTACTTATTCCAACTTCTGATGATCCATCATCTTTATTCACTCCAACTCTTAAAAATGCATCTGCTTCTGCTGCAGCAATCTTCTTATAAATAGTCTCTATCATCAGCGGGACCATAAGCATTACTTCAGGCTTAAAAATGGACATGTTTCTAACCATGTGCATAAATGAATCATTGATGCATATGGTTGCACCAAGAGAAAGTGTCTTAAGATAATCCATAACAAGACAGTATGCGTGATGAATCGGAAGGACACTTAATGTAACACATCCAGGCTTTCCATCATATTCAACTGCTCTGACATTGTCTGAAAGATTCTGCTGAGTCAGCATTACTCCCTTACTTTTTCCGGTGGTTCCGGAGGTATAGATTATGGTTGCAATCTCATATTCCATAGCTCCGGGAATATCGAATTCTGCCTTAGGAAAATTGGAAAATTCATTTTCCGTAAGCATCCATATGCGCTTTATTTTAGGACAGTTTTCGTATACCTTCTTATATAAATCAGCTCTGGAAGCGCCGAGAAAAAGTGCCTCTGAATCGGATCTGTTAAGTAGCTCTATCAGTTCATCATCAGGAAGTCCTGCATCCAACGGAACCGCTATATTAGTACCCGTCACTATTCCAAGATATCCCTCCAGCCATTCCGTAGAACTTGCACCAATAAGTGCAATATGCGAACCTCTAAAATTCTCCTTTTCCAAAAGTGTTCTCACATTTCTTATAATTTGATCCAGCTCACCATAGCTTTTTTCATGAATATTCTTTTTTTCAAGCCACCTTAAAGCCGTAAGATCTCTAAAATCACAAACTGCTTTATCCCATATATCCCTTATATTTCTCATACACACTCCTTATTCGTTATTCAACCTGCCATCTCAAGTTCGTTAAGAAGCTCTAATGCCTCCCCGACTGTATGGATTGATGTTGCTTTTTCCTGCTCCAGCTCCACATCAAATTCATCCTCAAGCTCTCCTAAAAATGACATAAAATCAAGTGATGAAAACCCCAGATCCTCACGAAAGCGAAGTGCGTTTTTCATATCCTTTGCTGATACCTCACAGTACTGTGCAATTATTTCCTTGAATTTCATTTCTTTACTCATAACCTGTCTCCTCCTATTATCTTTCAGACTGTTTCCATTATGCTTCCTACTGTCATATCCGGATTTTGAACCCCCATAAAGAGGATTCGCATCAGATAATAATTAAGCAGCTCCATATCCTTTTCATTAAGCTTCACTGTCTGATAATGATACGAAAAATTCATGCCACCATCCTCCGTATGGGATACTGTCAGATACATTTTCTTAGTGGCTGCACCATTGGCAAACCACTTGGCATGCATCGGAATATTTTTAAGAAAAGGATTGTCCATCTTAACAGTCATGGGCTGATAAGTCAGGTAGCAGCTCTCATAGGTGGTATCATCCGGCGTGTTATATCTTTTTCTGATCTCGTCATAAATCAGCGCGGGATCGTAGTTGCTATGCATATAAATCTTATTCTGAATTGTCTGTATTTCAAAAGCAGCTGATAAAAAATCAGTATCAGAACTTATGACTGTCCTGCAGGGGAACATTATCGTTCTGCTTCCACCTGAAGTCCATTCGTCCTTAGTTGACCTTCTGGAAATAAAATTCTGAACCGAAATATCCTCCTGCCCGTCATTTAGCTTTGACAGATATGTCCTTAGTCCCAGTAATAAAAGGTTAGTCATTGATAACCCGTGATTGATGCAGAAATCCATCAGTTCCTTTGTTGGTCCGGGGTCCAGTTTATAATCCTTAACTGCAACAAATAACTCTTTTCTTTCTATATCAGCGCTTCGAAGCTTTTTGTTATTATGCCTTTTCCTCGACTCTTCCAGCACTGACGGCCCCTGAATATCTGAATATACCGGTTCACCATACATATCCAATTGTTCGTCCCAGAATTTCTTATCCTTTATGAACCGCTTTTCATTTCCTGCTTTTCTTAAATCAGATTCAAGTACCGACTCAAAATCGGCCAGATCCTGCGGATACTCTGAGCCAAACCTATAATGGGTGTACAGCGACATGATATCGTTTGTCATGACCATAACTCCACAGGAATCAATGAGCCTGTGATCCATGTGTATGAAAAACCCACGATACCCTTCAGGAAGCTTTATCATAAAAACTTCGCACATAGGAATGTCATCTCCATCAAAGGTCTGATATGCCCAGCTTTGCATAAGGTCATCAGCTTCTTTAAGGCTCATCCCGGATAAATCCTTTAACGGTATATCCCGGTGATCCTTTTTAATTATGTACTGACTGATCTGACCATCTTCATCTGCTTTTGTAAAGCGCACCCTCATGCAGCCATAGCGTTCCATTTCAAGTTCGATACACTTTTTTAATAACCCAAAATCAAGCTCTGCCTTTAGTGCTGCCACGACGCTAAGCCCTGAAACCTGCTGCGTGCCGTATTCTCTTATCCATCTGTAATGCATCTTTTGTGCCGCTGTAAGCGGATATACTTTTTTCATAACGTTTCCTCATAAGTTCTTGTTTTCATTTAACACCACAGACGTTATCACAATAGTTTCCGCAAGACCATACCCTGAAGCTCTTAATGAACACATGCATAAAAAATGACCGAAACTTATCGAACACTTTTTCATAAAACGTTCGTTAATTCGGTCATTCTGCAAATCCCATCTATAACTTTTCAAATAACTTCAACTTCTTAATATCCAACAATGATAATCATTTTCATGCAAAATCATCATTATTAGGTCTTCAGGCCTTGTGTCCGCCAATCTGCCTGCCTCTCTCAAGTCCGGTGGCACCCTCTTGCAGACTGGTTCCCTTCACAATGGCATTATTTCCAAATCTTTTCTTTATTTCCAGAGCTGCCTTTTGCAGAGCAAGCTCCTTCTCATCAGCGGCCTTTTCCTCCTTCTTATGGAGCTCCTTCTCTTCATAGTTCTCAAATAATGAAAGCTGCTCAAAGGATTCATCTTTTTTCTTAATCGCATCAGCCTCATCAATCACATGAACTGCCGTTATATTTAAGCGCCTTATGAGAAGTATAGGATTAACATGCTCTTCATATATACTTAGCGCAGCTTCAATAATATGGCTGGACAAAGCCGTGTAATCACTAAGATTATAACTGCCATGAGCGTGCTCAGGTGTATTTCTTCCGTAATAGTCCTTCTTTATCTTTCCATGATACTTCTTCATGATTTCCGGATTGTTTAGGATTTCTATGTCATAACCCACAGTAAGCACCACCTGATCCGTAACTTTACCTGCTTCCAAAAGCTGCATAGAAAGCGCATCTGCCATTTCACGCACTATTATCCTTGCCTTTTCATAGGTGTACGGACAGTGCAGGACCTGTCCCTGACTCAGGCTGTTATTTTCAGGCTTAAACTTTTTTATCATCTCCATGGTGCAGGGCTCATACCCCCATGCATGGTCAATCAAAAGCTCAGCATTTATTCCGAAGGTTTTATATAGAAGCTCTTCATTATGAAAATCGTTAACTCCGCCGATGCTGCACCTTGCCACATCTCCCATGGTATATAAACCGAAGGAATTGAGTTTTTTTACATACCCTTTTCCCACTCGCCAAAAATCCGTCAGTGGCTGATGCTCCCAAAGCTCTTTGCGATAACTCATCTCATCAAGCTCAGCTATCCTGACGCCATTTTCATCAGCCTTTGCATGCTTTGCCATTATATCCATCGCCACCTTACAAAGATATAAATTGGTGCCGATTCCTGCTGTTGCTGTAATCCCGGTATTGGCCTCAACCGCCTTTATCATTTCGCTGGCAAGCTCCTTCGGAGTCTTCTTATAAATCTCAAGATACTTCGTGGCATCAATGAAAACCTCATCTATTGAGTACACATGAATATCTTCAGGTGCAATGTAGCCCAGATAGACCTTGTAAATCTTAGTACTGATTTCCATATATCTCGCCATTCTGGGTACAGCTGCAACAAATGAAAGCTTCAAAGACGGATTGCTTTGAAGCTCTTCCTCGTCGTCGGATTCACCTGTAAAAACATGACCTGGAGCTTTTCTTAATCGCGCATCATTTATCTCTTTTACTTTTTGTTCAACCTCAAAAAGTCTGGCCCTTCCCGGAATCCCATATTTCTTAAGAGCCGGAGAAACTGCCAGACATATAGTTTTGGAAGTCCTGCTTCTGTCTGCAACAACGAGATTAGTAGTAAGCGGATCACGGCTTAAATCCTGACACTCAACTGAAGCATAAAAAGACTTTAAATCTATTGCGATATATGCTTTTTTTCTATCATTTTTTTCCTGTGAATTCATAGTCTAAATATTTAGCATTGATCAATTTGCAAAGTAATTATCTATACCGTTAGCAATTCCAGCAACCATTTTCTGCTGATAATCTGCGTTTGCCATGTTGGTATCGTCAGTCGGATTAGTCATGTATCCCATCTCAATTATGGTTGAAGGAACATTAGCCCAGTTTATTCCGGTCATAGTATCAGTCTCCCATACATACTGCTTCTTACAGCCCGTTGCAGCAACAAAAGAATCCAGCACACAGTCCGAGAGTTTTCTGGACTGGGAATAATACGCAGCATTATATGGATTGTTAGGAGTCTGGCATATAGTCATGGCACCATTTACCGAAGTGTCCTCAGAACCGTTAGCATGAATCCTTATAAATGCCTCCGCACCTGCATTGTTTGCTATCTGTGCACGGTCAACATTACTAAGGCTTACATCATTCGATTCTCTTGTCATAACAACTGTGTAGCCCCTGTTTGAAAGCTCTGCCTTTAACTTTAAGCCTATGTCCAGGGCTAATTGGTATTCTGCAAGTCCTGTAGTTCTGCCGGAAGTTCCACCTGTGACCTTCATTTTCATGTTGGTAGAACCGGGGCCATTTGGCTCCTTGTCAGTCATAGCCTTACTTTGATGCCCCGGATCTATAACAACTATGTGGCCTCCGGTTTGAGGCGGTGCTGAAACGCTAATCACGTCTGCGCTGTTTGATTCATCGGAAGGAGTCTCTGTTGGTACGTCAGAAGCATTATTCGTTGCATTAGTGTCAACTGCATTATTCTCAACATCTGCGTCAGTTGTTTTTTCTACATCCGCATTATTTTCTGCTGAAGCTGCTTCATCTTGTCCATTTTCTGCTGATGTTCCCTCAGCGTCACTATCTGCTGCTTCGGTTACTTCATCTATTTTTTCTGCAGTTACTTCATCCTCTACATTTTTATCTGTAGTTTGCGCATCGGCTTCATTAGATTTTTCAGTTTGCATCACATCTTCAGATTCCAACGCAGTATCATCGTTTAGTGTTTCAGCTATATCTGTCGCATCCGATGATGCTGAGGAATCGATTTCATCACTGGTTTCAGTTGTACCATCAGATTCATCATCTATTTTTTCAAATAAACTACTATAATCACTCTCATTTATCTCAATATCTGCACTCTTACTACCGCACCCGGCAAGTGTAAGTATGAGAACAAGTAGGATTGAAATATTTTTTATTTTCTTCATGATAATAACCTCTGTATACCTTTTCAATATTTCTAATTTTACATAATGAGAAGAAAATATGCAAAAAAGTCCGGTTGGTAAATCCAATCGGACTTGATTTTGCTCTGGTTTTCTGATTTTATAGATACCCGCCATCTTGCCTGGCGGCACGGATTAACCTATCCATAAAAGGTTTTGATGGTCTCCTGATAAACTTTAACACTCATCTTACATTAAACATCTTCAATTTTTATAAGGTTTGTGTTACCGGATTCACCGTTGGTAACGCCACCTGTTATTACGATTTTATCGCCTTCCTTTAAATCAAAGGTTTCAATAGCAACCTTCTTGGCACTGTAGAAAAGGACATCTGTTGAAGGGAATACATCACACATCTTGGGAGTAACTGCCCATGAAAGTGAGAGCCATCTCCAGGTCTTCTCATTTGTTGTAAGGCCAATGATATCAACAGGAGAACGGAATCTTGAAACCATTCTGGCTGTACGTCCGGAAAGTGTGCAGGCTACAATTGCCTTGGCATCAAGATCTATTGCCATTCCGCAGGTAGCATGAGAAATTGCATCTACATCATTTTTGATAAGGAAATCATAGTTGTAGAAACGCTTGTTGTAGTGGATGTTCTGCTCTGTTGTCTCAGCAATCTTAGACATAGTTTCAACTGCCTGAACCGGATAAGCGCCGGCAGCTGTCTCACCAGAAAGCATGATAGCACTTGTGCCATCATAAACAGCATTTGCCACATCAGAGGTCTCTGCTCTTGTAGGACGAGGATTGTGGATCATTGATTCAAGCATCTCAGTTGCTGTTATAACTCTCTTACCGAGCATACGGCACTTGGTAATAAGATCCTTCTGGATTGCAGGAAGCTGCTCAAAAGGAACCTCAACGCCCATGTCACCTCTTGCAACCATGATACCGTCACACTCTGTACATATCTCTTCAATATTGTCATAACCGGACTGATTCTCAATCTTGGCAATAAGCTGAACCTTATCATTGCCATTATGAGCCTTAAGGAACTCATGTACATCCACCAGGTCCTGTTTCACAGAAACAAATGAGCATGCGATGAAATCAACATCATTCTGTACACCAAAAAGAATATCGGACTTATCCTGCTCTGAAAGATAAACCTGCTTGATATGTTTTCCGGGGAAACTCATACTCTTTTTATCTGAAAGCTCACCGCCTGTTATTATCTCTGTCTCAATCTTAACTCCATCAGTTGAAAGAACCTTGAACTCCAGAAGTGCATTATTAAGGAGAATTCTGTCTCCCTTAAATAATTCCTTAGCAAGATTCTTATAGCTTACGGAAACAATGGTGTCATCACCCTTGATATTCTCTGTTGTAAATGTGAATTTCTTACCTGCTTCAAGGTTGACTTTTCCATCCTTAAAAGTGCCAATTCTATACTCAGGTCCCTTGGTATCAAGAAGAATAGCAATAGGAAGCCCCAGTTCCTTACGTACTTTCTTAATTCTCTTAATTCTTGTAAGTTGCTCCTCATGATCTCCATGTGAAAAATTAAGTCTTGCCACGTTCATTCCTGCCTTGCAAAGAGCAGCAATCATCTCCTCTGATTCACTGGCAGGTCCGATGGTACATACAATTTTCGTCTTTCTCATAAAATCTCCTCTATAATATACATTAAATAAAATATAAAAACATGCTGAATAGGCATAGAAAAATTCTGCCCAAAATATAATAATATATCGTCAGTTAACAATCTATGTGTAATTTCACTAAGATTATTGCCTATTTTACATAGTTTATCTAAGGAATACGTTTTCATACAGCATAAAAGAAGACTCCCGAATTTCTTCGGGAGCCTTGATGAAAGATTATTTTACTAATGCATTTGTTTGCTTTCTAATCTTTTTAACAAGCTTATTCTTTTTAGAACCTTTGAGACCCTTAACTTTGATGACTGCACTACTATGAATCTTCTTAAATGCACTGCTCTCTACTTTGAGTTTCTTGTTAGCTTTTATCTTTACTGACTTAAGCTTTTTACATTTATAGAAAGACTTTCTTCCAATTTTCATAACGTTTAATCCAATTGAAAGCTTCTTGAGTTTCTTATTCTTCGTACAAGCATTCGGTTCAATCTCAATTACAGGATATGTAACACCATCAACAGTAACTGTATTGATTGAAGCGGAGTTCATATCACCAATTTTAAGGACTCTTGCTTTAGCATCTACACCGATGTGATATGTGATGCCTTCCACTGTAACTGTCATAGGAAGACGGGATACATTCTCTTCTTCCTGAGATGCCTCATCAGTATTTCCACTTGGCTGCTCAGTGCTATTGTCTTCGCCGGTGTGATTTGCAAGTGTTTCACTGTTCTGATTATTGTCGTTAGCATCTTGTACTGCATCATCGGATGAATCTTCATCGAATTCATCTTCTTCCTGCTCCTCATCTTCCTCAAGAGTTTCCCCATCACTTGAGGCATTTCCAGTAGCATCATTAACAGAATCAGAAACTGTGTGTTCAGGCTCTGTGATATCTTCATTGCTTTCGAGCTCAGGAGAGTTCTGTTCTGCATCAGAGTTTTCCTCGGCATCAGTTGATTCTTCTGCGTCACTTGCACTTTCAGATTCGCTGCCTGCTCCGGATTCGCTTCCACTTGCTGACTCGTTGTCTGCTACAGATTCACTTCCGCTTGTAGAATCGCTGCCTGCTCCTGCTGCGCTTCCACCTGTAGAATCGCCGCCTGCTCCGGATCCACTTCCGCCTGTGGACTCGCTGCCTGCTCCTGCTACAGTTCCGCCTGTCGGTACGCTAACTGCTCCTGTTTCGTTTTCGACAATCTCTTCATTACCTGTGCTGGAACCGCTACCAGATACCTTATCAGAGTTATTTTTGCTATCATCCTCAACAGGCATGACAATATTGTTTATATTATCTGACTCTCCAACATTTTTACTTTTTTCATTCTTAACAGAATTACTATTCACAGTACCTGTTTCCCCAGTTTTATTGTCCGTATTTTCAGGTTTAGTAGCCTTTTTGGACTCTTCCTCTAACTTTTCGATTGCAGAATTAAGATAATTATTTGCTGTTTTAAGTTCACTATCTGTTGCTCCTGCATTTTTAGCTGCTTCTATTTTATCTTCAGCAGTTTTGATAGTTGTTGATGAAGGTGCATCGTCTGCTGCTTTTGCTGCTGTTTCTGCTTCTACTATTGCCTTGGCTGTTTCCGCATTCTTGATTTTTCCATTTGCTGTTTTAAGTTCATCTTGATCAACCTTTGCATCAAGTGCGTCCTGAACTGCCTTCTTTGCAGCAGTGATGTTAGCCTCTGTAGG
>NZ_JNKH01000011.1:0-121046 GCF_000701985.1 Butyrivibrio sp. WCE2006 | reverse complement strand
TTTTTAAAGTATTATCTGTGTGAAGCAGCATTATCTCTTGTAAGATGCGACAAAGAATACAGCGACTTCTATCACCTCAAGTACAAAGAGGTGAACAGATACCAACACAAACGTGCACTCGCATTAACTGCTCGTAAACTTGTGCGATTAGTCTTTCGACTGCTGAAAGACAATCGTCTATATCGTCCAGCATAGTAGTATCACCTACTTGCTGATGAGTACGCCCTGCTCATTTAAAAATATGGTCGACAGGGCTTAGGTGGTCGTTTTTTCTTTTCGTGAAAAATGTCAAAAAATAAAAGATTTTTTATTTTTCTTTACTTGACATCACACCGCTGGACTTAAAATTAATTAAAAATCATTATAGCACGCTCAATATAATTGGTCACTATTTTAGTTATTGCTATTCCCAATTATTGTACCAAACATCCTGGCACAATTTTTTAAGGTATTCCTTGGAAAAATCAGGATCCTGATGTACTATTTCATTTCTCGATGCAAGCTCATCTGTATACTCATTTAACGGATATACGGTAACTCTTTCATGGCCGCTTTCTACATGACATACAAGTGCTCTTATTCCGTAATCCTTGATGATTGCTTCTCCTTCTTTCTTTTCAATTGTTACTTTAGCCATTCCACCAAGCATTCGATTGGCGACTCCACTTCCCTTACCGGATGTCCAATTAACAAAATTGCCAAGGGAATAATATATCAGCATATCGCCATTTCCATGATTATTGGTATTGCCTTCAATACCATCTTCCATAAACATTACAGGCTCTATTACATGCGGATGGGCTCCAATTACAAGATCAGCACCTTTTTCTCGAAAAAATTCGCTCCATTTCTCTTGATAAGCATCAATTTCAAGATTATACTCAGTCCCCCAATGAGGACACACAATTGTGAAATCTGCGTTTTCTTCTGCATATTCCAGATCTTTTGCAACTTTTTCCTCATCAAGCATATCAACCGCATATGGCATATCAGATGGCTGCTGAATGCCATTTGTTCCGTATGTATAATTTAATAAAGCAATTTTAATACCATTTTTTTCAATGATATTGACGTTTTTATACTCATTCTCGTCTTTATTTATTCCAAGTACGGTAATTTCCGGATATTCACTGTCCCAATACTCACAAGTATTAAGTATACCTCGTTTACCTTTATCCAGCGCATGATTTGTAGCATGACAGATTACGTCAAAGCCTGCTTCAACCAATGAGTCTGCTATTTCAACAGGTGCATTAAAAGAAGGATATCCTGAAATACCAAGCTCTTCACCGCCAATTATGACTTCCTGATTAGCAATTGCTATATCTGCGTTACTGATTTCTTCCTTCAAATTAGCAAAAACAAAGTCAAAATCATATTTTCCATCCTCATCTCTGGCTGCGTCCTCTACAGGCATATGCAATAGAATGTCTCCTACCATAATCACATCAACAACTTCACTGTCATCTTCATCAGGTACTGTATTGTCGTTTGTAATAGAAGGCGCTTCCTCCTTCTCCTTTACTGGCTGATCCGGCGGATTATCATTCTTTATTACAACTTCTTTCTTCGGAGAGGACTCTAAATCATTCTTTTGTTCTGATTTATTTACATCCTGCCTGCTCGTACATCCCGCAAGCATTAGCAGCATGCATAGACTATAAATTACATAATTTCTTTTTTTCATATCATGTATAATACATCAAAACCATATGATATTATATCTTTTTTATTGTTTTTACCAATTGTAAAAAAAAAATAATAATGTAGAATATAAAAACAGAAGTTTATAAAGGAGCGATTAATCATGAATTTTAACCCTAAGGCTATTATGGAGCTACAGCAAAGATTTAATACATTCAGACTGGATCACCCTCGTGTATTTCCCTTTTTCCAGGCTGTAAAAGAAAGCTCGATGGAGGTAGGAACCATAATCGACATGAAAGTTACCACTCCTGACGGTGTTGAGAAGCAGTGTAATATTAGAATAACTCAGAATGATATTGAAACATTTAAGACATTAATGTCAATGAATGGTGTTTCACAATAAAACATATTAAATGTGCCCTCTTTACTGGTTTTTAGGTAAAGAGGGCATGTTTTTATGCATCATAATTACTTGATCATTTTTCATATGTAAGTAGTGCTTCAAGACTGCCGGAAAGGGAGTAATCACCGCTTCCTGACGGAAGAAAGAAACTGTCACCCTTAGAGTATGTCATTTCTTCCCCATCATTCTTTATAGTTCCTTGTCCCTCAAGGATCAAAATATGGAGGAATGATTCTTCTCCAACGGTTCCTTTGATTGTATCTGTAATATTCCCGGTAAGGTTAACCTTATCTACTGTAAAATATTTACATTCTCCAATATGTGGTTCAGGTCGGCTAACCTTCTTAACAGCTGATAAATCGGTTACATCCAGAGCCTTATCAACATGCAGCTCTCTCAAATTACCGTCCTTATCTCTTCTTCCATAGTCATAAACTCTGTAAGTTACGTTTGAGTTTTGCTGTATTTCTGCCAACAATATTCCGGCCCCTATAGCATGAAGAGTACCTGACTCTATAAATATAATATCACCCTTTTTAACAGGATAAGCATTCAGTACTTCAGTCAGTGTTTCATCTTCAATTCTTCTGGCAAACTCCTCTTTCGTAACATCTCTTTTAAATCCATAATATAAAAATGCATCTTCTTCTGCATCAATGATGTACCACATTTCTGTTTTACCATATTGATTTTCATGAATTCTTGCATAATCATCTGATGGATGCACCTGTATGGATAAATCTTTTTTAGCATCAATCAATTTAATGAGCACCGGAAAATCTTCAAATTTCTGGCAATTCGTACCTAAAACCATATTCCCCTTATCAGATATATAGTCCGTTATTTTTTTTCCGGAATATTCTCCATTTTCAATAATAGATTCACTACCGGGAAAGCAGGATAACTCCCAGCTTTCAGCAGTAACTGCTCCAATTGCCTTTTTACCAAATTCTTTTACCAGTCTGTCGCCTCCCCACAGATAGTCTTTGACAGGCGCAACCAGCTTCAATAATGCCATTTCCTTTTTCCTCCACTAAATACTTATTTTCTATAGATATTACATCAAAGTGCCCTAATATACCAATAAAATTATTAAATACTCCCTACTTATGATATACTGTCGATGAATATAAATATTAAGAAGGCATGATAAATTGAAAAAAGCAGGTAATATTATCAAACGAAGCATAGTCGTCATCATTTCCATCTTAATTGTTTTGGCTATAGCTTTTAAAATATATACAACTCAATATTATCGGGCAGATATCGGTATTATTGATAATATCGAAAATCTTCTTTCCGGTAGTGTACACTCCTATTCTGATAAAAATGGTACTGTGTTTATTCCCGAAAACAAGGATATAAAAGCAGTAATAGTTTTTTATCCAGGAGGCAAAGTTGAATATTCTTCTTATAACGGTCTGATGTACGAGCTTGCTGCCAGGGGTTTTATATGTCTACTCCCCAAAATGCCTGAGAATCTGGCTCTTCTGAGAATAGATGCAGTTAATAGACTCACATCCGGGTATCAGGACTATATTTCAGAAACTTCTGATCTTGACTGGTATCTTGCCGGTCACTCATTGGGTGGTGTCGCAGCATGTGCATATATAAAAAACACTTTGGCTGAAGATAAAAACAAATCTGATGATCAGACCAATGCTCCTCAACCGGATTATCGCGGTATTATCCTGTGTGCATCTTATCCAACTGCAGATTTATCCAATACAGAGCTTAGGCTGTTATCACTATATGGATCAAATGATAAAGTTTTGGATATGAGTAAATATAATGAAAGTAAGAAAAATTGGCCATCTGATTCTGAAGAACACATAATCGATGGCGGTATTCACTCTTACTTTGGCAGTTACGGCATACAAAATAAGGACGGATCTCCGGAAATTTCGAATTATGAACAAATAATCCAGACAGCTGATATTATAGCTGACTGGATTACCAGATAATTACTATCAAATTGTCATTCAGACAAGACACTATCATATTGATACTACTAATTATCTTAAGATTCTGTTATGCCCATAAAGGCAACGATTAAAGCAATGCTTATGATGATTCCGCCAATAATGTCTGTGAACCAGTGAACTCCGCAAACCAATCTGCCAACTACAGTAACTGCCATTATCATAATACATATAAATCTGATAATTTCAGCAATTCTTTTATCCTTGATATATTTTCCAAGAGCAAGAATTGTACTGGCCATAACAACACAAATGAGCATTGTATGTGAAGAAGGAAAAGATGCTTCGGGCTCAGTTGCGTCCGGCATTATAATTGGTCTGTAATTAATGATGACTTTTTCAAAAATTGCATAAATGGCTATGACGATTACATATAATCCGCCTAACTGCAGAATTATTGTATCAACTTCACTGATTTTCTTACGCTTAACTAATTGAACTAATCCAAGAAGAGCAAAAGCAGCACACACCATAAGAGCCAGAATTCCAAGAACTTCTGTTATTTTATACCAAATGATGTTTATTCCAAACAGATCATGAACTGTGCTGTTCAAATGCGAGAATCCTATGGATGTCCCCATTGGGCCAATCTGTGCTACATCATATGTCTTAATCAAAAAAATCCAGACAAAAAATAACACGGCAAATAATCCTGAAACAATAAAATATCTTTTTTTCATACTTTAATTAATCACTCCCATTAGAATTTTAATGTACGATTGTACAATTTTTCCCTTTATTCTTAGCTTCATAAAGTGCTGCGTCAGCTCGTTTAAAAGCAGAGTCTACACTGTCTGTCCTTTGATACTCTGTAATACCCGTGCTGATTGTAATTTTATCAATGTCCTCAAATCTTGAACAGGCAATTTTAGACCTGATTAAATCAACATATCTCAATGCTTCCTTAATTTCAATATTAGAAAGCATAAACAGGAATTCTTCGCCTCCCCAGCGTCCACAAATTCCACCATTTATAACTTCAATTTCTTCTCGCAAAACAGCCGCAACCTGTTTTAAGACATTATCGCCACAGGCATGCCCATAAGTATCATTGACATTTTTGAAATCATCAATATCGATAATTCCCATTATTACATTTATTTTGTATTTAGCAGAATACTCAAGCTTACTTTTTACCACCCTCTGAAGCATTCTTCTATTATACAATCCGGTAAGAATATCCGTATCTGCCATTTCACGAAGCTCATCATTTGCAGCTCTAAGCTCTGCTGATGTTACATTTATAAAGTTTGCCAGCCTTCTGACCATAGAAAGCTGCCCATGCATTTTCTGTTCTTCCGGAATTTCTATCTCTTTATCTCCTATTCCGGTCGGTTGCGCAAGAGCTTGTCCGCCTTCACGCATAGCAATTGCAATAAGGGTAACATGATGTTCGATTATATAGTCACCCATTCTCATTATTTCCCCACTGGAATAAAAACCACTAACAGGAGCGATTAAACTAAATGGTCCAGTCTCCTTGTTTATAAGATATTTCCAATAAAGCCTTCTTACTCCACATGAATATAAGAAAATAGCCTGCGGAGCAAAGCTTCGTACATTCCAGATTAAATCTTCAACATCAGCTTTAATTACATCAGGATCTCCATATGACAAGCTAACCACTGTCCCCTGCTTGACATCTCCTGCCAGTATAATCGAATCATCCTTGGTGTCACATGAAAAAGGAAGACGTAGTACCTCATACCCATGCTGCTTTGATATCAACGGGAATTCAAGCATATTGGCGAAGAAATCATCATCAGCCTGTATATCAAGATATTTACTATAGATTTTTCCTGCAGGAACATTATCAAGCTCATATAATCTTTTATCTTCAATCTTTGTAACTACCAATTCCTTCCCAAGAGACTTCCAACCTATTGCATGATGTATGTCAACATGAATATCGTCTCCGGAATATGTAATCAGTATAACGCCTGAGTGACTAATCTTTCTCTCACTGATTACGCTTGTTCTTGTCTCTTCAATATTAGCCCCTGCACTGCCGCCACCAAAAATTTTAACATTTCTTTTGCATTTCTCTACTTCAGATAAAACCTTTGTACTATTAATGGTTTTTAATGTTAAAAGTATTTCTGCTGCTTTGATTTTATCTGTTTCATTTATCGTATTGCAAATGCTTAGCCCTATCTGCTCCTCTTCGCCTGAAGCACATTCATAAAAATAAACACTAATATCAGTACTCTCAAATATTGAAACAGACATAACCAGACCATATTCAGCCAGATGTCCATCACAAATATCACCGTTGGAACTTGTCCCGGCGACTTTTGCATCAGAATACATTTCTAGTATCTCTTCCTGAACTTTTGCAATCTCATCTTTTGTAAATTTTATGGTATAAAGATGAAACAAAAGAGACTTATATGGATTTTTATTAGTATACACGTATACTTCGTTTAAAGCATCATGAACATCTGATATAGCTGTAAGTTCGTAGTTTAACTGTTTCAATATCCTATTCCTCTTAATGAATCAAAAAGCATCAAATTATATTATATTCCAAAAGGAGCAGGACCGAAATAGCTCTTTTTTAGTTCAGTTCCTTTTTTTATTAAAACAAGTTTTTCTAATATAAATTCCGGATCCGAAGCATATATATAAATGCAATTATCTCCTTTATTCAAATTAATATCCAAATTAACTGTCCTTCCACCGGTTAAAACCCCTTGAGCCCAGTCTTCATCCTGCCATTCGGTGTAATATTTGTCCGAAACAGAGCTTACTTCGACTGGCTCAGATTTATCTGTTCTGATGAAAAATTTGATCTGTCCGCCTCTATTGCAGGGATTTCTTGTAAGCAGGTATAAAATAAGTGTGTGTTGGCCTTCTTCCATTACAGATACATTATATTTTAAATATGGTGCTCTATCCGGACTTGTAAATCTTTTTCCAAAAGGCAATACCCTTAAAGCAGAGTTTTCCCTTCCAAGATAATTTATTACCTCAAAACTACTATCTTCCATTTCATTCTTTTCTGCAAAGTCCTTTGCACTTATACATATAAAGCCATTTCTTTCACTAAATTCTTTAGAATCCGTAGCTTTAGCGAATTTACCTGTTGCACTAATCTCCAGATCTACGTATGTTGTCTGTCCATTCTCAAAAGATATATCCACTCTTGCATTTGCCTTTTCTATGCCTTCTATCAGATTTCTATCAATACTGATTTTAATAGTTTTGCGCCCTGTATCAGTTACATCAACTCTTCCCTCTTTAGAGCTGAAAATAAGCCATTTTAGATCGCATGTTATTTTATAATTAAAGCTTGTATCTCCCTTACTGTCTATATCAAGCAATATTTCAGAACAGTCAGAATTTAATAATTCATCATTTACTAGAGCTGCCATATCCTGCCAATATGCACCCAAATGAACCCGTTTACTTCCTCTAAAGCTTACAGCTGCCTTGGCTGCTGAGATAGGTGAAACAGTATATACAACAGGATATGACCAGTCTCTGTCATCCCAGGTTTTGAATCCAGTATGCGCTGAACTTAAGCAATGGTTCCATTTTTTATTATTAAAGTTGTGAAATTCCTTTACATATATCTTATCTGCTTCAATCCTTCGCTTTATATCTTCTGCCAGAGTATTGGCGTATATATAACCCCTTTTAGCATATTCATGATTTATTGCTGTTTCACACCAGGCAATCACAAGATTAAGTGATGCCGCAGCCGGATAATAAATCATGCTCTTATATGCCAGCAAGGCTTCATCCCTCAATTCATCCTTTAATTCGTCAGCCAGTTGCAATATTTTAGCGGCACTTTCCATCACCCTGTCACATTCCCTGTAGTTTATGGGATGATAAATATTCTCATTCATCGTCTCCGGAGTTCTGGCAGCATTCCACTTTGTATAACCTTCAATGACCTTGAAAATTTTCTCTCTTTGTTCATCGGTAGTATAATTACCAAATTGCTTTTCTATCCAAAGTTTTAAGAACAAATCCGTTTTATTCGGTGCCTTTGCTCCCCATTTCTCATAGTCATAGGCGAGCTCCATGAAATAGCTAAGAGGATATTCCATCTCTTTCAAATCACCTACATTTACAATCCACATTTTTCTTACACCGGATTCGTACGCAAATGACATTTGTTCCCAAGTCTTAGTGAGCCTGTTACAATTTGTCCACTCGTAACTGATTGGTGCACCGTGATAGTCAAAATGGTAATACATTCCATATCCACCCGGATGATCACGCTCCTCATCTGTCGGAAGATTTCTGAGATTGCCATGATTATCATCACTTAACAAAAAAATAACATCTGAAAGTTCATCCCAATCCTTAAGTCCTTCACAGGTAGAATCCCCGTAGTAATAATCCTCTACCTCTTTATATATAGCGAGCATCCTGGGAGAATTATCAGTACCACCTTCCATATACTTATCAATTATCTGATTCTGTACTTTGATAACTCTTTTAAGAACATCTATATTATCCTTAAGTGTTGAATCTTCTGGAAGAAGCTTAGAATCAGCCTCTCCTCTCATACCAATCGTTATTATATTTTCAAAATCTTTATTCCTGTTTAATCCATCTTCCCAAAATTTTGTTATTGCTTTTTCATTCGAAATAAAACTCCAGGTAGAATCATTACCATATTCCCTATATTTATTTTGCCATTCAATGCCGGCCCGGCATAAGGGTTCATGATGTGAAGTACCCATGATTACACCGAGTTTATCCGCTAAAACTGCATTGGAAAGATCCGGACCATCCTCTGAAAATGATGAATTCCACATAGCCGGCCACATATAGTTTCCTTTAAGCCTGAGCAGAAGCTCAAATATTTTCCGATACGCTTGGGAGTTAATTCCTCCAAACTGCTCAGTTGCCCAGTTTCCAAACGCAGGCCACTCATCATTTATAAAAAAGCCTCTATACTCCACTGAAGGCTCTTTTGAAATATAAACTCCATCAAGTTTGATAACAGGATTGGTATCCTTTTTTGGCTTAACGTCGCCAAAGTAGATTAGCGGGGATACTCCCAGAAGTTCCGTAAAATGGAACATTCCATATATTGTTCCTCGTTTATCGCTTCCTGCAATAACCAGGGCTTTTTCAATAGCAGCATATTTTCCATCAAAGGGTTTATCTACAATCTGAAGCATGAATACTTCACGCTTTTTTTCAATGTCTTTCAGAGAAAGCTTACCTGATTGTTCCAAATCTGAAAGAATTCTGCTTCTGCCGATAGTCGCTATTATAACTACACTTTTTCCTTCACAATTTTCAAGATCAGATATAATAGCAGGCATTATATCCGTAACTTCGACTATATCCTTGCTAATGGTATCTCCAATAAGTTTAACTCCCTCAAAACTACTATCTTCTATCAAAATATTTACATTACTATTATCTGCTATCAGACTAAACTCATTCATCATTTTTCCTCCAAAACTACTGACTTAGAACTTATTTTATAATAAGAATATTCCTTATTCTCTCTACATATTGCTCTATTATGGTTATTTATACAGATAGCCGGCATACAATATATAGTATTTAAAAAACATTTGTTGTCTATATATTGAAATAAATATTCATCTGTGCTAATTTATTGTTATGGGTGAAACAACGTTTTTTGGGGGGTATTTCTATGTATGAAGTTGTAAAACGTGATGGAAGTATTGCGAAATTTGACATTTCTAAGATCTCTGCTGCAATTATCAAGGCCTTCGAGGCTCTTGAAAAACCTTATCATACAAGTGTAATTGACCTTGTATCTCTTCGAGTAGCTTCAGATTTCGAAGCAAAAATCTCAAATAATAAAATAACAGTCGAGCAGATTCAGGATAGCGTAGAAAAAGTATTATCGGAGTCGGGCTATTCTGATGTTGCAAAAACTTATATTCTGTACAGAAAACAGCGTGAAAAGGTACGTAACGTAAATTCTGCTTTGCTGAACTACAAAGATCTGGTAAATGATTACCTAAAAATCAATGACTGGCGTGTTAAAGAAAACTCAACCGTAACATATTCTATAGGTGGGCTTATTCTTTCAAATTCCGGCGCTATAACAGCCAATTACTGGCTTTCAGAGGTATATGATGATGAAATTGCCAAGGCTCACAGAAGTGCTGCTATACATATCCATGATCTTGCTATGCTTTCAGGTTATTGCGCAGGTTGGAGCCTGAAACAGCTCATACAGGAAGGCTTAGGCGGAATACCCGGAAAAATCACATCTGCACCGGCTAATCATCTCTCTACATTATGTAACCAGATGGTTAATTTCCTCGGCATTATGCAAAATGAATGGGCAGGAGCACAGGCATTTTCATCCTTTGATACATACCTTGCTCCATTTGTCAAAGTAGATAACCTTTCACAGGATGAGGTAAAACAGTGCATCCAATCATTCGTTTATGGTGTCAATACGCCAAGCAGATGGGGAACTCAGGCACCTTTCTCCAATATTACCCTTGATTGGACAGTTCCTGCGGATCTCAAGAATCTCAACGCCATTGTAGGCGGTAAGGAACTTGATTTTACATATGGTGAATGTCAGCATGAAATGGATATGGTAAACAAAGCATTCATAGAAATCATGATTGAAGGTGATGCAAATGGAAGAGGTTTCCAATATCCTATTCCAACATATTCAATAACCAGCGATTTTAATTGGGACGAGACCGAAAATAATAAGTTACTTTTCGAAATGACAGCAAAGTACGGTACCCCTTACTTTTCAAATTATATTAACTCAGATATGGAACCCAGTGACGTACGATCAATGTGCTGCAGATTGCGTCTGGATCTCCGTGAGCTTAGAAAAAAATCAGGCGGATTCTTTGGTTCAGGCGAATCCACAGGGTCTATAGGTGTTGTAACTATAAATATGCCACGTATTGCATATCTTGCTGAAGATGAAAAAGATTTCTACAGTAAGCTTGATCATTTAATGGATATTGCTGCAAGAAGTCTCAATACCAAGCGTCAGGTCATAAGTAAACTTTTGGATCAGGGATTATATCCTTACACAAAGCGCTATCTTGGTTCATTTGACAATCATTTTTCAACTATAGGTCTTATAGGTATGAATGAGGTTGGTCTGAATGCAAAGTGGCTTAGGGCTGATATGACAGATATTACAGTCCAAAACTTCACAAAAGAAGTATTAACTCACATGAGAGACCGTTTATCTGATTATCAGGAAAAATATGGTGATCTTTATAACCTGGAGGCAACTCCCGCAGAGTCAACAACATATCGTTTTGCCAAACATGATAAAGAACTTTATCCAGATATAATAACTGCCAATATGAATGGAACTCCTTACTATACCAATTCCTCTCATCTTCCGGTTGGTTATACAGATGACATATTCTCAGCTTTGGATATTCAGGATGAGCTTCAGACTCTTTACACTTCAGGAACGGTTTTCCATGCATTTCTTGGAGAAAAACTACCTGATTGGAAAGCTGCCGCTAATTTGGTACGTAAAATTGCAGAAAACTATAAATTACCTTATTATACAATGTCTCCGACCTATTCAGTTTGTAAGGAACATGGTTATTTATCCGGAGAACAGATTACATGTCCTCATTGTGGAAAGAAAACTGAAGTATATAGCAGAATAACCGGATATTATCGTCCGGTTGCAAACTGGAACGATGGAAAAGCTCAAGAATATAAGGATAGACAGGTTTACAACATAAAGCTTTCATCTATGCAGCATGATAAATCAAATCACAATGATACTTTACACAACTCTATTCAGTCACCGGCAATGGAAACAACAGTAAAAACTGCTTCGGAGCTGCAAAAAAACCTAATTAAAACAAAATCGGATAATCGATATACAGTTCTTCTTTTTAAGACAAAAACTTGTCCGAATTGCAAAATTGCCAGCTCAATACTCAATAAAGCAGGTATAGCTTATACTCAACTGGATGCAGATGAAAATGCTTTATTAGTTGAAAAATATGGTATCATGCAAGCACCTACATTGGTTGTTGCAGATAATAATGAATATCAAGCTTATGCTGGCGTTTCTAACATAAAAGAATGGCTAGCTGAAGCAAACTATACTAAGATTTAACAGTTTCCCAAATATCATAAATATCAGTTAACCCGTAAGGACTTCGGACTTCATTCCGGGGTCCTTTTTTGTAGCCAGAGTTTATAAATTTAAATTTAAATATATCCACAATTAAGGCAATAATTATGACAACACAAAGATCTCTTTAAGTGCTATCATTATATGTAAGGCTGATAAATCAATTTAAGCTAGCAAAATCCTTTTGTAATGCCTGCTTATTTAATTTGAAGGAACTAAAATATGATCAATGGTAAAAAAATAATAGCTTTATGCACTTCAAGAATTTATGATACGCAGAATTTCGGTTTTATAGAATCTCTTGGAAAGGCATTAAAATCGATCAATTACAGATTATTCATCTACGCTCTCAATAGTGATTTATATTGGGTTGATAACGATGTTCATAATGAAACTTATGTATTTGATCTTATTCCATATGACAAAATCGAAGCAGTAATAATTATGGATGAGAAAATCAAGAGTACCGACGTAGCTAAGCGAATAATCGCAAATGCCCAAAAGCATTCTGTTCCTGCAATAATAATAGATGGTTCCTACGAAGGTACGACACAAATTCACTTTGCTTATTCAGAAGGTTTCGAAAAAGTCGTACGACATATTATTGAACACCATAAAGTTAAAAATCCTCATTTTATGGCCGGATATAAGGATAATAAGTTTTCAGATGAAAGAATTGAGGTATTTAAAAAGGTTCTACATGAGAACGGCAGAACTTTTAATGACAGTATGATAAGCTATGGAGACTTCTGGGCTGATCCCAGCCGTCAGGCAACACGCGAATTGCTAAAAAGAGAAACAATACCAGATGCTATTATATGTGCAAACGATATAATGGCTATTAATGTATGTGATGTTCTAATATCATCAGGACTTAGTGTTCCGGATGACGTGATAGTTTCTGGCTTTGATGGTTTAGAAGAAGCATTTATTTTTCATCCAGGTATCACTACGGCATCATGTGACAATGTGGATTTGTCTGAGACAGTATGCAAAGCCCTACGATATCTTGAAAACAATACCGACCCCAAAAACTACTATGTTACTCCTAAATTCATACAAAACGAATCATGTGGATGTCCCAAAAACATAACATATAAGAATAGCATAGTAACCAAATTAAATGATCGTTTTTACAGGTATCAGGATGATATTCGTGTATTACATGATATTACAACAAAATTATTTTCAGCAAAAGCTGAGGAATTATGCGTTTCGTCAATAAGAACTTCTCTTACGCAAAATATGTGCTGTATAATAAATAATGCATGTTTTTCTCATGATAAAAACTTCTTCCTTGACGATATAAACGATACCAACTTTAGTATTGTATATAATTCTTATTCTGAAGAAGATAAAATCACGCCTTACGATAATTCTAAAATCATACCAAACCTGGATGAAATATTGAATAAAGGCTATCCACTTATATTTAATTGCATGGACTACATGAATAAGCCAATCGGTTTTATTTGTTATTCATTCGAGAAATATGACATAGTTGAATACACCAAAACACCCAGCATTACAGATGCTATAAGCATGGGAATAGGTGGATATGTAAACTTACAGTATCAGCATTTCCTAATGAATAAGGTCCAGGAAATGTATAAAAATGATGCATTAACAGGCTTTTTTAACCGGCTTGCGTTTCAATCTGCATTTGATGAATTAAAATCCATTCCGGGTGCTGTAGGAAAGCCACTTACGATTATAATGCAGGATTTGGACAAACTAAAAATAATAAATGATTCCTATGGTCACACAGAGGGTGACAAAGCGATTTCTACAGCTGCCAGAGCATTAAAAGATGCCTGTCCGGAAAACACATTATTGGTCAGATTTGGTGGAGATGAAATGCTTGCCTTAATATCCGGACTAAGCAATAATGCTGAAATCATCCACAATATTCAAAATACTTTAAAAGAAGAAAGTAGAAAATTGGGATATAACGTATCTGTCAGCATTGGTACGTATACTACCATTCTTACAAAAGATTTAAACCTGGATCAGATAATCGTTTTAGCTGACCAACAAATGTATAAAATGAAAAAAAACAATGAAGGAATCTTCTGATAATCATTAACAGCTGATAAAATGTATGTTACTATGTCATGAGAAATATTTGGAGGAAAAAATGGGGAAAAAGTCTATTAAAGAAAACAAGAATATTTACTTCGAAAGCAGGGAGATTGCCGGTTTAACACGAGCACAGGCCAGTGAAAAAATCGGTTTCATAAGCGAAAGTCGACTTGAAAAAATTGAATCAGAGAAAACTTCTATTCAACCTGAAGATGTTGTTGCTATGGCAGAGGCCTATAAAAGACCTGATTTATGTAATTACTACTGCACACATGAATGTAGAATTGGTCAGGATTCAGTTCCTGTCGCAAAGGAATCAACTTTATCTGAGATAGTTCTTGCTATGCTCTCATCCCTTAATTCTCTTGACGAGCAGCGTAACAGATTAATCGATATTACTGCAGACGGTATAATTTCAGATGATGAATTGCCTGATTTTGTCAACATTCAGAAGCAGCTTTCAATGATAGATCAAACTGTGGAATCTCTTAAGATATGGGTTGCAAATACAGTTGCAAATGGTCAGATCAATAAAGACAAATTAGATGCACTATTAGCCTCTAAAAAATAATTCGCGATTTTATATTATGTAAATAATGCACCAGATTCGTATTTAAACGATCTGGTGCATTTGTTATTTTAAATAGCAATTAGAATGTTACAAACCTTGTGGAGCTTTTATTGATTATTCTATATCAACTTTTTTTGCCATATTATCAGCCAGTTCTTTTATCGTTCCTTGCTTAAATGGGCTCTTTAATCCCACATCACTAAGCATTTCCTCATAAAACTCGCTTGCAGATATTTTGCAAAGCTTTAAATAATGTTCCCATGCATCAGAAAAATCATTATCCATCCAGACTTTGAACTGCATTGCTATTACACTGGCAAGAACATAATCTATATAATAGAACGGGCTCCAGAAGATGTGTCCCTGCTTTTGCCAGAAACCGCCTTCATCAAAGAAAGCATCTCCATCAAAATCAAGCCATGGTCTATATGTTTTCTCAAGATTTTTCCACACCTCTTTACGTTCAGCAGGTGTCATTTCAGGCTTCTCATATACTATATGCTGGAATTCATCTACCATACATCCATACGGAATAAATGTTATAGAATCCTCCAGATGCATCTTATAATAATCATCTGCTCTGTCACCAAAGAACTTATCCATCCATTTATATGTAAAATATTCCATGGACATTGAATGAATCTCGGCTGTCTCCATTGTTATATCATTATGCTCAATTATCTCATCATTCCTTGTTATATAACCCTGAAATGCATGTCCGCATTCATGTGTCACAACATCGATATCACCGCTTGTTCCATTAAAATTAGCAAAAATGAAAGGAACTTTATATAACGGCAGATAGTCCATATATCCACCCTGCTTCTTGTTCTTTCTACCAAGAACATCAAAAAGCTCATTCTCAATCATTACATCAATAAATTCTGCAGTTTCAGGTGACAGTTCTCTGTACATTTCCTGTCCGGCTTTCATGATTTCCTCAGGTGTCCCGATAGGCTCAGGATTACCGTTTTTAAAATAAACCTCGTTATCGAAATATTTAAGATCTGACAGCCCTAATTCCTGCTTACGTTTTTCCTGTATTTTGGTAACAAGAGGCACAAATGATTGTTTAACCTGGCTTCTAAAGCTTTCTACCTGCTCTCTTCTGTATGAATTTCGCATCATACGATTATATCCAAGCTCAATATAATTATCATACCCTAGCATTTTAGCCTGTTCTGTACGATTTTTCACAAGCTTATCATAAATATTGTCTATATCATCAGTAACACTCATAAAATAGTCTGAAAGGGCCTTCCACGCCTGTTTTCTTGTTTCCCTGTCATTTCCAGTCAGGTGTTTTCTAAGCAAAGAAATATTATATTCCTCTCCATTAAATGGAATCTTTGCTGAAGCGATAATTTTGTCATATTTATTGATCAGAGCATTTTCTTCTTGCATCAGTGGAAGTATTTTTTCGTCAATAGAAGCAAAGTTAAGCTCCATATTTTTAAAAGCAACTTTACCGATTTTTTCTTCCAGATACGCTCTATAAGGGGATTTATACAATACCTTTTGATATTCATTCTTGTATTGGGAAATTATTGGATCTATCTCATCGATATAGTCCTTTTCTTTGGCATAAAACTCTTCAGTAGTATTTACATCATGACGGAATCCTGCAATTCGTATCATGGTCTGCAATTCACTTAAATAATCATAATATTTCTTATGTAACTCAAATTGCTCTTCTCCACTGCTTGCCTTTTTACTATCATCAATAAGCTTTTCAAAAAAAGCTTTTACATCATCAATCTCGATGTGTTTATATGGCATTTCAGAAAATTTCATATATATTTCCTCATCTTTCTACTAGTATTTATTAAAACAAATATTTCGTTACTTACATAACTTTGCACGAAACCTTGTTAATATCATCATTTATTTTACTTTTTTCTTTAGAAAAATCAAATTGTTTATAAAATTTTTATAACCTAAATTTATATAACATGATGTCGTGATAAATGTCTATACATATAACTTGATGTATTTACTTCAAATATTAACTGACAACAATTATTATATTTCAATTTTAGTATATATTTTATATATTCATGAATAATTTATATTCAACATATTTCACTATATTCATGTTTTTCTACACAATTATAAATTCAATTAGTTTATTCAAATTATTTAACTCGATTATTTCGACAGCATTCTCATTTTGATCAACTATGCATACAAAAACGAGCTTCTTTGCCAACTGAAAAGCCAAATGATGTTCTTTGAAAAACCAGACTTGTGTACTGTCTTGCTCATCTTTAGCCAAAATGTGTATTATATAGTTTTATATGTGAGGAAGAAAATCGAATGTGTACAATGACATCATCAAGATTTTCAGATGAAGTAGATAAAATCATGTACAAACAGTTTGGTTAATTATGAGCGAGACAACACACTAGTGTTTTGTCTGGGTGACTTTTGATTTAATTACGAAGTATCATTCTCAATAGGCTAGGAATCTGAATGAGTCGTAGCGGTGGCTACGGCGATTGAAGATGACGAAGCGTATTGAGAATTAGACAAGTAATTTATCAAATTGTCATTCAGACAAGACACTAGCCTTTCGCAAAGCGGAAGGCTAGTTATATAAAATCTCTGATTTAAATTTGAGAAATTGAATAATTATTTAAGCATCAATTAATATAAAAAATAAAGCGCATAAATAATCAGATGTATCACATTAAAACCTGGAATCAAGCATATTCTGATATTTAAATATAGCGTATGTTATCTATAATTAAGATTAATTATCACGATTTTCATTCAAATATTATATATACGCTTAACTATTGTATAATAATCTGGTATTACGCCTGTTAAAAATCATCATAACAGCTGTTACATATAAGTATTAGTGCCGCTTGTGTCCTTCAAATTAAATGCTATGATTACCTAACTGCATTTATCATAGCTTCTGCAAGATCTGGTTTATTCATAATGTAAAAATGAAGCCCGTCTACACCTTCCTGCTTTAATTCCAGAGCCTGTCTTATTGCGTAATCTATCCCATATTTCTTCATTTCTTCCGGTTTGTCCCCATATTTCGCAATAATCTCTGATAATTCTTCAGGCACAGTTGTGCCTGATAATGTAACTGTCGTACCCAATTGTTTTGCGCTGGTAATTGGCATTATTCCTGCTGAAATTGGCACTGTAACCCCAATTTTTAAAAGTTTTTCTCTTAATCGTCTAAAATATTCATTATCAAAAAATAATTGTGAAATGAGCACCTCACAGCCATTCTCTACTTTTATTTTTGTATTACGTACATCATCTTCTTCAGAAATTGCTTCAGGATGTTTATGCGGATAACATGCTCCAAGAAGAGTAAAATCCATACCTTTATCCTTTATGAATTTCGCCATATCACTCGCATGAATAAAATCTCTGGAATTAAATTCATCATCGGTCATTATCTTAGGTCTGTCTCCCCTAAGTACTAGTATATTATCTATTCCAATTGCTTTGAACTTATCAAGACCTTCTTCCAGCTTTTCCTTGGTAAATCCTACGCTTGTAATATGAGATACAACTTCCAGCCCAGCCTTGTTTTTTGCATAATCTGCTATTTCTACGGCTTTTCCTGCATTTGATCCCCCTGCACCATAAGTTACACTGACAAAATCAAGATTAAGACTTGCTAAACTATCTAATTTTGAATAAATATTTACAAATTCGTCTTCCTTTTTAGGTGGATATATTTCACAAGACAATACTTGTTTTCCTTCATTGTATAGCTTTCTTACACTTCCCATTTTGCTCTCCTCCTTTTTTCATTTCATGTATTATAACACATGAAAACTGCCAGGGGGCAGCCTGGCAGTTTTCTATATGGTTATCAAGCTTGCGATCCATCCATTGATCACTGCAACGTGCCCAAAAAAGGGCATAAAAAACCTGTTTCCATGTCGTTTCCCTTCCATGGAAACAGGTTGCTTTCCGTTGCTAATAAATATATCGGTGCATCTGTAAAAAAAAATTAGTGCAAATTTATTGATTTATTTTATTATTTATCCAATTGCTTTTTTTACTGCCTCTAATACACGATCTGCCTGGAAAGGTTTAACAATAAAGTCTTTTGCGCCTGCCTGTATAGATTCAATAACCATCGCCTGCTGACCCATGGCTGAGCACATAATGCAACAAGCATTTGGATCTGCAGCCTTTATACCCTTTAGAGCACCAATACCATCAAGCTCCGGCATGGTAATATCAAGAGTTACAAGATCAGGCTTAAGTTCGTTATACTTGTCGATTGCTATCTTACCATTTTCGGCCTCGCCGGCAATCTCATATCCACCCTTTGTCAGAATGTCTTTCAACATCATGCGCATAAAAGCGGCATCATCTGTAATAAGTACTCTCTTAGCCATTATGAACCTCCATATTTTCTATTCCGGACTTCATTTGCGCTCCGGTATATCTCTCGAATTCATATACTATTTTATCATAAAATCCATAAAAAAAACCCTAAATCGTCGCTCAAACAATTAAAAAATGATAAAATTTCGTACCGTTTCGAAATAATTTCTAAAATAATAATATACTCGTACATCATTATAATAATGTATAATAATATTTTGCCATCATTGTCTATATACATAAGTACATCATATCATCAAAATCTATTCTTCTATTTCAATACTTTTGATCTGTATGCCTTTACCACTTACCAGATTACCACTCCTATTATTACATTTGGGGCATCTGTACTTGAACTCTTTTTCAGGATGGTATATATTTCCACATTCTTCGCATTTAATTTTCACTTCGATTTCATTTGTAACTAATACTGTATCATTCAGTTCTGTGCCAGCAACAACTTCCGGATAATATTTATGAAGATAATAAGGTATTACTCCACTCATTTCTCCAACGTCAACTTCTATCTTTTTAACTTTCTTAATGCTTCTATTTTTCGTCTCGTCAAGAACTGTATTTACAATATCTATAATATAACTTAATTCATGCAAATTAAATAATTCTCCCCTTACTGTATATACAATATCTTATATTGTATATTGACTTCTATAGTCATTTTACTAATCTATTTTTAGTTTAATTTAAATAATGATAGCATATGTAATCCTATGATCTCACATTTATTCTGTATATGATAATAGAAATCAATAGTTATTTTATACTATTGACTATTACAGTCATTGATTATATATTTTATCATTTTTGAATTTCACAAGTTAAATCATTTCACTAAATACAATATATTTTTATTGCATAACATATGCTATATTTTAATTTATGCTTATATTGTTTCTTTTGATCGTCATTTTTCCGTATATAAATAAATATACAGAATATTCAGTATATTTATTTTGTCACTATTTTTCCTACGATTAGCTCATTTATTTTTCCAGATCCTGGCCAAATTGTAAGGATTTTTTCTAGGACTTTTTTCTAGGATTTTTTTATATTTTTCTACCTATTAAATATTTCCAATATCACATTTAAATTTAACTTATATATACAATCTACTTCATCCTCTATTTTCTCGTTTTAGTGAGTAAAATTTTCTAATCCAGATAGCATATTCATTCTGTATAAATCCATATGCTTTGTGTTTCTTTTTTATTATTATCCAGGAAAAACTCCTGGATTTTTTCCTGGCATTTATTCAATTGATTTTATTTATCTTTCGTTGCTAAATTGCCCATTTATTTCACGATAAAATCCTGGATTTTTTTCAGGATTTATTCCTGGATTTTTTTCCGTTATTTTGTGTAAAAACTACATCATACTAATTTAGTATATTTATGTATATATATAAATATATTATATCATCATTATTATATATTATCAATAAATTTTGTTCATTTCACATAATTAAATTAATTCATATTGATATATAAATCATAATACATTTTGATATTAAGTTATACAAATAATAATATAACTCAATTATAAATTCTAATTTTATATTATCATTTTTATATCATATCATAATATTAACTTTATATCATACTCATATATTATATTTATATTTTAGTAATATGTCATCATATAATTATTGTATTCAAATATCTTTTCATCATTTAACCATTATACTCATTTATATGATTATATATGTATTATAATACATTTGTATCTTGATGTATTTATATTATTATCATACATAATGATGTTTTGATGTACTTATATTATTATAATATGAATTTTGTGTATCATGAATTCTTTGTACTTATATATAAATAAATCTATATACATTTGTAATAATATATACGCTGAGATCTATACTTATAAAGTTATATTTGGATACTTATACATCATGATGTTAATATATTTCGAAGTTCTAATCTCGTAATACAATGTTCTAGCCGGAACATTTTCTCAGGATTTCGAATGTTCAATTATACTATTTTGATGTCATTATGTTTTTATATCACATCATCAAGTTTATATATAGAATTCAATATATAGTATTGTTATTTATATTCTTTCTATATATTGTATATATCATGATGTTTTGATGTCATGAAAATATGTTTTTTATACAATAGCAAAATTATAGATTCTATTTCCAGTTATAATTATAAATACATATATCATTATATATTCAATTAGTGTTATATTTTGCGTTTTGTAGATTTACATCAGTACATCATTATGTAATTCTATCATTTTTCGCTGTCCTGACACCTGTGTATTTTCATATAACTATATTCTTATGTATATACATCATGATGTATTGCTATATATCATGACATCATATCTTCATCACTTCATAGTCTCATATTATTGATGTTACATTGTTGTATTTATATGTATATGTGTATATATATTTATATCTATTATTATAAATATCTTTTTATGTATTTATATTATTATACTTATATATTAGTAATTTGATATTATTTTATTATGTTATATTTATATTTTTATTATATGATATATATTGATTTTTATATTTTATAATCTATGTATTTTTTTAGTTTATTATATTTATATATATGTACTTTTAAATATGTGTATCATTTCATAATGAATATTTATTATATTTTGATATATATATTTCTATCCATCTATATCAATTAATACATATATCAATGTACTTTAATCTTTACACATCTAGTCATCAATGATATATTAATATAGTATTGTTGCTTTATAAGGGAGGAAAAAATGAAAACTATATCATTTTGTAACCAAAAGGGTGGTGTAGCAAAAACCACATCAACATATGCATTAGCGTCAGGACTTGCGAAAAAAGGTTATAAAGTACTTATGATAGATTCAGATCCACAGGAAAATCTAAGCCAGGCTGCAGGAATTGACTTATACAATATACCTGCGGCAACCTTATCTGATGTCTTTAGAACAGAAAAAGGTGAATCCGGTGCAGATATAAATGATACTTTAATTCCTATTAGTAAAAATCTGGATCTTATAATTGGGGGAATTGAGTTTACTTCTGCTGATCTAGACTATTCTGGTGTTACTTCAAGAGAATTTATGCTGAAAAGAGCATTAGCGAAGCTAAATAAGGAATATGACTTCTGTATTATCGATTGCAGCCCTACATTGGCTTTAATTACACAGAATGTGCTGGCTATAACAGACAAAATCGTTGTTCCGATGACACCAGAAGCATTTGCTACTAATGGTGCTAATATGCTGTTTTCATGGATCTCAGTAATGTCAGAACGATTAAATAATCCAAATCTTGATGTTGCAGGTATTTTGGTCACAAATTGTAGAAATACAAATAATGCAAGTATTTGGCTCGAAGGTATCGAAATGCTTGCAAAAGAGTATGAAATTAAAGTATATGACACAAAAATACATCAAAATGTAGCTGTGGAAGAATCTCAGACATTAAATCAATCTCTTTTTGAATATGCTCCTACAGCAAGAGCAACAAAAGACTATGCAGCATTTGTTAAGGAATTTTTGAAGGGAGAGTCTAAATGAGAAAGAATTTACAAAATGCAATGGCAAAGAATTTCCAGAAAATGGTAAATGAACAGCCTACACAAGACACTTCAGAAAAGAATTCTACTATTAATGATGAAAAAAAAGTTGAGAAAAAGCAGAAGATTCAGGAAGAAATTGCAGAAGTAGAAGAAGAAATTAGTAATGAGGTTTCTGTAGCTGAAGAAGAAGCCGAATCAAAAGACAATAAACCAGTTCCTTCTGAACCGGAAGAACCTGTACAGGTATCGACTCAACAAGTTGCAGCTCAACCTGTTCAACCTGTTAATCAGGTTCCAACTCAAAACGTTTCTCAGCCTATAATGCAACAACCGGTACAACCAGCTCAACCAATTATTCCAGAGCCTGTACCGCAGATTCAGTATTACCAGCCACCTATTCAATCACAGCCATTACCAACACAGCAACCTCTACCTTTATATAATACAGAGCAAATGGTATCGCCTGTTATGTATCAAAATTATGCGGCTCAGCCCATAAATAGATCTGTACAAGAAGTTCAGACTACTAAGTCTGTTAATACTAAATCCGGAAGCAAGAAATCTATACCATTGGTTCCTGACGAAAAAAGTAGTGGAGTACTTCATATAAGATTAGGTGAGTTAAGATCTTATGTTGATTTTATGACACAATCAACAAAAATGTCTTATCAGCAGTATATTAGTAATCTTATAGAACAAGACTTTGAAAAAAATAAAGATTTATATCTTAAATATAAGTCTTTTATGGAACAATTAAATATGTAAAACAACATTGTTGTTAACAATAAATTAATTAACAACAAATTTCTTATTAATTAGAAGTCCTGAAAAGCTGATAAATAAGCAGTTTTCAGGACTTTTTATTATAGATATAGGGTATAACTGTAGTATATAAAGGGTTAATGAATCAATTAGTATAGGATAAAGCTGATAGAATAAAGGTTCATAAAATTGCGTTAAAATGTTGAAAATAAGTATAAGGTGGTAGTTAATAGGAATATTTCCCGGATTTTATTAGTAGTTTTAAGGTAAGTATGTAAGAAAAAGGGTTTTATAAGGTAGTTTTTTGGGATTTTTTTCTGGTAGTTATAAGGGATATATAAAATCTGATAAAAAAAGTGTGTTTATTAGTAGATTTTGGGGTTATAAATTGTATTTCGAGTAGAAAAAAGGGAGATGAATGACTTACTTAGTAGAAAATAGGTATATTGATCATCAAACATAGTAGAAAAAAGGGACATAAATATCAAATCAATGCACTCCGCGAACAAAAAGGCATTTTTAAGCTATTATCCATTGACTGAAAATGAATTAATTATGAGTTACATAGTAGTTTTTAGGGATTATAAATGGTTACTTAGTAGAAATAAGGAACATATAATCAATTATTTAGTAGAAAAAAGGTATGTTTTATACATAGTTAGTAGTAAATAGGTAGATAAATTATAAAATACTGGTTCGGTCAATAAAACGATTGACTTAAAGAGTCAATACAAAATTGTAATTACGTATTACTTTTGATTGATATAACGATACTTAGTTGTTTTGGGGGATATTTTGTATGTAATTAGGGAAAAGATGAATAAAATTGAGTATATATATTTACAGTAGATTAAAATAGCCTTATAATTAGATAGTATTAAAAAGGTATGAAAAGAGACCAATTGGGTTTAAGGAGGTTGTTTTGGGGAGAAAATCCAAAAAGCAGATAGAAGAAGAAACAACTGCTATCGAAAGTTTTTTATCAAATCAGCATTATAAAAAGGCTAATACATTGATAAATTCTAAAGGAAGATCCACTCTACTTGTTCAAAAATTATTTGCTGTAAGTATAGCAAAAGCTGAACTTAATCATGATGATAACACTTTAGAAGCAAATATATATGGAACAGATCTTAAGAAAATCTTTGGAGTTAAAGGCGGGTCTTTTTATGAACATATTAAGGCTGCTATAGAGCCGGCAAAATCAAAGCCGTCTATTCTGGACTGGCGCATTATTTATTCCAATGATGATACTAAAGAAATTGAAGCAATTAATGTTATAACTGATGCTTCCTTTAAAAATGGAGTATTGAATGTCAGATATAATAGTAAGATTACTCCGTTTTTAGCAAATTTGCAGAATAATTATACCGTGCTTAGTTTAGCTGAAGCTGTTCAACTAAATAGTGTGTATTCATTCAGACTTTATGAAATATTAAAAGCAGAGATGGATAAACAAAGAGCAATTACTAAGAAAGAGGGACCGTACTATATACAATATCACCTTACGGATCTTAAATTACGCTTAGGAATTATAGATTCTCAGGCTGATCCGGCAATAATAAGTGCATTGAAAAAGGGTAATCCCGATTATGATGCAATAGAAAGACAGGCTGATAAACTGGATGGTGCAGGAAAACTAAAAACTTTCGGTAATTTTAAAAAGTTCGCATTAGATAAAGCGCAGAAGGAACTTAATGAAACAACGAGTATCTGGTTTGATTATGAGCCGGTGAAAGCAGGACGTGGTGGAAGAGTAGTAAGTATAAGATTTAAAATAGATGTTAATCCAAGAGTTAAGAGTAACAATAACATCTGTAATCAATACACACCGAAAGAAAAAGAGGTAAGTCCTGTAGAAGAGCTTGAATATATGGATCAGGTTCAGGACATTATTGATGAAAAAGTTAAAGTATCAGAGATAAGATCGATTCTTAAAGCAGCTGATTATGATATAGAAAGAATTAAAAATGCTTATGAAGTTTACACATCTCAAAGTAGTCATGTGGATAATTTTGTAGGCTGGATGATATCCGCCATTAAGAATAACTATACTAAGCCTTCAGGATCATTTTCAAAGGCTGTTGAAGGAGAATATGTTCAGAGTAGTTTTTCATATAATGATATGGAGTCTGTATTGCTGGATAATTTTTAATAAAAAACGAGCTCATCTGAGCTCGTTTTTTCAACCTGCAACTAAGTTATATTCCTGATAACCATCAATCAAATCTGTTATTTTGTTTGAGTCTCCAATAACAGATACATATAAAGGTTTAAGTAAGTTAAGCGAAAGAAGTCCAATAATGGATTTTCCGTCGATGTAGCTATGACCACTACGTACATCGACCTGGCAGGACGATTTTGAATTCATCTGCACAAACTTAATGATCTGATTTTCGTTTTCGAGATTGATTTTGATATCTTTTGTCATAATTTTTATCGCGTGCTTATCACGCATCCCCCTATAAATATTTGTATTTGTAAAAAAAATACAGTCATAACGATAGCATAATTAAATTTTATTTTCAATATCTATATGTAGTATGCAATGAAAAAATAAATACAATATATCGATACATGACCATACATTATTGCGTCAAAATGTGTGTAAATTGCGAATAATTGCGAAAAAAACGGTTAATTCCATAAAAAAACTATTAAATCACAGATTATTCACACTTCTTATGATATATTGAATATGTAAAAAGAGAAACTTAAGAAAGGGCCAGGTGACGCTAATGAAAAAGGTTTTATTTTATGGTGATTCCAATACCTACGGGTTTGATCCTCGTGGAATGATGGGTGGTCGCTTTCCGGAATCAGAGAGGTGGACAGAAATACTGGCAAGTAAAATGTATGGTGAGTGGCGGATTTTTTCAGATGGTATGAATGGAAGAGTGATACCGGACAATCCATATTCATTACTTTCTTTAGATAAATCTGTACTGGAGTATAGTCCTTTAGATTTATTTGCAGTAATGCTCGGAACCAATGATCTTATAAATATGTCGGTTCCTGACGCTGAAGCTGTTTCATCAAAAATGAGAGATTTTATAGAAAGACAACTGAATAGAACAGAATTTATAGACAATAGAACCGGATTTTTACTAATATCTCCTCCAAGAATTCTTCCACATATGGATGAAAATTTGGAAGAAGCAGAAGCTCAGAGAAAGAGATTTTCATCTGAACTGGATATAATTGCGCAGGAATTTGGTATTTTTTTTGCTGATGCAAGTGAGTGGGACCTTGATATGTCTTTTGATGGAGTACATCTTTCAGCTCAAGGTCATCAGGAATTTGCAGCGAAGATGGCAGATATATTACAGGGAATTGATCTCACTGCTGAAAGGCAGGAAGTTGATGACTATGTATGTGTTCATTTAGCTTGAGAGTCGTATTGTTATAATATAATTTAACTACTGAAAAATCCACGAAGTTATCGACTTTGTGGATTTTTTATTGCATAATATATAGAGAGTGGTATTGTATTATTTGACTATATTAGTCAACTTAACAATTACTAAATATCACATGATATGGTTAATTTAGTAGTTTTGGGGGATGTAATTAGATGAAAATTGGTGAGAGGAAAGTGACAATTAAGGGAGGAAAAGAGCTTAAACTGCGAACTCCTGGCAAAGAGGATGCTGAAAAGGTGCTTTCTTTCAGGAGAGAGGTTGCCGGAGAAACTATTTTTCTTACCAGATACCCTTATGAAATAGAGAATTCTATCGAAAAAGAACGAGAGATAATAGGCAATTATTCCAGAGCAGAGCATTTGGGGATGCTGGGGATATTTGACGATGATAATATAGTTGCGATAACATCAGTAAGTCCGATCGGGTTGACATTTAAGACAAGACATAGGGCTTCTGCTGAACTCGTAGTCAGGAAAAATTATTGGAACCTTGGTCTTGGATCTTTTCTTTTGGATATGGCTATCGAGATGGCAGGAAATTGTGGATATGAGAGACTTGAACTTAGTGTTTTCGCAGATAATTCACGTGCAATCAGATTATATAAAAAGAAGGGATTTATAGAATGTGGTCAGATTCCGCAAGCTTTTAAAATGATGGATGGCAAGTATCACGATGAGATACTGATGTCAAAGAATTTATGGAGACATTAAAACATGAGAACAACATTTGCACCGATGGAGGGGATAACAATTTATTGCTATAGGAATGCCCATCATAAGATTTTTGGTGAAGGTATTGATTATTATTACACTCCATTTTTATCGGTTTATAAGCATCACGCTATTAAAAAGCGTGATATGCGTGAAATTCTTAAGGAAAATAATCTGGAAAAAGGTGTTAAGATTATACCCCAGATTATGACGAATAAGGCAGATGAGATAATATGGGCACTCAGGGAGCTTAAATCTCTTGGATATGATGAGATTAATCTCAATATGGGGTGTCCTGTAGGTACGGTTGTCAGCAAAGACAAAGGATCAGGTATGCTAAGGGAACCGGATAGGTTATACGAGATATTCTCTGAAGTGTTTGAGGATGAGATCACAGAGCAGGTGAAATTTACAGTAAAAACTCGATTAGGATTAAGTGATCCGCATGAATTTGAGAATATATTGCCGGTTTTAAATAAGTTTCCATTTGATGAAGTTATAATACATCCAAGGGTGAGAACTCAAATGTATAAGGGGACGCCTGATATGGAAGTATTTCGATGGGCGTATGAAAACAGCAAAAATCCGGTTGGATATAATGGAAATATTTTTACAGTAGACGATTATAAAAAAATTGTGGAAGAATTTCCTGATTTAGAAGAGATAATGATTGGCAGAGGACTGGTTTCAAATCCGGCATTGGCCAGGGAGATATTGACAGGAAAAGAAATAAACATAGAAGAAATTAAGGAATTTATGGATGAGCTTCAGGTGAGATATAAGGATGAGATTTTTTCTGATGATTCAATCATGCATAAAATGAAAGAAATATGGTTTTATGTAGGGAATCTTTTGGAAAAAAAGGATGGAACAGAAGCAGATACTTACATTCACAAAATCAGAACATCAAAAAATGTATCAGAGTATAGAAATGCTGTCAGAACAGTCTATAAGGAGTGTAGAATTAAAAATTCACTATAAGAAAAAATACATCAAAACATCATGACATCATGATGTTTTGATGTTTATAATACGCACTATTCAAGCCCCTGATCTTTCATAAGCATTTCATGGATGGCTTTTGCTAAAACTTCATCCGGAGCGGCTCTGAGTTTTTTTTGTTTAACTGTTTCTTCAGATTTATTAGGGATGTCAGGCAAGGATTCCTGTTTTTGATCTTTTGTTTTTGCAGCCATATCACTACTCCAATAAAAAATTGAATCTAAAATGATTACGGTTACCTCTAATAAAATAATATCACTAATGAGATAAATAATACAGACTATAGATTTTTTTATGCGAAAAAACGTATAAATGCGTTGCTTTAACTGATAGGTAGTGGTAGAATTGCTTTAGTTTCTAAAAAATCAAAAGGGGGAATTAAAAATGAATAAAACAGAACTTGTAGAAGCAATTGCAAAGGAAACAGGCCTTTCTAAGAAGGATTCAGAGAAAGCGGTTAAAGCATTTATCGATGTTGTTTCAAAGACACTTAAGAAGAAAGATAAGGTTCAGCTTGTTGGTTTTGGTACATTTGAGACATCAAAGAGAGCAGCAAGAACCGGTAAGAATCCTCAGACAGGTGACACAATCAAGATTCCTGCTTCTATTGCTCCGAAATTTAAGCCAGGTAAGGCTTTAAAGGATCTTGTTAACAAGAAATAATTAAAGATATATTCTTTATCCCCCGGAGTACAGATGTATTCCGGGGGTTTTTATTTAGAGAATCATTTGGGCAGGTTCTTAAAGAGTTATTCTGAGCCATGCAAGTCCACTTAGTTAGTGGAGTTTGTTAAACATATATTTTACGAGGGTTTATTATGAAAAAAATATTTCAATCTTTTATCATTACATTTGTTGTTGTATTAGCCATAGGTGGTATTTTCCTTTATAGTAAGGATACATTGTTTGGTAGCGACAGCTCAGAAAAGGCTATTAATTCTAGTGAGAATGGAGCCAAAAGTGGAGTAACAGGTGCTATTCAGGATGCAAAAAAGGAAGTATTAAAAAGTGTTGCAAAAACCATTGTTGATAAGGCAGTTGATCAGTATGCAGGCAACGCCAGCTCAGAAGTTAAGGAGATACTTGACTCTGTATCTGAAGAGGACAAGGATAGAGTTACAGATATAATGATTGATAATATTTCTATTGAAGATATTCCGGATGTGGAATCCTATATATCAAACAAGGATGTAAACGGATTAAAAGATTATGCTAAAGAGAAGCTTACGGAAGAAGATTATTCTGAGCTTACAGGAATATTAGAGAAGTATTCTGAGGATGCTCTTAAAAAGATAGATGGAGTTTCAAAATAATATATGAGTAAAGCTGAAGTGACAATATCGGAAGCGATAAAAGTTAAGCTTCCACTTAGAGAATGCCTGATTGGAGAGCCACATTTTTACAAAAAAGTGGCTCTTGTTGTTATACCAATGATTATTCAGAACACATTATCTAATGTGGTCGGATTACTGGATAACGTTATGGTGGGCCAGGTTGGCACACTTGCCATGTCCGCTGTAGCTATAGTTAATCAGCTGATGTTTGTTTATATGCTTTGTGTATGGGGAGCGTTAGCAGGTGCAGGCATATTTGGAACGCAGTATTTTGGTAAGCGGGATTTTGAAGGTGTAAGGTTTACCATGCGGTTTAAGATGATTGTAGCTTTGGTTATAACATTTTTAGCTATGATGATCTTTTTAGTTGCAGGGGAAGGACTTATAAATCTCTACATTGCGAAGGATACACCCTTGGCGGATGCTGAACAGACATTAAAACTAGCCAGGGAGTATCTGCTTATTATGCTTATCGGAATAATTCCGTTTGGAATTACACAGGTATATGCAGGAACGATCAGAGAATCAGGAAAAACAACATTACCAATGATAGCCAGTATGTCAGCAATGGTTATCAATTTTATATTTAATTTGCTTCTTATCTTTGGATATTTGGGCTTTCCTAAGCTTGGTGTAATCGGAGCTGCAATAGCGACTGTTATTTCTAGATTTGTTGAGTGCGCTATAGTTTGTATAAAGGGTCATATTAATCATGTGGATTATTCCTTTTTAGAAGGCTTATATAGTAATTTTCATGTACCGGTAAGCCTTGTATGGCCGATAATGACAAAATCACTTCCACTTCTTGCTAATGAGTTTTTATGGAGTCTTGCACAAGCAACTTTGCTTCAAAGCTATTCTATAAGAGGTATAGAAGTAATTGCGGCTATGAATATAGCTAATACCATTGCACAGATATTTAATGAAGTTTTCCTGTCTCTTGGTAACTCATCTTCAATTATTGTTGGTCAGGAGCTGGGGGCAGAACACTATTTAGATGCCAGAAAATATGCGTGGAGAATGGCTAGTTTAAGTGTTGCAAGTTGTATTATCATGGGAACATTGCTTAATTTGGTAGCGCCCGTTATTCCTCAGGTATATAATACTGAACCTGAGATAAAAGCTTTGGCAACTGAATTTATCAGAGTTGTAGCTTTAGTAATGCCGTTAAATGCATTTGCTAATGTTTCGTATTTCATATTGCGTTCCGGTGGTAAAACCATGATTACCTTTTTATTTGATAGCTGTTTTTCATGGCTTGTTAGTGTTACTGCGGCAAGAATTCTTGCAGGATATACCACGATGCCGGTACAAACAGTTTATTTGTGCGTATGTTCTCTTGAATTTATTAAGTGTACGATAGGCTTTATTTTGGTAAATAAAGGTGTCTGGGTAAAGAATATCGTAAAGAAAGCATGAGTAGGTATAGAGTATATAATTTCTTAGAAATTCTGAACTCTATATAATATTGAATTTCTCAGCAATTTTGAATCCAATACTAATATTGAATTTCCTTAGAAATTCGATATTAGTATTGGACCAGGTTCTCGTGAAGTGAAGGCGTGTCCTGCCAGAGGCAGGATGCTTGAACGTATTTTTATCTTTGCAATCAAGAAGTCATAAGTAATAAAACTTTTATGAATTCACGTATAAACAAATCCGGTTTTCTGTGTTACGATTTTTATGCACGGCGATAGTTGATTATATCAATTATGGGAGAGCAATATGGATACAGAAGCACCAACTTGGATACTCACGGACAAGATTTTTTCAGAAGATCATATGTTTACCAGAATCCTTGGATATGCTATTGAAGAAAATCTGACAGAAACATATCAGGCACTGTATTATGCTAGAGAAAAACATTCCGGACAAACAAGAAAGAAAAGTCCATTTACCCAGGAGCATATTCCGTATATAATCCACCCATTAATGATGGCATGTCATGCGCATGCCATGGGGATAAAAGATGATAGGGTTCTTGCAACAATACTGCTGCATGATGTTTGTGAGGATTGTAATGTAAAACCTGAGGATTTGCCGTTTTCTGACGCAGTAAAAACAGCTGTTATGTTACTTACAAAGCCTGTAGGATGTGCAAAATCGAAGGATAAAGTCAGGCTATACTACAAAGGTATAGCTTCTAACAGTATTGCATCAATCGTGAAAGCACTGGATAGGTGTAATAATGTTAGTCTCATGGCCTTGGCTTTTTCAACTGAAAAGATGATAGAGTATGTCGAAGAAACCCAGGAATATGTATACCCTATACTTGAGAAATTGAAATATGAGTATTCGGAATATAATGACGCATCGTTTTTAATAAAATATCAGCTAAGAAGCACGATGGAGACTATTAAAGCGTTTATTTTAAAGGCAAATAATAAACAACAGTCTCCATCAGGTTCGTGAATAACCTGATTTACTGTATCACACATGATTAGAAAGATTGCAAATCAGTTAAGATCTTTGCTCAAATGAAAAAAGCTCCCACAGACCTTAAATCTGTGGGAGCTTTTTAGGAAGTGATAAGTAAAGTATCAGCCCATTATAGCTTCAACATTGTACTCTTTTACTGATGGATCATGAGGTATAACATTACCCTCAATCTCTTTACCATTAACGATCAGCTTTTTAATGCCTTTTTCTGCACCATTTGTCTTAACACTAATGTTATAAGTAGATCCTCTGTATTTTCTTGTAAGCTCAAAATCACCAAAATCAGAAGGAACACAAGGATCAACGGATAATCCTTTGTGTGTAGGGTAAATTCCGAGAATATACTGTGAAATATTTACAAAGGTCCATGCAGCAGTACCTGTCAGCCAGCTATTTTTGCCCTGACCGAAAAACTTAGCATCTTTTCCTGCAACCATCTGAGAGTATACATACGGTTCTGTGCAATGGATATCACTTATCTCTTCAACATAAGCAGGGCAAGTCTTTTTATAAATCTCAAAGGCTCTGTCGCCATGACCTAAAACAGTCTCTGCGATTGAAACCCATGGGTTATTGTGACAGAAAATACCTGCATTTTCTTTATATCCCGGAGGATAAGAGCTAACCTCACCAAGTTCAAGATGATATTCTGTGTATGCAGGCTGAAGAATCATAACACCATACTTTGTATCAAGACGCTCCTTTACACTCTTAAGAGCCTTCTCAGCAAGACCTTCTTTTACGCCAATTCCTGCAAGTACGCAGAAGCCCTGAGGCTCGATGTAGATCTGACCTTCTTTGCACTCGTGTGAGCCTACCTTATTGGAGTATGCATCATAAGCACGAACAAACCATTCTCCGTCCCATCCTGCAGTGCAAACTGCATCATACATTTTTTTAACTTCGAGACGTGCTCTGTCTGCTTCGGTCTGATCACCCTTAAGTTCGCACAGCTGAGCATATTCCTCACCATATTTTACGAACATTCCTGCAATAAATACAGATTCAGCAACAGGTCCCTCACTGGGGCCAAAGGTCTGGAATGATTCACCGGGATGAGCAGAGAAACAGTTAAGATTAAGGCAATCATTCCAGTCTGCACGACCTATAAGCGGAAGATCATGAGGACCTTTGTGATTGACTATATAATCAAAGCTTCTCTTTAAATGGTTCATGAGAGGTGTTGCAACACTCATATCATTGTCGAAAGGAACTATTTCATCAAGAATAGTTGTATCCCCAGTTTCTCTGATGTAAGCACTTGTGCCGGCGATCAGCCATAACGGATCATCGTTGAAGCCTGAACCGATATCAGAGTTTCCTTTTTTGGTAAGGGGCTGATACTGATGATAAGCACTTCCGTCCTGGAACTGAGTAGATGCTATATCTATGATACGCTCTCTTGCTCTGTCGGGTATAAGATGAACGAATCCCAGGAGATCCTGACATGAATCACGGAAGCCCATTCCACGACCGATTCCTGACTCATAATAAGAAGCGGAACGTGACATATTAAAGGTTACCATGCACTGATACTGGTTCCAAATATTGACCATGCGATCAACCTTATCATTGCCGGACTTAATGTGATATATGGAAAGAAGGTTATCCCAGTATGAACACAGTTCTTCGAGAGCCTTCTCAACATCTGAATCGGACTGATATTTTGCAAGGAGATCATTTGCACGCTTTTTGTTTATAATTCCGTGTGATTCCCATTTTTCATCTTCAGGGTTTTCAACATATCCTAAAACGAAATTGAAGGTCTTTGTCTCACCGGGAGCAAGTGTTATGTTTATCTGATGAGCTGCAATGGGAGACCATCCGCTTGCTACAGAATTAGTAAGCTGTCCGGCAAATACACTGTCAGGATGATCAGGACCATTATATGCACCAAGAAATGCATCACGACTGGTATCAATTGCATCCACTTTTGAATTTACAGAATAAACAGCGTAATGATTTCTTCTCTCACGATATTCTGTCTTATGGAAAATAGTAGAATCTACGATTTCCACTTCACCTGTGCTTAAGTTACGCTGGAAGTTCTTCATATCATCGTCAGCATTCCAAAGGCACCATTCAACATATGAGAATAACTGGATGTTTTTCTCAGCTGAGCTGTTATTGGTTAATTCAACATGAGAAATTTCACAGGTATCATTCATAGGAACAAATGTCAGGACTGAAGCCTTAACAGAGTTCTTCTCAGAAGTGAATTTGCTATAACCAATGCCATGGCGGCATTCGTAGGAATCAAGTTCAGTCTTAACAGGCTGCCAGCCGGGATTCCATACAGTATCATTATCCTTTATATAGAAATATTTACCGTTATTATCGTAAGGGACATTATTATAACGGTATCTGGTAAGTCTGAGTAACTTTGCATCTTTGTAAAATGAATAGCCACCACAAGTATTAGATATTAAAGAAAAGAAATCCTTATTACCAAGGTAGTTGATCCAAGGTAATGGAGTCTTGGGTGTTGTGATCACGTATTCGCGATTTTTATCGTCGAAAAACCCGTATTTCATCGATATTCCTCCTAAAAATTCTTAAACGATTAAGCCTATTGTCATTCTCGATTATATAGGTTAAATACCCATATTTCAAGTAAAAATAAAATAAATAACATAATGATATGATTTGAATATTTTCGAAAAGGTTAAGAAATAGTCTGCCTTAACATAATGATTTAGAGAAAATGTTAAATTTTTCATGTTAAAATTTGTCAAAAAACAACAAAATGATACAAATTGCACAAGAAAATAAAAAACATATATTGCTTTTATAGAAAATGTGATGTATAGTCAAGTTACGAAAACGTTTGAGGAATACATAAGGGGTATAGATGTCAACACGAAAAAGAGTTTCATTAAAAGATATAGCAGCAGCGTGTAAGGTATCTGTCGCAACAGTATCGAAGGCTTTGAATGATCAGGCTGATATTGGTCAGGAAACAAAGGATTTTGTTCGTGAGACTGCAGAGGCTATGGGATATTTCCCAAATGCTGCTGCAAAAGCACTAAAAACAAATCGCACATATAATATAGGTCTTTTATTTATGGATGATGCACAAAGTGGATTGACACATAACTACTTTGCAAGAGTCATCGAGAGCTTTAAGAAGAAAATTGAGGAAAAAGGATATGACCTGACTTTTATAAGCAATAATAGAAGTTCGGCTGGATATATGTCTTATCTGGCACATGCAAGATATAGAAACTTCGATGGAGTGGCAATAGCCTGTGTGGATTTTTATAAGCCTGAAGTTGAAGAGCTTGTAAGAGGAAACATACCAGTTGTTACTATTGACCATGTGTTCAATGACAGATCTGCAATTATTTCAGATAACGTCATGGGAATAAAGGATCTGCTTACATATATATATAATCAGGGACATAGGAAAATAGCCTATATTCACGGTTCTGATTCAGCTGTTACACAAAGTCGTCTTAAGAGCTTTTATAAAACAGCTATGGATTTGAATCTGGAGATTCCTGATGAATATATTTTGGAGGTTGAATATCGCGATACAGTAGGAGCACAAAAAGCAACAGAAAAGTTGTTACAGCTTAGTGACAGACCTACATGTATATTATATCCGGATGATTTTGCTACTTTCGGCGGAATAAATGCTATTAAGCAAAGCGGATTAAGAGTACCGGATGATATTTCAATCGCAGGTTACGATGGAATTGATATCGCTATGAAATACAGTCCTCAGCTTACTACAATTGTCCAGGATACAGATCTCTTAGGTAGGAAAGCGGCTGAAAAGTTAATTGATTCCATAGAAAATCCAAGAACAACGTTTAGTGAACAGGTAATTGTTCCCGGGCATCTAAACGAAGGCGAAACAGTTAAGAAGATTAACTGATTTAGGGTGAATTAAGACAGCATAAGCTGTTTTAAGAATATAATAACATTTCATTTTTAATGAAAAGGGAGGTACACTTTAATGAAAAGAAAGATACTTGGCGTATTACTTTCTACAACAATGGTTGCTGGTATGATCGCTGGCTGTGGCGGTAACAGTGCTGCACCTGCTGCAGAGGCTCCTGCAACAGAGGAAGCTGCTTCAGAGGAAACAGCTGCAGAAGAGACAACAGAGGACACAGCTTCAGAGGATGCTGCTGCAGAAGAGACAACAGAGGACACAGCTTCAGAGGATGCTGCTGCAGAAGAGACAACAGAAGTTGCTGCAGATGAGGGTAAAGTACTTAATGTATATGCTTGGAACGAGGAGTTTAAATCAAGACTTACAGATCACTATCCCGGATATGAAGAGGTAGATGCTACACATGGTAAGATTGGTGATGTTGATGTAGTTTGGAACATTACTCCCAGTGATGACAATGCATATCAGAACAACCTTGATGAGACACTGCTTAAGCAGGCAGATGCAGCTGCAGATGACAAGATTGACCTTTTCCTTGTTGAAGCAGACTACGCTCTTAAATATGTAGATACAGATTATACAATGCCTATGGCTGATCTTGGTATCACAGATGCAGATCTTGCAGATCAGTATCCATATACACAGTCAATCGTTACAGATAGCAACGGTAAGCTTAAGGGATCTTCATGGCAGGCTTGCTCAGCTGGTCTTATCTATAATCGTGAGGCTGCTAAAGAAGTTCTTGGAACAGATGATCCTGATGAAGTTCAGGCTGCTGTATCTGACTGGTCTAAATATGTTGAGACAGCAAAGAAGGTTCAAGAAGCCGGCTATACAATGTGCTCTGTAAACGATACATATCGTGTGTATTCAAACAATGTATCAGGTAAGTGGGTACAGGATGGCAAGCTTGTAATTGATGACAACCTTATGAACTGGGTAAATGATTCTATGGAGCTTGTTGAAGCTAAGGCTGAGAACACCTATGATCTTTGGGGTGATGACTGGGCAAAGGGTAAGACACCCGATGGAAAGATTTTCTGCTACTTTGGACCTGCTTGGTTCTTCAATTTCTGCCTTGATGCTGATCAGGAAGGCACAATCGCTAACCAGGGTGGTTGGGGCTACTGTGTAGGACCTCAGTCATACTTCTGGGGTGGCACATGGATCTGCGCAGCAACAGGTACAGACAATGCTTCACTTGTTAAGGATATCATTCTTACAATGACAACAGATAAGGCTGTACTTAAGGACATTGCACAGAAGGATGCAGATTGTGTAAACAGCAAGACAGTTCTTGCAGAGCTTGCTTCTGACGATTCAGGTAACCTTGAACTTCTTGGCGGACAGAACCCTTACCAGCAGCTTGCTGAAGGTGCAGAGAAGATCGACCTTTCAAACCTTTCTGCATACGATCAGGGATGTAATGAAGAGTTCCAGAATGCAGAGAAGAACTACTTCGAAGGCAATGCAACTCCTGAAGAAGCACTTGATATGTTTAAGAAGGCTGTAATGGAGAAATATCCTGAAGTAACAGTTGACTGATTTAACTAAATAAGGCAAAAGCCTGAAAGATTAGATTATTAGGGGACATAGCAGGGCGCATGGAATACAAAACTCCACGCGCCCTGTATAATGAAAAATTTTATTATTTATTATCCAAAACCCTCATATTTATTGAGGTGTAGATAGAAAAGAGGATGCTTATGAAAAAAAAGAGTAAAGTAGTAAGCTACAATAAATGGGGATATATTTTCCTGATTCCTTTTGTAGTTGTTTACCTTGTTTTCCAAATGATACCTTTGGTAACTACAGTTTATAATTCATTTTTCGAAAATTATCGTTCAGGTCTTACTCAGATTGGACCGAATTTTGTAGGACTTAAAAATTACGTTACTATAATCACTAATGGCGATCTGCCAACTTATCTTGTTAATACACTTATCATGTGGGTTATGGGCTTTGTTCCGCAGATTATTCTTTCTCTGCTTCTTGGCGCATGGTTCACAGATCCTTCCCTTAGACTTAAAGGACAGGCATTTTTCAAGACAGTTATATATATGCCTAACCTTATTATGGCATCTGCATTTTCAATGCTGTTCTTTACATTATTTGCAAACACAGGACCGATAAACTCCCTGCTCTTGCAGCTTGGTGTTATAAAGGAAGCATATCAGTTTATGTCTCATGTATGGTCGGTTCGTTCACTTGTAGCATTTATGAACTGCGTTATGTGGTTCGGTAATACGACTATTCTGCTGATGGCTGGTATGATGGGCATTGATCCCTCGCTCTTTGAAGCAGCTCAGGTTGACGGAGCAACCGCTACTCAGATTTTCTATAAAATTACATTGCCGCTGCTTAGACCTATTCTTGTTTTTGTTATGATTACATCACTTATTGGCGGACTTCAGATGTTCGATGTTCCTCAGATTCTTACAAACGGAACCGGAGATCCTATGCGTTCTTCAATGACACTTATTATGTATCTTAATAAGCATCTGTTCAGTAAGAACTATGGACTTGGTGGTGCACTTTCAGTATTTATGTTCATCATTACCGGAATTCTCAGTCTTATAGTATTTAAGTTTACTGCTTCCGATAAGGTTGAAAAGAAGAGAAGCAAAAATAAGGCATAAATCACTGTTGTTATTTAATGATTTAGAGAGGAAAAATATATGTCAGCTAATATGGGCGTTTTAGAAATGAATACAAGCTTAGTGGCGGGTCAGAAGGAAAATGGAGCTTCTATACAAGCCAGAAGAATAATTGCATATGTTGTACTTGGATTGGTATCATTTCTGTGCTTATTCTGGTTCTATATTCTTTTTATCAATTCAACCAGATCGCATCAGGAATTAAGTGCAGGATTTACTGCAATACCCAGCACACATATCTTAGAGAACTGGACAAATTTGAAAAATGGTACATTACCGATATTTAATGGTATTTTCAATTCACTTTTCATAGCAGTTGTTACATCTGTACTGTCAACATATTTCTCAACAATGACAGCATATGCAATACATGCATATGACTTCAAGTTTAAGAACTTCATGTTCACATTTATACTTATGATTATGATGATTCCTGCACAGGTTACTGCACTTGGATTCCTGCAATTAATTGGCAAGATGGGGCTCGATGATTCATTTGTTCCGCTTACAATTCCTGCTATTGCAGCTCCTTCTGTATTCTTTTATATGAAACAGTACATGGAGTCTACACTTCCTCTTTCACTTATTGAGGCAGCGAGAATTGATGGATCGGGTGAGTTCAGAACATTTAACAGTATTGTGCTTCCGCTTATGAAACCTGCTATTGCAGTTCAGGCTATTTTCACATTTGTAAGCAGCTGGAATAATTACTTTACACCTGCACTTGTACTTCACACAGATACAAAAAAGACACTTCCCATTTTGATTGCACAGCTTCGTGCTGCAGATTGGCTGAAGTTTGACATGGGACAGGTTTATATAATGATTGCTTTTTCAATCTTCCCGGTTATTGTAGTATATCTTCTTCTTTCAAGATACATCGTTGGCGGTGTTACACTTGGTGGTGTAAAGGGCTGATGTACGAAGTATGACTTCTTGAACGCAATAAGGAAAAAGTGTTCAAGAATCTTTAAATACTTACTCTTTTAAAATAAGCGTAGAAATAAATAGGAGAGAAAAAATCTCACTAAGTGATCTACTTAAAAAGTCACGGCATTCCCCAATGTCGTGACTTTTTTTCTTTTAGAAAATTCCGTTTGATTTCCTAAAGATAAAAAGCGCTCCGCTATGGTGTTTTTCCCTAGCGGAGCATTTTACAGGTTTTCTTTTATTTAGTGTAAGAATTCGAAGCTCTTAAGAGAGCAGCTTCCGTTTCCTACAAATGTCAGATAAAGCGCATTAACACCTGTTATGGGAGCAAATGAGCATTCTCCCACTGTCCAGATATTTTGGTTTTCTATTTCTATTTCACCAAGAACTTCTCCATTCCAAGCGGTTTTAACCTGAACTTTTCCATTAAAATAGCCTCTGGTCTGTATTCTTAAACCATTGACATTTTTCATATCAAAGTACTTAAATCCTGCGGTTGAGTTATTGGAGAGCTGCCTGATATATCCGATGTTAGGATCACCATCACCACCGTCCTGTACAATTCTGGGACCGTTTGTACCAACATAAACAGCATGTTCATCTGTAAAGAGATTACATGCAATATATGATGGATATTCACCATAATCAGATAAAGGTTTTCCGTTTAATCCACAGGATGTTATCTCTGCCTGAATAATGCTGCCATCTTCATTGAAGTTCAATTTCTCTGCGCAACCTTGTCTGCAATACCATGTGTTATTGGTGTGCCTGTGATAGAAAATATACCAGGAATCGCCAATCTGGACCATACTTCCATGATTATTTGCGCCGGCTGCCATGGCTATATCTGCATCTTTGTAGGAATCGATGTGCAGATCGCAGTTACTGACTATTACACCACCATACTTAAAAGGACCTTCCGGTGAGTCTGAAGTAGCATAGCAAAGCTCATGCATAACTTCGGATGAATAAATAAAGAAGTATTTGTCATCCTTTTTACGTATTGAAGGGGCTTCAAAGAAGGCGTGTCCTTCATATTCTGTTCCCTGGCTATAACAACTGCCGGGAGCGACTATTTTGGGAGCTTTTTCTACTGTGAGCATATCTTCACCCAAGACAGTCAGCATTGCACCGGATCTGCTCTTATCGCCCTGACCACAGAAACCTGTGAAAAGATATGTTTTTCCGTTTTCTGTAAGAACACCGGGATCAAACTGTGGTTCATCACCTTCTTTTTCTCCAAGTCTGGTTCCATCAGGATAATGAACATAACCAAGGAATTCATATTTTCCTGCAGGAGTATCACATACTGCAACAGAAACTACTGATACTTTATCAAGGACATAATACAGGTAATATCTGCCGTCTGGACCAACTGTAACATCAGGTGCATACAGGCACATACGACCATCTTTGTTGAGAGGATCAGCAGTTTTCGGATAAATTACTCCCTCATAGTGCCAGTCACCGAGATTATCTATAGGAGCTGACCAGCAAACATAATCTCCAAGACAGAAGGTTTCTCCATTGTAAATGTCATGAGATCCATAAACATATACTCTGTTATTAAATACATATGGTTCGCCATCCGGAATATATTCCCATGAAGGCAGATACGGATTCAATGCCTGCTTCTTACCTGTGATACCTAATCTGATTCCACCTTCTTTCTGAAGGGTAGCGCCTCTTCCATCAAAGATCATTTCGGCACGGTTTTTATCAGTGTAGGGTTCCCAGCGAGGTAATTCGTTGTTATCCCATCCTTTTCCGTTTGGATCTCCGGTTTTTATGAAATTAGCAAACATATCGCACATCTGTCTTGCAAGTGCAAAATGGCGGCCCTGCATAGGTCTCCAGCATTTGCCCAGTGATTCGAAGAAAAACCAAAGGTCTACTGAATGGAAAGTACCGGGGGTATCATCGCCGGGGATATCAGGATCGAATCTATAATAGTAGTGATTCTGGTTTCTGCCATTTTTCTCAGCATTTAAAAATACTGTTTTGACGGATAACTCAACACTGCTCTCGCCGTCAATCTGGAATTCATCTGAGGTGTTTCCGGATATTACTGGCACCGATGCATTTTTTCCTTCCATAAATAATACAGCAGGATCTTTTTTACAAAATACACCATCCTGAATAGGGAACATACGAGGATGTGAAGCAGCATATTCTCCATATTTGGCTTTTAAGGTTTCTGAGTCAATTTTTCTTGCTTCTTCCAGTGAGCTCACTCCAAGAAATTCAAAGAATTCTTCTCCTTTCTTTTCAGCGCCGGCAAGGTCGAGAGGTCTAAAAATATCATCTGTTTGCTTTGGGTTATGTATCATTCCGCTGAATACTACAGCACCCTTTATTTTATTGAAATTATCTTCGCATGCAAGTTGATGCATTGTACTGCCGCCACCTGCTGATTGTCCGGCTATAGTAATCTGTTCCGGATTACCACCGAAAGCAGCAATATTCTTATATACCCACTCAAGACCTGCTTTTTGGTCGAGCAGACCAAAGTTGCCGGGAGCATCAGGAGCTTCTTTGGTAATTTCAGGATGTGCAAGGAAACCGAATAAATTTAATCTGTAGTTTACGCTTACAACAACTATGCCACGTCTTGCAAGCTTTTCACCATCAAATTCCATTTCAGCTGTATATCCCCACTGAAAACCGCCACCAAAATACCACACAAGAACTGGGAGCTTTTCATCAGTTTTCTTTGCCGGTGTCCATACATTAAGGTATAAACAGTCTTCATTCATGGGTATTTCCGGGTCAACATGCCATTCTTTGCAATATATGTCGGTTCCAAGTCCCGGAGTATCCTGGACTGATATAGGACCATATTCAAAGGCATTTAATACTCCATCCCAATCCTTACAGGGCTGGGGTGCTCTCCATCTGTTTTGACCAACAGGCGGAGCTGCAAAGGGAATTCCCTTGTATACTGTTATTCTAGGGTCTGAGCCCGGTAATCCGCGCAGGGCTCCGTTTTCTACTTTTGTCTCTCTTAGCATTTGCTTTATCCTCCATAAGTTAGATTAAAACCTAATAATTCTCTATTTCTTCTTAAATTTTAACGATTTGTGTTTTGCATGGTCTATGCGAATCTTGCTATTTCGTTTTTAAAGATTGCTATGTACTACGCAATTTGTGCAAAAAACTTGGCAATTAGTTTGTGGAAAGAAGTGATTAATATCAATAGAATTACATTAGATTGGGATAAATATTGGAGTTTGCACATTTCGCAAGATTCGGGAGGTTATAATGCAAGTAATCGAGAAACAGACAATGGAAGAAATCTTTGAACAGATTCAGCCCTGTGAGGCGGCTAAGGCGCAGGGAGATCACAATCCTGTAATGACACAGCGATTTGGAGCAGATCCGTATGCAATTGTTTATGATGGCAGAGTTTATTTATATATGACAGGAGATGATCCTGTTTATAACGAGCAGGGTGAATTAAAAGAAAACACTTATGGAAACATAAATACTATTAATGTAGTTTCATCAAGTGATCTTGTTAACTGGACAGATCACGGCACAATCTATGCGGCTTCCTGTACAGGTGCAGCAAAGTGGGGAGCAAATTCATGGGCTCCTGCGGCAGCGTATAAGAAAATAGACGGTAAAGACAAATTCTTCTTATATTTTGCTAATAATGGCAATGGGATAGCTGTTCTTACTGCAGACAGCCCTGTAGGTCCATTTACAGATCCTCTGGACGGACCGCTGATTTCAAGAGAAACACCTAATTGTGCAGAAGTAACATGGCTTTTTGATCCGGCAGTGCTTATGGATGATGACGGAAGCTCATATCTTTATGTTGGAGGCGGAGTTCCGAGCCCGGATAAAGCGGCAAACCCCGGCACAGCAAGAGTTGTAAAGCTTGGTAAAGACATGATAAGCCTTGATGGCAATCCACAGCCTATAGAAAATGTTGCTTACTTATTTGAAGATTCAGGAATAAATAAAATAGGAAATAAATATTACTATTCATATTGCTCAAATTTCAGTATGACTCCTGAAGCGGAGGAAAAGCTCGGATATCAGCAGGGAGAAATAGTAACACTTGTTTCTGATTCCCCGATGGGACCGTTTGAACCATACAGACCGATTCTTAAGAATCCTGAGCACTTCTTTGGGCTTGGCGGTAATAACCATCATTGCATGTTTGAGTTCAAGAATCAGTGGTATATAACATATCATTCAAGAATTCTTGAAAAAGCAATGGGAATGAATGGAGGATACAGAAGTACAAATGTTGATGTTCTTGATATCAAGGATGGAGGTCCTTCTGTTTCAATAGGAACAAGACAAGGAGTTAAACAGGTAGCTTATCTTGATCCTTATGAAGATGTCAAAGCCGTTACAATGTCGAATTCAGCCGGACTTACAACTGTTCAGTTTGGAGATGAGGCCATTAAACATGGTTCAGGTGATATGATCCTTTCCGGAATTAGTGATGGAAGCTGGAGCAGTATAAGTGGTGCTGATTTTGGATATGACAACCCGTTCGAAATTTGTGTAAAGCTGAGAAGTCGTGGAACCGGAGCCATCAGAATAAGCCTTGACTCAATTGACGGACAGGTTTTGGCTTATGTACCGGTTGAAAAAACCAACAACGAGATGGAAGACGTGTTTGTAACACTTGATAGTGTGCCGGAAGGTGTTCATGATATCTATTTTGCATTTGCGGGATCAGATTATGATGTTATGGCATGGAGATTTATAAAATGATTAAAGAAAAGATTTCTTTGGGGACAATAAATCCCGTAATACCTATGGATTATCCTGATCCGGACGTAATACGGGTGGGGGATACATATTATTTGGCATCAACTACTATGCATTTTTTTCCGGGATGCGAGATACTCAGGTCATATGATCTTTTACATTGGGAGCATGCGGCCTATGTGTACGATCGTCTGGATGATACGGAAGGACAATGCTTAAAAAATGGACAGAATATTTATGGAAAAGGAATGTGGGCTCCATGCTTGAGATTTCATAACAATTGTTTTTTCTTAAGCTTTTGCGCGAATGATACTCATAAGACATATTTATATAAGGCTGAATCCATAAATGGACCGTGGAAAAAGCAATATATTGAAGGTTTTTATCATGATGCGAGTATTTTATTTGATGAAGACAGAGTTTTTATTGCTTATGGCAATCGGGAAATAAAACTGGTAGAGCTCGATAGTGAACTTAAAGGGCCAAAAAAAGGCGGACTTCAAAGAACATTGGTAAAGGAAGAGGATAATAACTTTTTATCATATGAAGGATGTCATTTTTATAAAATAAATGAAAAATATTATCTTTTCCTGATTCATTCACTTCCGACAAGATGGATGAGGACTCAGAACTATTTTATGGCTTCTTCGCTGGATGGAGAATTTCATGGTGGTGAGCTATTCTGTGATGATATGGGATATTTTGGACAGGGAGTAGCTCAGGGGGGAATCGTAGATACCCCGGATGGACATTGGTTTACAATGCTTTTCCAGGATAGAGGAGGAGTTGGAAGAACACCATTTTTGCTTCCGCTTCGCTGGAGAGGAGCTACACCTTATATAGAAGAAAATGGAAAGCTGCCCTCAGAAATAGAAATCTGTAATACGAAACCTGATCATGAATATATGTCTCTTGCAGGAAGCGATGATTTTAGCAAAAAAGGCTCATTTAATAATTCCGAAGATGGCAGAACCGTCGAAGATGAAGAATTTGACAGCTTTGGAATGAAGAGTTTTTGGCAATGGAATCATCAGCCGGAGATTTCTTTGGTTAAACAGGATACCAAAAAGAGAGAACTGCTTATTTCCACTGACAGGATCTGTGATAAATTTGATCAGGCTATAAACACTTTGACACAGCGAATGACTCTTCCAAGAAGCAGAGCAAGTGTTATTGTAAATACTGAAAAACTGAAAGATGGTGACAGAGCCGGACTTGGCGTGCTATGCGAAGAGTATTGCTATCTTGCGATAGAAAAACAGAATGGTAAGAATGTACTACTTCTTGTATCTAAAGAAAATGGGGAAGAAGTGGTGAAAGTAAGAGAACCACTTGGGAATGATAAGGCTTTTGTATTTAGAATTGATGCTAATACATTCGCTCCTGTAGGAAATACAACAGTATTTTGGAGAAGATTATCTGAAAAAGAATTCAGACCTTTACCGTTCTCAAAAAGTTTACAGTTTACACTGGCACATTTTGTGGGATGCAGATTTGCATTATTTATGTTAAGTACAAAGAAAACAGGCGGAACAGCAGCTTTTTCCGAATTTAAATACGAGGTGTACTGATGTACACCTCGTTCTTTTTATAATTCAGGAAAACCTCTTGGATTTCCTGAATTATAGACCGTTTCGATATAGATAAAACTAATGCGCAGATTATTCTGATGCTCTGTTAAATAATTCTTGTAGCTACCTGATCTTCAATAGCCAGGTTATTTTCGTGGGATCCATATTTGTTTTTTCTGAAAAGAGCACGATATTCTCCGGGAGTACAGCCTTTTTTAGCCTTAAAGGTACGATTAAAGGTCGAAATGCTCGAAAAACCTGCTTGTAATGCAACATCTGTTATTGAAAGGTCATTCTGTGAAAGTAGTATTTCGGATGCTTTTATGCGACGGCCAATTAAATAATCATAGAAAGTGCTGTTCATGTATTCCTTGAATAATCTTGTAAAATGGAATTTTGAGAAACCACTATAATCTGCTACTTCATCAAGTGTTAAATCCTCAGTGTAATGATTGTCAATATATTCCAAAACACCATTTAATCTGGCAAAATAATCTCTTCGCTTATTAGGACTGCTCTCGGTAAACAGATGTATCTGGTTAAGCTGGCATCTTGCCAAAAGAGTGAATGCCTGCAAAAGGTTTGCATATATAGCGAATTCATAAAATTCTGTATTTTGAAAGTATTCATTCCATATCTGTGTAAACAGATCGTAAATCTCACTGTAAACAGGAGCGTAAGTCTCAGGTGTAATATGTATGCAGCTGTCCTTTACAAATAGCATACCGGTGTAATCCTTTACCTGTGAGAAGAAATCTACATTAAAAAGACATACAAAACGGGCACCGCTTTTAGGAGCGTGAAGATGATGCATTTTTCTTGGGGAAATCATAAGGATTTCGCCTGGCAATACATGATGAGGTTTGTTGTCAATTTCTACATCATAATAGTTTTCAATCGGAATAATTACTTCCATAGCATCATGCCAGTGAGGAAGATAATCACTTGTTTGCACGTTATACCAGATTCTTACGGATGCATCCTTGGGAAAAATACTGTTTTCCTTCTCTGCAACCATTACTCTGTTTCGAAAGTCCGTGTTCTGGTGATAGAAGTCAAGGTTTAGATTTTCTTTTTTGTTCTTCATAATTCCCCCGATAAAATTAACAATATCTGATAGTCAAATTTTATTATCCAATGTGCAATAATTGCTAAAAGCAATCTTATAATTTATGAATTTATCACATCTTGCTTTATGTATCAAACGGAAATGCAGTAAAAACCTAACTTTGTGAAATGCATACAATATTTTGCGCGAAAATTTGGCTTAATAATAGCAATAACTGAGCATTAAAAAGCAAGATTTTGGAAGAAAAAAATTATAGAATAACTTCTCAAATTTTGCTATTATAAATGAAATATGTATCCTTTATTAATTAATTATTAATAAAAGTTTTTCTCTACATTTCACAGTTGTGCAAAATGCATAAAATACCCCTTTTTAATTTGGATAGTATATAGCAATAAGCGCGTATGGAAAAGCAAAATGTGATAAGCACAAAAGCCCATAAAAGTCTAAGCTATAGTAACAGCAAAGCTTTTTAGAGTTTTCGCAAATTCTGAGTAGTAGAGAGGAATATTTCATGAAGAAATATAAGCTTATTAAGCGCCGAGGGGTAGGAACAGCAATTGTACTGGCAACAGTGGCTCTTATAGGTACAGGTTGCGGACAACCTACTTCAAAAAGCACTGCTCAAGCAAATGTAATTGAAAATTTAAACGCAACATCTGATGAATCAAATGACAATGACACAGAAGCTGCTGACAATACTTCGGATGAAGACACACTTAATATAGAAGAAACACAAAAAGTGGAAGAAGCTTCTGAGGAAACAGCGGATGATGCATCTGATGTAAATGCCGAAGAGAGCGAGGAGAATCAAGTGCCTGCACTAAAGGACAGTGTAGAAAAAGCAATGAATTGCAGGTTTGGGTGTGCGATCACCGGTCAGGAGCCTTGGGATTTAGGTGTGTGGGATATAGTAACAAAGCATTTCAACTGCGTGACCTTGGGAAATGAGTTAAAACCTGATTCACTATTTGGTTATAGCAATGCGGTTTGTCCCGGCACCGAAGAAACCGAATTAAACGGAGAGACAATAACGGTTCCGGTGCTGAATTTCAAAAATCCTGAAAAAATCCTGGATAAAATCCTGAAATGGAATGAAACACATCCGGATCAAGCGTTACAAGTCAGAGGACATGTGCTTTTATGGCATTCCCAGACGCCTGAGTGGTTTTTTCATGAAGATTATGACAAAGAAAAGCCATATGTTACCGCAGAAGTTATGGATAAGCGACAGGAGTGGTACATAAAATCAGTTCTTGAACACTTTGTGGGAGAGGATAGCAAGTACAAAGATCTGTTTTATGGATGGGATGTGGTTAATGAAGCGATTTCAGATTCCACAGGAACCTACAGAACGGATACAGAGAGACCTGATGAAGAACTTTCACAGGATACTCACGGAGGAAACTCAAGCTGGTGGCATGTATATCAAAATGAAAGCTTCATTATAAATGCTTTTAAATATGCAAATAAGTATGCGCCGGAGAGCTTGGAACTGTATTACAACGATTACAACGAGTGTGATGCGAAAAAGCGCGGCGGAATCATAGAACTTCTGAAAGCTGTTAAAGCAGAAGAAGGTGCTCCAGGAGAGGGAACAAGAATTACAGCGATGGGTATGCAGGGACACTACAGCGTGACCGGACCATCAAGTACAGAATTTGAAAATGCTATTAAAGCCTATGGCGAGGTTGTGGGTAACATACAGATTACAGAGTGGGATTTGGCAGCAAGTGATCAGTATGACAGCTCGGATCCTGAATCAGTAGAAGCAGAGTATGAAAAGGAAAGAAAGCAATATAACCTTCTATATTATGCACTTAAGTCAGCGCAGAATTCCGGGGCGGCAAAAGTTACAGGCATGACGTTCTGGGGGACGATAGATAAGTACTCATGGCTTCAGTTCCGTTCAAACGTTGGCGGAGGTAATAAATCAGGACAGGCACAATGTCCATTGCTTTTTGATAGTAAATATGAGCCTAAACCGTGTTTCTGGGTTTTTGCAGAAAATAATGCGGAATAAGAGATATTGGTGGATAACATGAAAAAGAATACCAAAACAATTTTATTAGTAGTTGTCGTTCTGGCAGTAATCGTTGGGGTAAGCGTACTACTGTCGATGAGAGGGATAGAAACCTTCCATGATAAATACGAAGGTGCTGACCTGACAAAAGACGTTGAAGGCATGGAGAGGACAGGAACATATACCAATTACCTTGATGACCATGCAGATGCCGAAATACCGGCTGAGTCAATAGAAGTTGATGTTTTTGATAATCAGGCAGAGGGAGATGTTCATGAAGAGAGCAATCCTGAAGGAGATGTTGATAAAGCTCTTTATACCGGAACAGGATCAAAAGTGACCTGGAAGGTCAATGTTCCAAAAGCTGGATTTTATAATCTCTATTTAAATTATTATCTTCCTGAATCAAGAGGAGTTGCAGCTGAAAGATCAGTACTTATAAATGGAGAAACACCTTTTGAAGATGCAAAGAACATCACTTTCACAAGAATCTGGGCAGATGGCGGAGATGTAAAGGTTGATAACCAGGGCAATGAAATAAGACCTACCCAGAAAGAGGTTTTTGACTGGCAGACAGCATATTTTAGAGATGATATGGGATTCATCACAGAGCCTTATCGCTTCTATTTTGAACAGGGTGATAATGATCTTGCTTTAGAAGCAGTAAATGAGCCAATGCTAATTGGAAGCCTCGAACTTAAGGCAATAGAATCCATAAAAACTTACGAAGAGTACTCAGCAGAGTATGCCGGAAAAGAAGAATCTGACGCAGCTAAAACATTTATAGAGACAGTTCAGGGCGAGGATTCAACATTAAGATCAGAATCTTCACTTTATGCAAAATATGACAGATCATCACCTACAACTGTTCCAAATAGCGTTACACACACGGTTCTCAACTATGTAGGAGGAGATACCTGGAGAAGCTCAGGACAGTGGATTGAATGGAACTTCGATGTACCTGAGGATGGATTTTACAACATTATGATAAAGGGACGTCAGAACTATTCACGAGGAATAGTATCAAGCAGAAAAGTTCTGATTGACGGAGAAGTGCCTTTTCAGGAACTGAGTGTAGTATCCTTCCCCTTTGAGAATGAATGGAACAGTCTGACACTTGCAGATGATAATGGAACACCTTACAACATCTACCTCACCAAGGGAACACATAAAATAAGACTTGAAGCTACACTTGGTGGTGTCGGTGGAATTCTTGAAGAACTTGAGGATTCAACCTTCAGACTTAACCAGATTTACAGAAGAATCCTTGTTTATACAGGCGTTAATCCTGATATTTACAGAGATTATCATATTGAAAAGACATATCCTGAAATTATGGAAGCTATGGATCTTGAATCAAAGCGTCTTTACAGGATAGTTGATGAGATGACCGAGTACACAGGTCAGAAAGCTGATCAGATTGCATCAGCACAGACAGTAGCACAGCAGCTTGAGAGATTCGTAGAAAAACCTCAGAAAATAACTACTGAGTTTGTATCCTTTAAGGATAACATAACAGCACTTGGTACAGCTTCACTTAATATGAGTGATACAAAGCTTGATATAGATTATCTGGTAGTATCCGGAACAGGAGTTAATCCTAAGAAAGATAAAGCTAATTTCTTTACCAAGTCAGCACATGAGATCAAATCTTTCGTAGCATCATTCTTTGTAGACTATAACTCAGTCGGTGATGTATATGATGCAAACAGTAAAGATCAGGTCGTAAAGGTTTGGATACTTACAGGTCGTGATCAGGGTACAATCCTTAAGTCAATGGTTGATGATACTTTCACACCTGAGTCCGGAGTTAAGGTTAACGTAGAAATCGTTGCACCTGATGCACTTCTTAATGCAGTACTTGCAGGAAGAGGACCGAATGTAGTTCTTTCAGTAGGCGCTGACCAGCCTGTAAACTATGCACTTCGTGGTGCAGCTGAGGATATTACTCAGTTCCCCGGCTGGGAAGATGTTATGGCACATTACTCCAAGAGTTCTTATGAACAGTATGGACTTGACGGACATATCTATGGTGTACCTGAGACACAGACTTTTAATGTTATGTTCTATAGAAAGGACGTACTTGAAGAACTTGGACTTGAGCCTCCGCAGACATGGCAGGAACTCATAGAGATGCTTCCTACAATTCAGGGACACAACCTTTCAGTAGGTATTCCTACTGCAGCAGGTAGTAGCGGAGCTGCAACAGCTTCAACATCAATAATGTCAAATGCTCCTGATCTTTCAATGTACTTCTCGCTTCTGTATCAGAATGGCGGTGACATGTACAACGAAAACGGAACAAAGACAACTGTTAATACAGAAGCCGGTGTTAAAGCATTTGATGAATATGTAAGATACTTTAACGATTACAATCTACCTACAATTTACGATGTAGTAAGCAGATTCAGATCCGGTGAGATGCCTATAGCAGTTGCTCCTTATTCAACATACAACACACTTATGGTATCAGCTCCTGAGATCAGAGGATTATGGGACTTCACACTGATACCCGGAACCGAGAAATCTGACGGATCAATAGACAGATCAGACTTCATCACAGGTAGTGCGACAATGATGATAAGGACAAAGAATGATGAACTTCGAAACAATGCATGGGAGTTCATGAAGTGGTGGGCAGAACCTGATACACAGGTAAGATTCGGTCGAGAGATCGAGGCTCTCCTTGGATCATCAGCAAGATATGCTACAGCAAACAGAGATGCATTCAGAAATCTGTCATGGAGCACAAATGATATAGAAGTACTTGATGCACAATGGGATCAGACAGTTGGAATCAGAGAGGTTCCCGGCGGATACTTCACCGGACGCCATATTGCAAACGCAATTCGTAAGGTTATAAACGATAAGATTGATTCCCGAGAGGCAATCATCGATTACTCAATCTTCATAGATGAAGAAATTACGAAGAAGAGGAAAGAGTTTGGAATGCCGCTTGAATAACAGCAGGCATTGGCACAGCATCACGAGAAATTTTTTAGGAGAAAAAAATGAAAGAGTATCTTCAGAAATATATCACCTTGCGCAAACACAATGCGAAGGTGGCATATAAAAAGGCTAAAAATCGAAAAATGTGCTATCTCTTTCTTGCACCCTACGCGATTTTGTTTACCATGTTTTACATTTTTCCGGTTTTGGCATCCATATACTTTAGTTTTACGTATTACAACGTATTGGAAGCGCCGCGATTTATCGGACTGCAGAATTACATCAGCCTGATTCTGCAGGATGATATCTTCCTGGTCGGTGTTAAAAACACTTTGATAATTGCGATAGTAACAGGACCCCTTGGTTACATAATGTCCTTCCTTTTTGCCTGGCTGATAAATGAATTACCAAGATGGGTCAGAAGTATTGCGGTCATGGTGTTTTATGCACCGTCAATCGCGGGAAACTGCTTCGTTATCTTCTCTGTACTGTTCAGAGGTGATGCATATGGTCATGTAAATGCACTTTTAATGAAGTGGGGAATAATTGATACACCTATCCTTTGGCTTATAAATCCTCAGTATATGCTTCCTATTTGTATGCTGGTTATCTTATGGATGAGCCTTGGATCCGGATTCCTTTCCTTCGTAGCCGGTCTTCAGGGCGTTGATAAATCACAGTTCGAAGCCGGATACATGGATGGCGTAAAGAACCGCTGGCAGGAGCTGTGGTTCATAACACTTCCCAACATGAAGCCGATGCTTATGTTCGGTGCTGTTATGTCAATAACACAGGCATTTAACGTAGCTGATGTAACAATGCAGCTTTGCGGATTCCCCAGTACGGATTACGCAGCAAGAACAATCGTAGCACACCTTATTGACTACGGTTCAATGAGATATGAAATGGGATACGCTTGCGCAATAGCAACTATCCTGTTCCTGATGATGATTTTATGCAACAAAGCAATACAAAGTCTCTTGAGGAGAGTGGGAACCTGACATGAGTAAAGAAAATACCAAGAAAAAAATTGAAAAAGCAGAAAAAGAACAGGTTTACCGTAAGAAGCTGATTAAAAAGAGGAAACCTAACAGATCAATATGGGGTGACTTTTTCCTGTATCTGTTCCTGATCCTGGTGGCTGTTATCATGGCATTCCCGATTGTGTATGCAGTAAGTAGTGCCTTGAAGCCTTTGGATGAACTGTTTAAGTTCCCACCTACGATTTTCCCTAAGCATCCTACAATGGATAACTTCTCAGATTTGTTTGTAACAATGGGTAAATCATGGGTAACATTCTCAAGATATCTGTTTAATACAGTATTTATCACATTCGTAGGAACTTTTGGACATCTGATCATTTCCTCTATGGCGGCATTCGTACTTGCTAAGTATGAGTTCCCGGGAAATCAGACATTCTTCAAAATCGTTACGGTGGCAATGATGTTCACGGGATATGTTACAGCAATCCCGAACTATATCATATTAAATAAACTGGGATGGATCGATACCTACTGGGCAATAATAATCCCGGCATTCGCAGCACCTATGGGACTTTTCCTTATGAAACAGTTCATGGAAGGTCTTCCGACTTCACTTATTGAGGCAGCTAAGATCGACGGTGCAAACGAATGGAAAGTATTTGCGGGAATAGTAATGCCGAACGTTAAACCCGCATGGATGACACTTATCATCTTCTCGGTACAAAGACTCTGGAATGACAGAGCAGCAACCTTTATCTATTCAGAAGAGAAAAAGACACTTGTATTTGCACTTCAGCAGATTCAGAGTGGTGGTATTGCAAGAACAGGTCAGGGTGCAGCCGTACTGGTTGTAGTAATGATCGTTCCGATTATCATCTTTGTATTCTCTCAGAGTCAGATTCTTGAGACAATGGCTAGTTCAGGTCTTAAGGATTGATGAAATACCACATTTGGAAAGGTGTTAGTTATGCATACTATGAAAAAAATCGTAAAAGGAGCTGCTGCAATATTTGCGGGAATGATGATAGTTACTGCCACTCCTTTAACGGCATACGCAGGTGAATATGGATACACCTATAATTACGATTACTGGGGAGATGTTCAGGAAAGTCCCGATTTCTACAATGTTTGTAAGGTGTTTACCGGTTCAGATTTAGGACTGGATACAAATTTGAATAATCCTGATGGAATATTCACATACGGGGACCTGATATATCTTTGTGACAGTGGAAATAACAGAATTCTGGAGTTAAAGAGAGATTCTGCTGAGAAACTTGAAGTTGTCAGAATAATTGATTCATTTGAGGGAAATACAGATGTAAAGACATTTTCAAATCCCACAGATGTAGCAGTTTCTGAAGAAGGGGATTTCTACATTGCAGATCAGGGAAATGCAAGAGTATTAAAGCTTGATAAGGACTTAAATTACGTTATGGAGTTTAACAAGCCCGTCGACAATACTTTGGATCCCAGTCTTGTATTTCAGCCTAAAAAGCTTGCAATCGACACCGCAGGGCGTGTGTATTGCATAGCTACAGGAATTAACAAAGGTCTTATAAAGTATGAGAGTGATGGAACATTTTCAGGATTTGTAGGAGCTACCAAGGTAAAATTCGACTGGACAGATTATATCTGGAAAAAGTTCGCTTCTCAGGAACAGAGAGCAAAGATGGAATCCTTCGTTCCTACAGAGTATGAAAATATCTACATGGATTATGAAGGTTTCATATATGCAACAATGGCTCTTAATGAGGATAAGGCATCCGATACTGATTGTGCAGTAAGAAAGCTTAACCTCTTAGGTAATGACATTCTCGTCAACAACGGAGAATGGGGAGTAATGGGTGATCTCTACTGGGGATCCGGCGGTGGTTACGAAGGTCCTTCAATCTTCACTGACGTAACTGTCATGGACAACGACATTTATGTCTGCCTTGACAGAAACAGAGGAAGATGCTTCGGATACGACGATCAGGGAAATATCGTATTCTGCTTTGGTGGAAACGGTAACATGAACGGTTATTTCAGAAGACCTACAGCCATTGACCACATTGGTAAAGACCTTTATGTAGTAGATGCCCTTGATAATTCCATTACAGTATATGTTCCTACAGAGTTTGGACAGACAGTATTTAACGCTATTGATCAGTTTGATGAAGGCCAGTATGAAGAATCCGGTGCATCCTGGGAAAGCGTAATGAAGCAGAACGGCAACTATGATCTTGCTTATATTGGAATAGGAAGAGCACTCCTTAGACAGAAACAGTATAAGGAAGCAATGAGATATTTTGAGCTTAAGTATGATGAGGATAACTACTCAAAAGCTTATAAGCAGTATCGAAAGATATGGGTTGAAGATCATATTGTAGTGATTGTTTTGGTTCTTCTTGCACTATTCCTTATACCAATGACAATTGGAAGAGTTAAGAAAATCAGACATGAGATTGACACTGCAGATATTTTCATGAATACACAGGACGGAGAAAAATAATGGCAGCTATCACAAAAGAGAAATATGATCGTTATATTGACTCGCTGAAGTTTGCATTATATTGCATCTCTCATCCGCTAGACGGATTCTGGGATTTAACCCATGAAAAGAGAGGAACATATGCGGCAGCCAATACAATACTAATCGCAACTGTTCTTATAAGAATACTTAAACTAAGATATACAAGTTTTATTTTCATGACAGTTTATTGGGAAGACCTGAACATCTTCCTGTATGTAGCAAGTATCCTGTTCCCTTTAACTCTTTGGGTATTAGGAAACTGGGGACTTACAACACTGTTCGATGGAAAGGGAAGGCTTGGACAAGTATATATGGCAACCTGCTATGCACTTACGCCATATCCGCTGATCCAGTTCCCGCTGATGATTTTCAGTAATTTCGTTACTGTAGATGAAGCTGAATTCTATGCAATGGTAAGTGCCATATCGCTTGTATGGGCAGCACTTCTGGTTATAGCAGCAATGGGACAGATTCATGAATATGCAGCAGGAAAAAACCTTTTATTCACAGTGGCAACACTTTTTGCAATGCTTGTTATGATCTTCATACTGATGATTTTCTTCAGTATGATATCTCAGGGAGTTTCCTATTTTATATCTCTGGGTAAGGAATTATTGTTCCGACTATAGGAATTACGGATGGGAGCAGACATGAAAAATATGAAGAACGAAAAAATACGGCAGGTAATAAAAAGCTTGATAGGACCTGTTATCATATGTGTTTTGATACTGGTTGCCGTGCTTTTCATAATAAATCATAAAAATGCCAGTGATACAGAGGAAGCTATCGCACCGTATTCTTATGATGGCGGAGAAGATACAGTAGTAATTGAAAACGACAAGTTGAAACTGGAGATGGATCCACTTACTACTCAGTTTTCCGTAACAGTTAAGGAAACCGGAAAGGTGTGGAAGTCAAATCCCGATAATGCAGCAAATGATGCTATTGCATTACCTGAGGAAAAAGCAAATCTTCAGTCACCTCTGATCATGTCATATTCAGTGGTTACAGGACTTGAAACAACATACAATACATATGCATACAGTACAGCGAACCAGATTTACAACATTACTACAGAGGGTGATTCCATAAGAGTTGACTACTCACTGGGTGATGTAATCAAGGAATATGTAATACCGCCTGTTATTACAAAAGATGAGCTTGATTCCTGGTTTGAGAAGATGGATAAGGATTCAGTTAACTTTGTCCAGCAGTATTACAAAAAGTATGACATCAACAAGCTTGGCAAAAAAGACAACAAAGATGAGCTTCTTGCCAGCTACCCTATTCTGGCAGATAACGTAATCTATGTTCTTAGAGATAAGACAAAAGAGAATGTCAGAAAGAAGATGGAAACAGCTTTTGCTGATGCAGGATATACTTATGATAACTATCTTGCAGATAAGGCTCAGGATCTTTCAGTTTCCAATTCTGACAAGCCTATATTCAATGTGAGTGTTGTTTACAAGCTTGATGGCAATGATCTTGTGGTTGAGATACCTATGCAGGATCTTAAATACAAAAAGGATACACCGATCTACACAATCACACCACTTCCGTACTTCGGAGCAGGAGATAAGGATCAGGACGGTTACATGTTCGTTCCTGAGGGCGGCGGAGCTACCATTAACTTCAACAACGGTAAAGTATCACAGAGCAGCTACTACACCAATGTATATGGTTGGGATATGTGCCTTAGCAGAGATGCGGTAGTACATAACACCAGAGCTTACTACGGAGTATTTGGTGTATCTGAAGGAAATGATTCCTTCATCTGTGTTCTTGAAGATGGAAGCCCTTATGCATCAATTCAGGCTGACATAAGTGGAAAAAATAACAGCTATAATTATGTAAATGCAGTATACAGCATATGTCAGAGAGAAAAGTATGATGTAGGTGATATTGCAAACAGTGAAGTATATGAGTATGTACCTTCACTTCCGGATGAAACTCTTACAAGAAGATACAGCTTCATCAACTCAGGAAGCTATGTAGACATGGCTAAGGAGTACGGCTCATATCTTCAGAATAAATACGGCGATTCACTTGCAATGAACCAGGATACAAGTGCTCCTGTAGCAATTGAGGTTGTAGGTGCTATCGATAAGGTTAAGCAGATTCTTGGATTACCTGTAAAGAGACCGCTTAAGCTTACAAGCTATAAAGAAGCAAGTGATATTGTAAAAGATCTTAATGCTAATGGCGTTGAGAACATGTCAGTAAAGCTTACCGGATGGTGCAACGGCGGTGTTGACCAAAGACTGCTCAAATCAGCAAAGCCCATCGGAGCCCTGGGAAGTAAGAAAGACTTGAAGGATCTGGTAAAAACCGGAGAAGAGACAGGATCAAAGGTATACCTTGATGGAATAACACAGTATGCTAACGATTCTAATCTGCTTGATGGATTCTTCTCATACAGAGATGCAGCTAAGTTCATAAGTAAGGATCAGGCTAAGCTCTACGAATACAGCCACGTTACTTATGCTCAGCGAGAAAATTCAGACCATCTGTATTATCTCTTACATACAAAGCTGGCAATGGATATAGCAGATAAGTTTGCAGGTACAGCTGCATCCTATGGAGCAGGCGTATCTTATCAGGATATCGGAAAAGATCTTTCATCAGATTTTTACAGAAAGAATATCCAGAGCAGACAGAGTGTAAAGGGCCTTCAGGAGGAAGAGCTTAAAAAGGTTCAGGGTGAAGGCACACCGATAATGATCAACATGGGTAATGACTATGCGGTTCCTTTTGCAAGCATGGTTACAGACATGGATCTTAGAGGAAGTGAGTATACAATACTTGACCAGTGTGTACCTTTCTATCAGATAGCTGTACACGGTAGAGTTGACTATACCGGAAAATCAATCAATATAGGTGGCAATCAGGCAAATGAAGTTCTCTACAGTGCTGAATATGGTGCAGGTTTACACTTCACCTTCATGAATGAGACACCATTTGCAACACAGAAGACACTTTACACCGAATATTACGGTGCAAACTATGATTCCTGGAAAGATAAGATGATCGAGATCTATACAAGATATAACAAAGAACTCGGACATACCTTCAATCAGGAGATGGTTGATCACGAAAACATAACAGAAGATTTGTCCCGTACAGAGTATGCGGATGGAACAAATGTCTACGTTAACTATGGATATAGTGATGCGCAGACACCGGACGGAAAGACAGTTCCTGCCAGAGATTATCTGGTTGTCAGATGAGAGGAAATGGTTTTATGGAAAAGCAGAAGCAAAAGAAGAAAATAGTAGGACTGCAAAAGAGAAAAGCGAAAGCTGGATATGCTTTTATAGCACCATTCATAATAGGATTTCTGGTATTCATGATAAAGCCTCTGTGGCAGTCACTGCATATGAGTTTTTCCAGCGTCGAACTTGGAGCCGGAGACTTTAAGGAGACATGGGTTGGAATTACCAATTACATTTATGCATTCAGAGTAGACCCAGAGTTCAACAGATTATTGGTTGAAGAGCTCTCAAGAATGGTAGTTTACTCACTTGCAATCATCGTATTCAGTTTCTTTGTAGCTTTGATATTGAATCAGAAGTTCAAAGGACGTGCACTGGTAAGAGCAATATTCTTCCTGCCGGTTATCCTTTCATCAGGTGTAATCGTAGGACTTGAGTCAAACAACCAGTTGATGGCATCTCTTGCACAGACAATTGAGCAGTCAACACAGGGCGTAAGCGTAACAGCTGCCCTGGAGAGTATCCTTCGTACAGCAGGTATCGGTGTCAGAGCTTATGAAAAGGTATTTGAAGTTATCGATAACATCTATGATGTAGCAATTGCTTCAGGTATTCAGATCATCATTTTCTTGTCAGGTCTTCAGAGCATATCTTCAAGTATGTATGAAGCAGCCGATATTGAGGGATGTACAAAGTGGGAGAGTCTTTGGAAGATTACCTTCCCTATGATCAGTTCACTTTTCCTTGTTAACTGGCTTTACACTGTAGTTGATTTCTGTATGCGTTCAGACAACGGCGTTATTGAGAAAATACAGAAGGTCATGGTTGAGCAGATGCAGTATGGTAATGCTTCAGCAATGTCCTGGATCTATTTCGTAGTTGTACTTGCATTTGTGGGAATTACATCTCTTGTTATCTCGAAGGGAGTTTATTACTATGACTGATATGGCATTAGCACAGAAAATGAGTGCCAAAGAAAACAAAATAAAATCGAATGTCCACGCAGACAAAGATTTCTGGGAAAGAAACAGACTTTCCGGTGGATATCTTTTAAGAAAGCGTATAATGGACGTTGGTGTGAGCATAGCAAGATTCATTCTTCTTTTTGGAATGTGCTTCATGATCCTGCAGCCTATATTAAACAAAATATCTGTCAGCTTTATGACAGAGCAGGATCTGTACAATCCCATTGTTATTGCAATACCTGAGCATTTCACTACAGCTAACTACAAACTTGCTGCAGAGCTTATGAGCTATAGTCAGGCTCTTGTTAATTCCATAATCATTGCACTTACAATAGCAATACTGCAGATTACAGTTTGTACACTTGTAGGATATGGCTTTGCAAGATTTGAATTCCCGCTTAAAAAGCTTTGGTTTGCGGCAGTTATTCTGGTAATTCTTATACCTCCGCAGACAATTGCAAGTTCACTTCACTTGCATTTCAGATTCTTCGATATATTGGGATTGATAAAGCTTACAACAGGTACCACATTAAACCTTAGAGGATCAGCTATTCCTTACTATCTGATGAGTGCCGGTTGTATGGGACTTAAGAATGGTCTGTACATCTTCATTATCAGACAGTTCTTCAAAGGACTTCCTGTTGATCTTGAAGAAGCTGCTTATGTTGATGGATGCGGAATGCTTAAGACCTTCGTAAGAATCATGCTTCCTCAGGCTAAGCCACCTATTACATCATGCTTCCTGTTTGCATTTGTATGGCAGTGGACAGACGGATTTTACTCAAGACTTTTCCTTGGTAATACAAAGCTTGTAAGCACAAGCCTTTCAAGAATTATCGATAGTCTCGGTGCTTATATCCAGCGTATTAACGGAGTTAAGACAACAGTTTCAGTTGCATATTCAAACTGTATCCTTGCTACAGGTACACTTATGATTATTATGCCACTGATTATCCTGTATCTCTTCGCACAGCGTGCATTCGTAGAGAGTATTGCTAATACAGGTATCAAGATGTAAAAAAATCTCTTTGCACAACAATTTGTGGAAGAGTATAGAAATATATTTTCTTATCAGGGAATGCCCATTTGCTCTGGCAGCACCCGGGAATGCGCCGGGGCAGATGGCTTCTATATAACAATCCAAGAGATAATAAATCTCAATTATAAGGAGGAAAAAGATGAAAAGGGCATTAACCAAAAAAGTTACAGCTGCTATTACACTTGCAGCAATGACAATGAGCGCAGTTGGTTGTGGCGCTGCTTCCAATGGAACAGACGCAAATACAGCAACTGAGACAGAGACAGCTGCTTCTACAGAAGAAACAGCAGCAGAAGAGACAACTGATGCAGCAGAAGAAACAGCTGACGCTGAGGAAGCTGATGCAGAGGAAACTGAAGAAGCTGATGCTGAAGAAGCTTCTGAGGGTGGAGATCTCTATGAAGTAAAGACAGATGCTGATGGTAACCCTATCGATCTCGGCGGTATGGAAATCATTATCCGTGACTGGTGGTCAGGCGACCCGACTGAACCCGCTAACGACTATGAGGAAGCTCTTCAGGAGTACAGAGATTGGGCTCAGGAAACATACAACTTCACAATCAAGCAGCAGGCTATTTCAGACTGGGGTTCAACACCTGCAGATTTCGTAGATTACGCTACAACAGGCGGTGACGAGAACTACATCTGGGTCCTTCGTGCTGATCCGGCTATCACATCTGCTATGTCTAACGGCCTTATGTATGACCTTTCTACACTTGATTGTCTTGACTTCAGCAAGGAGAAGTTCCAGAGAAACCTTCTTCACGAGCAGTTCTCTAAGGATGGCAAGATTTACGCTATGTATGCCGGCTATTCAGAGCCCAGAACAGGTGTATACTTCAATAAGAGACTTCTTACAGATGCAGGTATCGATCCTGAGACAATTTATGATATGCAGGCAGATGGCTCATGGACATGGGATAAGTTCGAAGAACTTCTTTCCAAGGTTCAGAGAGATACAGATAATGATGGTGTTATCGATGTATATGGTATGACACTTAACGAAGGTAACATGACAACACAGGCTATCTTCTCTAACGGTGGAGACCTTGTTGGTAAGGATGCTAGCGGTAAGTACACATATGACCTTGAGAATCCTGAGACTCTTGAGGCTCTTAACTGGACAGTTGATATGTTCACAAAGTATGACGCAGAAGTTGCTAACCCTGAGGGTGCTGAGTGGGATTACTACAAAGAGCAGTTCCTTAACGGTCAGGCAGCATTCATGATCGAGGATGAGTACGCAGGATGCCCTGGTAACTTCCTTGAGGATATGAAGGATGAAGTTGGTTTCGTAATGTTCCCTAAGGGACCTAAGGGTAAGGATTATATCAACGTTTGGTCTAACAACCCGGTTGCAATTCCTGCTTGCTATGATGCAGACAAGGCTTGGAAGCTTGCATTCGCTTGGGATCTTTGGACAAACCAGCCTGAAGGCTACGAAGATTACAACGGAAACATTTCTACAGCACGTAACGGTATCTTCGATTCAAGATCTGTAGACGAGACAATCACAATGATGACTCAGCCTGAGCACGGTACAGTTGCTTACCACGGCATGATTCCTAACATGGATGTCGGAGCAGACTTCATCTGGAACATCACACCTGGTTGTGTTGTATCTGAGCAGGTAGAAGCTATCGCTGATACATGGAAGTCATACGTTGACGAAGCAAATAAATAATATCTGCTTAACTCGATAAGTGGAGAATCTGAGGGGCGGCTTATCCTTAGGCCGCCCTTTTATAAGCTTAATCAGTTTTTTAAAGCTAAATCATGTGCCACTCATTTCAGAGCGTCCATTCAGACGTTCATGGAGTCACAAATTAAGGAATCTTTTTTATAAATAGGAGTAAAGTACCATGAGTAACAAAGTTAAATTTCATCTGCCGGGACTTCGCTACAACTATCCTTTAAATATGTTTTGGATAAGTCTGATGGAGCAGCACCCTGAATATTTTCGAGAAGGCGTGGAAATCGCATCATTTTTCGGAGCATTCCCACTTGCACTGTGGAATGGAGGAAGATTCTTAGGAAATGATCAATGTGATGCAGGCTTTGTTAAAAATGTCGTTAAAAGCATAAATGCAAAAGGAATACCGATAAGATACACATTTACCAATCCGCTGTTAACAGAAGAGGATCTGGACGATCCTTTTTGCAACTTCTGTATGGAGGTTGCTGATAACGGAATGAATGAAGTTCTTGTTTTTTCTGAAGTTCTGGAAAAATATCTCAGGGAAAAATATCCTTCATATCATTTCAACAGTACCACATGTAAGGAAATCCGTGATGTTGAAGAACTGAATAAAGAGATGGAAAAGGACTACAAATATGTGGTTCTTGATTACAACCTGAATAATAAATGGGATTTATTGGAGAAGGTTCAGCACAAAGAAAAGCTGGAGGTTCTGATAAACGCCTGCTGCGTTCCCGATTGTAAGCGCAGAGGAGACCATTATAAAAATATAGCCATAAATCAGAGAACAACCCTTGAGAACAGAAAGCTTCCCAAGGATAAACAAAAGCCCATAAAGCCCTGGACATGCGAATACGGAGATAAAAACTGTATTTATACTATCCAGGAATACTCTACATTTGTTTCACCGGAGATGATCTGGGAGAAATATGTACCTATGGGAATAAATAACTTTAAGATTGAAGGAAGAACAGGTAATCTTTTCTCGCTTATAGAAACCTATAGTTTTTATATGCTCAAGCCTGAAAAGGTTGGAGAAGCCAGGTTACTGCTTCTTAGAAATCTTGAGAGTTCAGGAATAATAACGGTTAATAAGCCAAGACCGGGTAGATGGCCGTGATGTGCTACTTTCGCATGAAAACTAAACCATACAATTTGAAAAGAGGACATGATGAGTATTGAAGAGAGAAAGGGCCCTGTAGCCCCAAAAGACCCAACTAAAAAGAGACCATATTTCTATATTATGCAGGATAAGCAGATATTTGCAGCACCTCAGCCTGATGGAAGAGGAATTCAGTTCATATATGAGGATATGGGCAGACTTCCTGATTCTGCAAAGCTTCAGGGCAATGTTACAGATGAAGAAATTCTCAACCTGCTTCCTACAGCAGAAGGCTTTAGAAAGCTGGTGCACAGCATAGGTGTCTGTGTAACAGAAGAGTCAGGCAAAGAGGAAGTAAACTTTGTTTTGCAGATGTATGGACAAAACCAGGGAGATCCTGCAACTATCGTGAGCAAAAGATTTCTTGCGGATGGATCAGAGCAGATTATAGACCTTGCTGAGATTGACTGGTGCGACACTGATAAGGTTGTTGGTCAGATCAGATTTGAATTCGATAAAGCACGCGTTCAGGCTATTGCAGATGTTTGCCTCTACTTAAATGATGGCTTTGAAGCACCTGAGCAGATAACAGATAGTGCAGTGGATTTTGCCTCAGATGCCTATAAAGAGATGATAGAGAGATCTGTTATGCAAAAGGGCAATCTCGAAAGATTGCACAAGGTTACAGAGAAGGCGAAGAATGGTGAAGATGTAACTCTTTCCTTTATCGGAGGCTCAATTACCCAGGGCGCAGGTGCAATCCCGATTCATGAAAAAAGCTATGCACGTATTTATGCAGATGCTTTTGAGGAAAAGTACGCTAATGGCGGAAAAGTAAACCTCATAAAGGCCGGAGTTGGCGGTACTCCTTCAGAGCTTGGAATGATTCGTTTTGAGAGAGATATTCTCAGAGATGGTAAAGAAAAGCCGGATCTTATCGTTATCGAGTTTGCTGTTAATGATGAAGGTGATGAGACCAAGGGCGTATGCTACGAGAGTCTTGTAAGAAAATGTCTTGCACTTCCCTGGAAGCCGGCAGTAGTACTGCTTTTTGCGGTATTTTCCTACGACTGGAACCTTCAGGACAGACTTGGTCCTGTAGGTGAGCGCTATGACCTTCCAATGGTTAGTGTACTTGATGCTGTATCACCGCAATTTACCTGCAAGCCGGGCGAAGGCAGAGTTATCTCAAAGAAGCAGTTTTTCTATGATATATATCATCCCAGCAACCTTGGACACCAGGTTATGTGCGACTGCCTCATGAAGATGACTGCCGAAGCTGATGCTCAGACAGAATTTGAAAAAGAGGACGATCTTCTTGGAAGAACTCCTGCCATCGGCGCTGACTTTGAAAAAGTTTATCTGCTTGATAGAAAAGATATAAGCAGTGCAACTATTGAAGAAGGTTCATTTACAGGAACAGATAATATACTGCAGATGGTTGAGATGGACAGCGAAGTAGTTCCTGTAGCACAGTTTCCCAATAACTGGCACTATGATGGAGAAAGTGACGATCCGAAGCCTTTCTGCATGAAAATCAGCTGCACAAAGCTATTGCTTGTTATGAAGGATTCAGGAGAAAATATTTTCGGAACAGCAGAAGTATTTGTTGACGGAAGAAAAGTGCTTGATGCAGACCCGCTTGTTAACGGATGGACTCACTGCAATCCACTGATAATACTCAACGGAGCAGAAGTAGCCATGCATGAAGTAGAAATCCGTATGGCAAAAGGTCACGAGCATAAAAAGTTCACTATTTTAGGTTTTGGCGTTGTTTTATAAAAGGCATAGATAGTTTTGGAGAACAAGATGAATGATAAAAACTGGAGCAAACTATGGCTCGATTATGATAAAAAGCTAAGTAATGAACAGTCTGAAGATTCCTTTAGTGTAGCATTTGATGGATTTTCTGAGGATAACCGTGTTATAAAAAGTGCAAAGAACGAACTTACAGAGGTATTTTCAAAGCTTTTTAAAGGCGGGTATACAACGGAAATTGAAAATGCCGGAAAATCAGTCTGCATAAAAAAATCAGACGAAATAAAAAATGAAGGATATCGAATATCCGCAGATGATTCAAAGCTGACAATTGAAGCATCTGACGAAAATGGCGTATTATATGGTGCCTTTCATGTAATAAAAAGTCTTTTGAGAGGAACCGGCTTTGCTAATATAAAGGCTGATGAAGTGCCTTCTAATCCTCTTAGAATGATGAATCACTGGGATAACATGGATGGAAGTATCGAGCGCGGTTATTCCGGAAGATCATTTTTCTTCGAAAATGATAATTTTTATATAAATGACAGAACACGTGATTATGCAAGGATGATGGCAAGTATAGGCATAAATGGCATTGTTATCAATAACGTCAATGTCAAAAATGCCGCTTCTTACCTTATTACTGAGAGATATTTTGATAAGGTAAGTGAACTGTCAGAGTTGTTTGCAGATTATGGTATAAAGCTCTACTTATCTCTTAATTTTGCATCACCGATAGAGCTTGGCGGACTGGAAGTATGTGACCCTCTCGATGAAAATGTAATCAGCTGGTGGGATAAGAAATTCAAGGAAGTGTATGAAAATGTTCCATTTCTTGGAGGCTTCCTTGTAAAGGCTGATTCTGAGGGAAGACCGGGACCGTTTACCTATGGCAGAAATCAGGCAGATGGTGCAAATATGCTGGCAAAAGCCATTGCTCCCTATAATGGAATCATTATCTGGAGATGTTTTGTATATAACTGCACTCAGGACTGGAGAGATTACAAAACAGACAGAGCAAGAGCCGGATATGATTACTTTAAGGGACTTGATGGTGAATTTCTGGATAATGTTATACTTCAGATAAAGAACGGGCCTATGGATTTCCAGATAAGAGAACCTGTTTCACCGCTTTTAGGAGGTCTTACAAAGACCAATCAGATGCTGGAGGTACAGATTGCGCAGGAATATACAGGTCATCAGATAGATTTATGTTATTTGATGCCCATGTTCAAGGAAGTACTGGACTTCCATACCCATTGCAAGAGCGAAGGCGACACCGTTGCTGATGTTGTAAGCGGAAGAGCTTTAAATAACAAAAATGCCGGAATGGCTGCAGTAATAAATACCGGTGATGACGCGAACTGGACAGGTAATTATCTGGCTGCCGCAAACCTCTATGGATTTGGAAGACTGGCATATAATACAGAACTGTCTTCAGAAGATATTGCGAGAGAGTGGATACAGCTTAGCTTTGATTTAAGCAAAGAAAATGAAGAAAAACTGGTATCCATGCTCCTTAGATCAAGAGAAATTTATGAAAAGTACACAAGTCCTCTTGGAATAGGCTGGATGGTAACACCTCATGAGCACTACGGACCAAGTGTTGATGGTTATGAATATTCCAGATGGGGAACCTATCATAGAGCAGATCACCTTGGACTTGGTGTTGACAGAACAGATAAGGGTACCGGCTATGCTCAGCAGTACTATCCTGAAAATGCTGATATGTACAATGATTCTGATACCTGTCCGGAAGAACTGTTACTGTTTTTCCATCATATTGCCTACGACAGGAAGTTAAAAGACGGAAGAACAGTGATACAGTATATCTATGACAGCCACTTCGAAGGAGAGGCACAGGCAGAGGAATTGTACGAAAACTGGAAGAGCATGGAAAAGGAAATTCCTTCTGAGGTTTTTGCGCTTGTATGTCACAGATTTGAAATGCAGATAGCAAATGCAAAGGAATGGAGAGATCAGGTAAACTCCTATTTTTACAGAAAAAGCGGAATACCTGATGAAAAGGGAAGAGATATATTTTAAGAAAGGTAAAGTATGAACAGACAAGAAGCGAGAGAAAGAGCCAAAGAATTAGTTAGTAAGATGACTGTTGAGGAAAAGGCCTCGCAGCTTAAATTTGATGCACCTGCAATAGACAGACTGGGAATACCCGCGTACAACTGGTGGAATGAAGCACTCCACGGCGTTGCAAGAGCAGGCACCGCTACAATGTTTCCGCAGGCAATAGGACTTGCCGCAGCTTTTGACGAAGAACTGATGGAGTGCATTGGTGAAATCATTGCTGTAGAAGGCCGTGCAAAGTATAACGAGCAGAGTAAACGTGAGGACAGAGATATATACAAAGGACTTACTTTCTGGGCTCCAAATGTAAACATATTCCGCGATCCCAGATGGGGAAGAGGACATGAGACCTATGGAGAAGATCCTTTCCTTACAAGCCGCATGGCTGTGCCTTTTATAAAGGGTATGCAGGGTGACGGTGAATATCTTAAGGCTGCAGCCTGCGCAAAGCATTTTGCTGTACATTCAGGTCCTGAGGGTGAGCGCCATCACTTTAATGCCATTGCTTCCAAGAAAGACCTGGAGGAGACTTATCTTCCAGCTTTTGAAGCATGCGTTAAGGAAGCAGATGTTGAGGCAGTTATGGGTGCTTATAACAGAACAAATGATGAACCCTGCTGTGCCAACGAGCCTCTTATGAATGGATATCTTCGCGGAAAATGGGGATTCCAGGGACACTATGTATCTGATTGCTGGGCTGTTAAGGATTTCCATGAAAATCATCATGTTACAGGTGCACCTGAGGAATCAGTTAAGCTGGCTCTTGAGACAGGCTGCGACGTAAACTGCGGTTGCACATATCAGAAGATAATGAATGCTTATCGCGCAGGAATGATAGATGAAAGCGTGCTCACAACTTTATGTGAGAGACTGTTTACCACAAGATTCCTTCTTGGAATGTTTGATGAGACAGAATATGATAAGATTCCTTTCACCGTGGTTGAATGTAAGGACCACATTAACGTGGCTCACAAAGCTGCAGCTGAGAGTATTGTACTTCTTAAAAACGATGGACTTTTACCTTTAAAGAAGGAAGGCATTAATACAATCGGTGTTATCGGACCTAATGCAGATTCCAGATCAGCACTGGTTGGTAACTATCACGGAACATCTTCAAGATATGTGACAGTACTTGAGGCTATTGAGGATTATGTAGGTGAGGATGTAAGAGTATTGTATTCTGAGGGCTGTGATCTTTGGAAAGACAATATCAGTGGTCTTGCCGATCCCAATAAGCCGGACAGAATGTCAGAGGCACTTACGGTAGTTGATTATTCTGATGTTGTTGTACTTGTAGTCGGACTTGATGAAACTCTTGAAGGTGAAGAGGGTGATACAGGTAACCAGTTTGCATCAGGCGATAAGATTGATTTACAACTTCCGCTTCCTCAGAGACAGCTTATGCATCAGGTTCTCGAAGCAGGTAAGAAGGTTGTTGTAATAAATATGTCAGGAAGTGCTATAGACCTTTCTGAAGCAGAGAAAAAGGCGGGTGCAATCCTGCAGACCTGGTATCCGGGCGCAAGAGGAGGAGTAGAGGTAGCAAAAATACTCTTTGGCGAGCTTTCTCCTTCAGGTAAGCTCCCTGTGACTTTTTATAACACATCAAAAGACCTTCCGGATTTCAGGGATTATTCCATGAAAAACCGCACCTACAGATATTTTGAGGGCGAAGTATTGTATCCATTTGGATATGGTCTTACCTATGGTGACTGTGAGGTTAAGAGCGTAAGTGTTAACGAGGCTACAGGCGCTGAGTATGGCTACAGCAGTAAGAATGAAGAACAGGAAAGAAAAACAGTTGATTCATTCAACAGAAAAAATGGAAATGCATTCAGCGGTGTAGATGTAAAAGTAACAGTAGCAAATAATGGAACAGTAGCAACTGATGATGTGGTACAGCTCTACATTAAGGATACCGGATTTGATAAGGCTATTCCTAATCCCTGCCTTTGCGGTTTTAAGAGAGTACACCTTGAAGCAGGCGAGGAGAAGGAAATCACTGTTCATGTAGCATCAAGAGCATTTACATCTGTCGATGATGATGGAAACAGAGAGATTTTCTCAGAAACATTCGTGCTTTATGCCGGAACCTGCCAGCCGGATAGCCGTTCAGAGCAGTTAACTGGTCATAAATGTATATCACAGGATATCAGATTGTGATTTTTATCAGTATAGGCTAAAAACTTTAAAAGCTCTCGTTTATCGGGAGCTTTTAGTCATATATAATGATATAGATTCCTGTTTTTCCTCAGAAAAACGGGAATCGTATTGGACCAGGTCCTCGCGAAGCGAGGGGCGTGTCCTGCCGAAGGCAGGATTTTTGTGGGCGATTTCCGCTTTTGCCCACAAAAAGTCATAGATTCCTGTTTTTCCTCAGAAAAACGGGAATCGTATTGGACCAGGTCCTCGCGAAGCGAGGGGCGTGTCCTGCCGAAGGCAGGATTTTAAAGAGGAGTAATGAGATTTATGAAGAAAAAACTTTTGTCAGTGATGATGGCATTTTCCATCATTCTTGTAACAGGTTGTGGAAATGCTTCAAATGTATCTGATGCGACCACAGCCGTTTCACAGGAAAATGTGGAGAATACAGCTCAAAATGATGTAAAGGAGGATACGTCTGATGAAGCAAAAAATGAAGTAAGCGTCGAAGAAGATGCTGATACGGATGCAGATTCCGAAGCGACTACTGAAGACGTAAATGAATCTGCCGATGAGAATAAGGAGGAAGATATGGAAAAGGATGAACGTAACACTCCTGCATGGGAGATAGTAAACCAGATGACAATAGGATGGAATCTGGGAAATACGTTGGATGCACATATTGATGGATTGAAGATCACAGATCCGCCGTCAAAGCAGGAGACCTGCTGGGGGAATCCCGAAACTACCCAGGAAATAATAGATGCAGTGCTGGATCTTGGTTTTAACACTATAAGAGTGCCAATAACCTGGAAGGCTCATCTTGATGAGAACTACAACATTGATGAAGCCTGGATGGACCGAGTGCAGGAGGTTGTTGATTACGCTTATGGGAGAGGTGCATTTGTCATAATAAATGTTCATCATGAGGATTGGAATTATCCTTATTATGATAATCAGGAAAAGGCTTCCGAAGAGCTTGCCGCTATCTGGACACAGGTTTCCGACAGATTTAAGGATTATGACACACATCTTATTTTTGAACTTCAGAACGAGCCTAGAAAGGTCGGAACAGATGTTGAATGGAATGGCGGAGATAAAGAGGGAAGAGACGTTGTTAACGCCGTAAATATGGCTGGTTATGAGGCTATAAGGGCAGCTGAAGGAAACAATAAAGAACGCCTGATAATGTTCCCCGGTTATGCTGCAAGTTCACAGGCAAATTCCTTAAGAGCTATCCAGCTTCCTGAAAATGATGACTGTGTTGCTGTTTCAGTTCATGCATACACACCTTACGAATTTGCTTTGAATATTAACGGAAGAAGTACCTATGATAACGATCATGGCGATCTGGACAGACTTTTACAGACAATTAAAACCACTTTCTTCTTAAAAAATGTTCCTGTCATAATTGGCGAGTATGGCGCGCTTAATAAGGATAATGAAGCAGAACGCGTTGAATGGGTTACATATTATCTGAAAAAGGCCAGAGAGATGAATATTCCCTGCGTATGGTGGGATAACGGCCAGTTTAACGGAAGTGGAGAAAACTTCGGTATCATAGACAGAAGGACTTTGGAGCTTCCTTATCCGGAGCTTATAAAAGCAATGCAGGAATTCAAGTAATAAAGCAGTATATTAAATTATAAAAAAACAATTAAATTGATATCTGTACAAAATAATGTGATAAAATATATTCATTCACACTATATCGTTTTCTAAACATGAGGGGGAAAGCAATATGCGAGGAATGAAGAATGGTTTAGCGATATTTTTTATGTCACTGATACTTTTGGGTGTTTTACACCTGAGCGTAAGGGCAGATGGATTTGATGCGAATTTCTATGCAAGAAAATATCCTGATGTAGTTGCCGTTGTTGGAAACAGTCCGGAAGCACTCTATAATCACTATGTGAATTTTGGTGCTAAAGAGGGAAGATCACAGAATCAGCAGGAGGATTCCGCAAAATATCAGGCAATCCTTGATGGACAGGCTGCTCCCCCGGCATCAGCACCTGTGGCAGCTGTGGCTGTTGTTAATCAGCCTGTAAATGGCTTGCCGTACAGCACATATGTTGATATCGACATTGCATCGCAGACGATGACTTTTTATGAAAATGGACAGGTAAAACTACAGTCTCCTGTTGTTACCGGAAATCCCAATCGTGGAAATGGAACACCGACAGGTACGTTTGCCATCAATTCCCATGTTGCCGGAAAAAGACTAATTGGACCTACATGGAATGTCTGGGTTGATACCTGGATGCAGTTCACACCTAATCCTTGCCATATTGGACTTCATGATGCAAACTGGAGAAGCTCATTTGGTGGTGACATCTATCAGTCTAATGGCTCTCACGGATGTGTTAACCTGCCACATGACATAGCAGTTTCACTTTTTAACAGCGTTGGAGTCGGAACCCCTGTTGTTGTTCATTAAAATGCTGGTTTTTAATTGAGCAGAGCACCCGACCAGGTATCTCCAAGTCAGGTGGAGTATTTTTGCTGAAAAAAAAATGAGCGGACAAAGTGTAAATCTTATACATTTTGTTCGCTTTTTTTGTTAAATACCAATATAATTATATGAAAGGGGCAAAGGGTCATGATGTGATTATACTTGTATAAAGCTTAGCATGACTTCTTACCCATTTCTGATGATAGGATGACATGAATAATTAGCAACATGACATCAATACATCATAACATCAAATAAGGTTTCAAGAGGGAAAATATGGCTAAGAAAAAAGAATCAGTTTTTGATAAAAGACTGGAAAATTACTATGATGAGCTCAAATGGCTCTACGGAGAACTGTATCACGGTGATGAGCAGGCATTTAACTACTTTATTACAATGCTCAGACATTTTTATGATACCAGAGATAAAAGTCTTAAAGAGTGGGATGAAAAGAAAGAGAAAAATCCCGGATGGTTCACAGGCTGCAACATGCTCGGCATGCTTATGTATACAGGATGCTTTGGAGGTACTCTTCAGGGCGTAAGAAGTCACCTGGATTATGTTCAATCTGTAGGCGTTAATTATATTCATCTTATGCCACTTTTAGAGAGTCCTAAGGATAGAAGTGATGGCGGATATGCTGTGGCTGATTTCAGAAAAGTGCAGCCGGAGCTTGGAACGATGGATGATTTGTACGAGCTTGCAGCTGATCTTCACAGCAGAGATATGAGTCTTTGTCTTGATTTTGTCATGAATCACACAAGTGAGGATCATGAGTGGGCAGTTCGGGCAAGAAGAGGGGAGAAGGAATTTCAGGACAGATATTTCTTCTATGATGACTGGAATGAGCCTAATGACTACGAGGAGACAGTTCCTCAGGTATTTCCGCAGACGGCACCCGGGAATTTTATATGGTGTTCTGAAGCAGGAAAAGTTGTAATGACCACTTTTTATCCCTATCAGTGGGATCTTAACTATAGAAATCCGACTGTATTTAACGACATGACAGCCAATATGCTGTTCTTATGTAATCAGGGCGTTGATATTATAAGGCTTGATGCGGTCCCTTATATATGGAAGACTCTCGGAACAAGCTGCAGGAATCTTCCGCAGGTGCATACTCTGGTGAGAATAATGCGCATTGCCACGCAGATAGTCTGTCCCGGTACGATTCTTTTGGGAGAGGTTGTAATGGAGCCATCCAAGGTAGTACCTTATTTTGGAACAGTCGAGAAACCGGAATGTCATATGCTTTATAACGTTACAACAATGGCGAGCACCTGGCATACGGTGGCAACTAAAGATGTAAGGCTTTTGAAACATCAGCTCGGGATAGCATTTGCTCTTCCTAAGCAGTACATATTCCTCAATTATTTGAGATGTCATGATGATATAGGCTGGGGACTTGATTATGATTTCTTAAGAAAATTCAGCGTTGAGCAGGTCTCACATAAGAAATTTCTTAATGATACATTAAGGGGAGTACTTCCGGGTTCATCCCACAGAGGAGAACTGTACAACGATGATCCTAAGCTCGGGGATGCAAGACTCTGCGGAACCACAGCGTCTCTTTGCGGCATTGAAGCTGCGGAATATGAGCTGGATGAGAGAAAACTGGATTGGTCAATTAAGCTTGATATCATGCTCCATGCGTTTTTATTCACGCAGAGCGGAATTCCTGTCTTATATAGCGGAGATGAGATTGGCCAGTTAAATGATTATTCCTACCATGAAGATCCGATAAAATGCTCAGATAGCAGATATCTTCACAGAGGTAATTTTGATTGGAAAAGTGCGGCGCAAAGAAGAAAAAGCGGTACAAGGCAAAAGCGTATTTTCGATGGCATAAAAAAGCTTGCAGGACTCAGGGCAAAACATCGTGTTTTTGATTGCGCTGCAGATGTGTGGATTGTTGAGACATGGAATGAGCATGTACTTGGCATTGGCAGATATTATAACGGAGAGAAACTGATAGCACTGTTTAACTTTGGAGATTACGAAGAAACTGCCTGGATCAATGAGGAGGGGAACTACAAAAACCTTCTGACCGGTAAGAAGTGTGAGGCAAAGGATCTGGTGGTACCTGCCCATGATTTTATCTGGCTTTTATATTAAAGATGATAGGGTCAGAAGTATATTTAGTACCTATCATCATATTAAATAAAGAAGAAACAAAAAGTAGTTGACTAAAAACCGACTGAGTGGTGTAATAGATTGGACACAACAATGTCGCATGCAATAGGTTATTGAGGTTTAAGATTAATTATGTTGGAACAAAGCACTATAGAATTACTTGTAAGTTCGTTCCCTAAGATACTGGAATATGGTTTAAAGGTTACTTTGCCGCTGGCAACAATAGCATTTATATTATCTACAATATTATCAGTGTTTGTAGCGATGGTACAATATGCGAATGTACCTGTACTTAGACAGTTCTGTAGATTTTATATATGGATAATAAGAGGAACACCGCTTCTTGTACAATTGATGGTGGCCTTTTATGGATTACCACTTCTTGGAATTCATTCTAATCCGTTTTTGATGGCGGTTATTGTTTTTACAATAAATGAAGGCGCATATAGTGCCGAGACCATGCGAGCTGCCATGGAGGCAGTGCCTGCGGGACAGATGGAAGCGGGATACTGCGTTGGAATGGGCTATATGCAGATTATGTGGCATATCATACTTCCACAGGCGTTCAGGACCGCTTTTCCGTCACTGTTTAATTCACTGATAAGCATGGTGAAGGACACATCTCTTGCATCAAGCATAACTGTTGTTGAAATGTTTACCAGAACTAAGCAGATAGCAGGACAGTCCTATAACTACCTTCCATTATATTTAGAAGTGGCTCTTGTTTATCTCATTTTCTGTACTGTACTCACATACATACAGGGTAGAGGAGAGATGTTACTTGGAAGCTATGGAATCAGAAAATAAGGGAGGGCTTACATGTCATTACTGGAAGTTAAGAACATACACAAGACCTTTGGTACAACACAGGTACTTCGTGGAATTGATCTGAAAATAGAAAAAGGAGACGTTGTTTCAGTACTTGGACCATCCGGTTCAGGAAAGACGACCCTTCTAAGGTGTATAAATTTTCTGGAAAAAGCTGATAACGGAGAGCTTATATTTGATGGTAAAAGCTATGATCTTTCCAAGATAAGCAAAGCAGAGATCTCCGGAATCAGAAACAATACAGGTTTTGTTTTTCAAAACTATAATCTTTTTGCTAATAAGACCGTACTTCAAAATGTGACATTGGGACTTACAGCTGCAAGACATATTCCTCACAAAGAGGCTGATATGAAGGCCTACGAGGTACTCTCCAGGGTTGGAATGAAGGATCATGCATCTGCTTATCCCAGTCAGCTCTCAGGCGGACAGCAGCAAAGAGTAGCAATTGCCAGAGCGCTTGCTACAAATCCCAAGATAATCTATTTTGATGAGCCTACTTCTGCGCTTGATCCGCAGCTTACGGCTGAAGTTCTTGAGGTTATGAGAGGACTTGCTGAGGACGGCATGACGATGATTGTTGTAACTCATGAAATCGGATTTGCGAAGGATGTTTCTTCAAAGGTGGTTTTTATGGCTGATGGCGGAATTATCGAAGAGGGAAATTCAAACGAATTCTTTGATAATCCTAAACAACCTAGAACAAGGGAGTTTTTAAGACTTACAAATTCCTGATATATATTTTGCGGGTGTAAAGCCTGCTATTTCGGTTACTTAAGACTTGAATTATTACAAGGAGGACAAAATGCGAAAGAAAATTGTGACAATGATGATGACAGCTGCATTGACTGTGGCGGTCGCTGGATGCGGTTCAAAGGGAGCAGCTACTGGCAGTTCTGATGACCACCTTGCAAGAATAAAGGCGGCAGGTAAGATTACAATTGCAACAGAAGGAGTATGGGCACCTTTTACCTACCACGATGAATCTACAGATGAGCTTATCGGATTTGATGTTGAGGTAGCTGCAGCAATTGCCGAAAAACTTGGTGTGGAAGCTGATTTCCAGGAGGTTGCATTTGACGGAGGTCTGACAGGTGTGTCTACCGGAACCTTTGATATGATGGCAAATGGTGTGGATGTTACCGAGGAACGTGGTAAAACCTATGATTTTACTGATCCCTACGCTTATGATCACGCTGTAGTTGTGACACTTGCATCAAATAATAACATTACTTCTTTTGCGGATTTAAACGGACTTACAACTGCTAATTCAGCAGGATCCACTTATGAAGCAATGGGTATTGAGTATGGTGCTACAGTTAAAAATGTAGATACTCTTGGTGAGACAATGACACTTGTGCAAAATGGAACAGTAGATGCTACAATAAATGCAAACACATCTGCACAGGATTATTTCAACACAACAGGAACAACAGACCTTAAGGTTGCTGCTGTTGATAAAGAGGTTACAAAGTATGCAATACCGCTCTCCAAGGGCGAAGATAATGATACCTTAAGAGCAGCTATAAATGATGCTATTAAGGAACTTAGAGAAGAAGGTAAGCTTACAGAAATATCCAATAAATATTTTGGTGCAGATATAACTGCTGAATAAATTTTGAAAAGGATATCAGAATGAACAAAGAGGGGTTAGTTGAAGAACAAAAGCTTGCAACATTGCTGGTGATATGGCGTCTTCCGGATTTTATCACATCTTTTCTTGCGGCGCTTGCAAGTGGATACATGATAATCTGGATGGAGTTTGTAGAGAGCGCCAGTATAATCATTCCCGGAATAATTCTGATAATCCTTTCTGTTAAGCTAAACAGAAATCTGAAATTCCAATTTAATTATGGTACAGGAAAAGTGGAAGCAATAACAGCAATGTGCTGTGAGATATTTGATATTGCCGGACTTTGCTGCATAGTTCTCTTTTCAATAAGAGAGCTGATAAAGCCAGAGGAGGAACACCACTTTATACTTACGGCTCTTTTATTAAAACTTGTCGGGCTTGTGATAGATTTATTCCTGCTCAACAAGCAAAAGAAGCTGGCGCATGAAGTAAAAAGCAGAATGTTTCACTCAGCCTATGTTGGAGCAAAAAAAGAGTTTGTATTTGATATAGTTGCTTCACTTGCCCTGATTTTTAGCTATGTATATAGAAAAAGTAAATGGATTAATTATTTTTCCCCGATTCTGTGTCTGATATTTGCAATACCATTCTTTGTTATTTGTTTTCATCATCTGACAGATGCAATTTATGAGCTTGTGGATTTGACACTGGATGAGGATACGCAGCTTAAACTATTAAAGGTTTTGTCCTCATATTATGAAGAATATGAGCAGCTTATAGAAGTTAAAAGCAGAAGAAACGGTAATCTTTTATATGTTGATCTTGAGCTCATGTTTGATGAAGATAAAAGCTTTAAAGAAATAAAAAAAGCTGCAGAAAATATTGCTTCCGGAATTGAAAAAGAGATAGGTGACTGTAAGGTCAACATCGTTATCAATTCAAATAAGACTTAAAACATTTACAAATATGTAAATGAGAAAAGAAAAAAGCCTTCCCTGAAACAAAAGTTTATACTTAGTTTATATTTTTGTTGGACTTTTGTTGGACAAAGATACTTATAATGAAAACATGATAAATGAAAAACACTTATCATGTTTCTTATGAGGACAATTTCTTTGAGGGGGAGATAGTTTTATGGAAACAAAAAAGTGCGTAATTATTATGTTTATTTGCCTTGTAGTAACTTTTTTTGCAGGCTATGGAAACACACAAAATGTTCGGGCTGAGCAGGCTCTTCAGAACTACGTAGGTGTGTGGAGCGATATTTACTGTAGATAAAGGAATTACGAGAAATGAATATATTAGCACTAACAGAGAGCTGAATCCCGGATGCACGACATAGTCACATGTATCCGGGATTTTTATGTTTATTCGAAAGATATTTAGTTATTTTTTGTTGTAAGAGGTAAAGATATGTTGTTTTTATTATTGATTCTTGCTATTGCCTATCTGTTCTTCCTTGAGATTTCGAAGAACCTTATTATAGGCTGGTGCATAGGAATAGTTCTATTTATTATTGCATTTTGTGTAAGGCACACTCTTAAGAAGAAAAACAAGTGGAGTGGAATTAGTGCCGTATGCACAATGATCATCCTTTTGATATGCCTTGCGTTCAACTATAAGGCTACTGAACCGCCTTATAAGCAGGTTCCTGCAGTTACATATAAAAATCCTGTGGTAACAGCACCAATTCACGTTGAGCAGGGAGACATTACAGGTGTTTATGACAAGGATCATTTAACAGAGATTTATGCAGGAATTCCCTATGCAAAAGCGCCTGTGGGAGATCTTAGATGGAAAGAACCCCAGGATCCTGAAGGCTGGAAAGGCGTAAGAGCCTGTGATACCTATGCTCCTATGGCTATGCAGCCCACACAGCAGGTATGGTACTCTTCACTGTCAGATATACTTGGAACCCATGAGTATAGATTTACAATGGGCGACGAATATAGAGAAGCCATGAGCGAGGACTGCCTGTATCTCAATGTGTACCGTCCTGCAGATTACCAGGGAGAACCGCTTCCGGTTGTATTTTATATACATGGAGGATCTCTTAATACAGGAAAATCTTATTATACAAAGTACAGAGGAGAGAGCTTTGCAAAAAAAGGAGTTATTTTAGTTAACTTTGCATACAGACTTGGTGTTTTTGGATATATGGCAAATGATGAGCTTATGGCTGAGTCTCCTAATAATACCACCGGTAATTACGGACTTTTGGATCAGATCAAGGCACTTAAGTGGGTTCATGAAAATATCGGAGCCTTTGGCGGGGATCCCGATAACATTACAATAGCCGGTGAATCAGCAGGTTCATCTTCTGTAAATGCTCTTTGTGTATCACCTCTTTCAGAGGGGTTATTTGTAAGAGCAATAGCAGAGAGTAGCGGAATAAATGCTTACAAGCCCTATCATACCTTCAGAGAGATGGAAAAAGCCCTTTCAACAGGTGAAGAGGTAATGCAGGAGTTTTCTGCTAATAATATTGAAGAATTAAGAGATATTGATGCAACAACTATTCTCACCACAAAGTCTGTCAATGACAGTATGTGCGTTGACGGCTATGCCATTACGGAACAGCCTTATCTTACTTATGAAAAAGGTGAAAATCACGAACAGGCTCTTCTTAACGGGTCTAACATGAAAGAAGCAGATGCCTTTGTTATGCCAAGAAAAGTGACTAAGGAGAACTATGAAGAGGAGCTTTCAAAGATTCTTGGTCCCTACGCAGCAGAAGCGGCAGAGCTGATACCTGCAGGAAGTGTAACAAGAGATCAGACATTTATAGTAGATGCCGGAGGAGATGCCAAGGGAAGCATGGCATTTGTTTATAGTGATGCATGGTTTTCCTACAGCCATAATGTTTGGAGCAGATACATGGAGGCGCAGAATAAGCCGGTTTATCAGTATTTCTTTACCAAAACCAACAATCATCTGAGTAATCATCACGCGGGTGAACTCATATATGCTTACGGCAATCTGGATTATTATCCCGGATTATATGATGAGGATGACTACAAGGTTTCTGAAGCCATGCAGGAATACTGGACAAACTTTGCAAAATACGGAGATCCCAATGGCACAGGCAGCGAACTTCCTAATTGGCCTGTGTGGAACTCTTCAGAGGATAAACTCTTAGAATTAAATGATGAGATAAAACTCATAGACAATCCATATCATGAGCTTAACAAAATCATAGATAAATATCAGGAAGAGCTTAAGTAATAGATATTCCCTTTAGTCCTTTAGTGTGATAAAATCATAAAGTATATATAAAAAAATGAAAAAAGAGGACTGACCTAAGGAATCCATCGCAAACGGTACCCCTTAGGTCGAAGACTAAAGGGGAGTAAATATGACAACAGCACAAATAGGTATTATCATCTCAATTTTGGCATACTTAGCTATGATGTTGCTGGTGGGATTTGTAAGCGCCAGAGATACTAATGATGTCAGTGATTTTTATCTGGGAGGAAGAAAGCTTGGACCTTTTGTGACAGCCATGAGTGCAGAGGCCTCAGATATGAGTTCTTATCTGCTCATGGGTCTGCCGGGTCTGGCTTATTTTTCAGGAATAGCAGATGCAGGATGGACTGCAATCGGGCTTATTGTAGGAACATATCTGAACTGGCTCTTCACAGCAAGGAGACTCAGGAATTACACTGAAAAGCTTGATGCTATTACCATTCCTGATTATTTCAGAAAGAGATTTCGCGATAATAGCAACATTTTACTGTGTCTCGGAGCTATATTTATCATTATTTTCTTTATTCCTTACACAGCTTCAGGATTTTCAGCCTGCGGAAAATTGTTCTCATCACTTTTTGGTGTGAATTATCAGCTTGCGATGATTGTTTCGGCTGTAATCATTATCGGCTACACTACAACGGGAGGCTTTCTTGCAGCTTCAAAGACTGATTTTATCCAGTCAATCGTTATGACCATTGCACTGTTTTTTGTACTTGGATATGGTATATATTCTGTCGCAGGTATATCTTCCGTAATCGATATTTCAAAAAGCATATCAGGATTTTTGGAGCTCAGTGAAACTCATAACAATATAACAGATGCCGCTGATGCGTATGGCTTATTTAATAAGATTACGATGTTCTGCTGGGGACTTGGATATTTCGGAATGCCACATATTCTCTTAAGATTTATGGCTGCCCGTAAGGCTACTGACTTAAAATTATCCAGAAGAATAGCATCTGTATGGGTTGTTTTTTCACTGTTTATAGCAGTATTCCTTGGAGTAGTCGGAAGAGCAATGACAGAGGCAAATGTTCTGGAATCTCTTATTGATCCTGAGAATCCCGGAAGTTCTTCCAAAGCAGAGACTCTGATAGTTGTTTTAGCTCATCAGATAAGTGAAAATGGCTTTTTCTTTGCACTTTTAGCTGGTGTAGTACTGGCGGGAATTCTTGCTTCAACTATGTCTACGGCAGATTCTCAGCTGATTGCAGCATCTTCAGCGGTTTCTGAAAATATTATTCAGGAGACCTTTGGTATTAAGCTTAATGAGAAAGCTGCTATGCTTACTGCCCGCATTACACTTATTGTTGTAGCAGTATTTGGTGTATTAATTGCATGGAATCCCAATAGTTCGGTATTTGGTATTGTATCATTTGCATGGGCTGGTTTTGGTGCGGTATTCGGACCTGCAATGATTATGTCACTGTATTGGAAAAGAACAAATAAATTCGGTGTTATGGCAGGCATGATTTCTGGCGGCAGCATGGTATTTTTGTGGAAATATTATGTAAGACCTATCGGTGGCTTCTGGGATCTTTATGAGCTTGCACCTGCATTTATTGTAGCGTTAGTATTTATAGTAATTGTAAGCCTTTTAACAAAGGCACCAGAGCAGGATATTTTGGACGAATTTGAACATGTATCCAAAATGTCTTAAGCATCGGACCAAATAAGGAGGATTTACGGATGAAGAAAAAGGCATTATTTATCGGTGGAACAGGTACAATAAGTACTGCAATCGTGAAACGTCTTGTCAATGAGCTTGATTGGGACGTATGGGTTCTTAATCGTGGAAACCGCTCAGAGGTCCTCCCGAAGGATACACATTTTATCACAGCTGATATCAATAATGAAAAAGAGGTTCTGGAAAAGATTGGAGACCTTACGTTTGACTGTGTATGCGAATTTATCGGTTTTACCGTAGAGCAGGTTGAGCGTGACTACAGACTTTTCAAGGGAAAGACAAAGCAGTACATATACACAAGTTCTGCATCAGCTTATAACAAGCCCGCAGCAAATTATGTGATTACGGAAGGCACTACCCTTGCCAATCCTCACTGGGAATATTCAAGAAACAAGATCGCCTGTGAGGAGTTTCTTATGGAGAAATACCGCAAGGAAGGATTCCCTGTAACAATTGTAAGACCCAGCCACACCTATGATGAGAGAAGTATTCCTGTAGGTGTTCACGGACAATACGGTTCCTATCAGGTATTAAAGCGTATGATGGAGGGAAAACCGGTAATTGTTCACGGAGACGGATCATCTTTGTGGCATCTAACCTTTAATAAGGATTTTGCCATTGGATATACAGGCCTTATGGGCAACAGACATGCCTTTGGTGAAGCTTTCCAGATAACCGGAGATGAGGTTCTTACCTGGGATCAGATACATCAGACAGTTGCGGATATCCTTTCAGTAGAGCCGAAGCTTTATCATGTTTCTTCAGAATTCTTAAGTGCTGTAGGTGAAAAATACGGCTATGACTTCGAGGGAGGCCTTATAGGAGATAAAGCTGTTTCCGTAGTTTTTGATAACAGTAAATTAAAGAGACTTGTTCCCAAAATGACTACTACAGTCAGATTCGATGAGGGAGCACGCATAGCTATTGACTACATACTTTCACATCCTGAGTGTCAGAAGGAAGATCCGGAATTCGACAGCTGGTGTGATAAGGTCATTGCAGCATTAGAGGATGCAAAGAATAAAATATAATGATGTAATTTCTGAACGCAATAAAGAAAAGCGTTTAAGGATCATCACTTTTGACAGGAGCATACAACGTGAGTAACAAAATATCTTTTTCCAGTGATTATACTAAGGGAGCTCATCCAAAAATATTAGAGCGCTTAAGTCAGACTAATTTTGAGCCAAATACCGGTTATGGTACGGATAAATATTGTGAAAGCGCAGCCGGTAAGATAAAGGAAGTATGTAATTGTCCTGATGCGGATGTTTTCTTTCTTGTAGGTGGAACCCAGACAAATCAGACTATTATAGACATGCTGCTTAATACCTATGAGGGAGTGGTTGCAGCAGAGACAGGTCATGTGGCAGCCCATGAAGCGGGAGCGATAGAGTTTTCCGGTCATAAAGTACTGACACTTCCAAGCGTCAAAGACAGCATGGCAGGTGAGAAAACCAGATATTCCGATCAGATTGGTAAAATTGATGCCGCAGATCTTAAGGCTTTTATCAAGGCTTTTTATGCTGATGATAACCATGAACACATGGTTTTTCCCGGAGCAGTATATATTTCACATCCGACAGAATACGGAACTCTTTACACTAAGTCAGAGCTTACAGAGATTTCCAATGTCTGCAAAGAGTTTGAAATTCCGCTATTTCTTGACGGAGCAAGGCTTGGCTATGGTCTTATGAGCGACAGAACGGACGTTACAATACAGGATATTGCAAGTCTTGTTGATGTTTTTTACATCGGAGGAACCAAGGTCGGAGCTTTGTTTGGAGAGGCTGTGGTATTTACAAAAGGAGTTACCACTAAGCATCCCATACCTGTAATTAAGCAGCATGGCGCGCTTCTTGCCAAGGGCTGGCTGTTGGGACTACAGTTTGATACATTATTTACTGACAATCTTTATTTTGATATCAGTAAAAATGCTATTGATATGGCAAATATGCTTAAGGAAGGACTCATAAGCAAGGGGTATCAGCTTTATATCGATTCTCCTACGAACCAGCAGTTTATTGTTCTTGAGGATGACAAGCTAAAAGCACTTTCAGAGAACGTAGTATACGGATTCTGGGAGAAACTTGATGATACTCACACTGTTATAAGGCTCGCAACAGATTGGGCTACAACAAAAGAAGATATAGATAAATTAATGTCCTATATGTAGGGTATATTTTGTGATTATAAAAAGGAACATTCGTTGTTGATACTACGGATGTTCCTTTTTTCTGAAATTGTTATATTATGTTTATGAGGGCTTCATAATAACTTGTTATTATTAATGAGAGTCTTATGAAGAGGGGGGCAAAATATGTTCAATTCAATTCTTGATTTATTGTTATTTTTCCTGATATCTCTAGGATACTGGAAAATCTTCAATAAATGTGGGATTAAGTCTTTTTGGGCGTTTATCCCTTTTGCAAGGGAATATCATATATCTTTGTGCGCAGACAGGGAGCTTGAGGGACGGGTATATACTATCCATTCCGCTATTGCTTATGTCATTTTATCCCTGAACCATATCATTAAAAATGAGATGGCGGTTGCTCTTCTTACAATCGTATTGCTGGCGGTATATATATCAAGATATGTTTATCAGATAAGAATATACCTGGGTCTTATAAAAGTCTTTGAAAGAAAGAAAAACTTCATATGGCTGTTGGTCATATTTGAAGTTCCTGCTCTTTTATATCTCGGTTTTTCCAAAAAATGCATGCCTAACAAAAAGTTTATAGATTACAGAAAGCTGGATGGCGCTATGGTCAGCGGAGTAGAGACCGAGGATACGGATAGCGGACTGTCTGTAAATATAAACGAAAGAACCACATTTGAGTTTTTTAAGAAAATTATGCTACTTAAGGACATCCACATGACTATTCCAAGGGGGCGCATGGTTTTGCTTCTGGGAGGGTCCGGTGCAGGAAAAACCACCTTTGTAAATGCTGTTACAGGCTACGAAAAGGCAGATGCTACGGTTAAGCTTGATGGGAATGATATTTATGAAGAATACTCCAAGATGATTTATGATGTTGGATTCGTCCCCCAACAGGATTTGATGAGGGATAATGACACAGTTCTTCTTACTTTATCGGATGCTGCTTCATTAAGGCTTCCATCAAGCGTTGGATTTATTGAGATAAACGAAAGAATCAATCATGTACTAAAAGAGTTTGGTCTTGAATCCGTAAAGAACAGCCTTGTTGAGAAGCTTTCAGGAGGACAGCGAAAACGATTGTCCATAGCGATGGAGTATATTTCCGATCCCTCCCTGTTTATTCTTGATGAGCCTGATTCGGGGCTTGACGGAGTTGTAGCAAGGAGCATTTTTGAAAAGCTTAGAGCGATAGCGGATGAAGGAAAAATTGTAATAGTAATATCCCACACTCCCGACAGAGTTGCAGATTTGTTTGATGATCTTATAGTTCTTGCAAAGGATAAGACAAGAGCCGGAAGACTGGCGTGGTATGGGCCGTTAAAGGAAGCCTATGAGTTCTTTGGAGCTGATTCTTTGGAGGATGTTCTTCTTACGATTAACCAGAAAGAGGAAGGTGGTCAGGGAAGAGCAGACGAATTTGTCGAGGAATATGCTAAACGAATCATAGAAAAGGTTGGGTGAAAAAAATGGCTGCTAAGATAAAAAGGCATAGAGGAAGATTTTCTCAGACTATCATCTATTTGGGAAAACATTTCAGAATGTTTCTTTTTGAGAATGACTGGAAGGTTCTGCCGATGTCGGCAGTAATTGCAGGTCTTGTTTATTTTGCGGTTGGAGGGAATCTCTTTAAAACAATGGAAGGCACGCTGATGGGAACTTTTGCCCTGGCATGTGTATGTATTTGGAATGGATTTTTCAATTCCATCCAGGTAATATGCAGAGAGCGTGCGATAATCAAAAGAGAGCACAGGTCAGGACTTCACATGAGTGCATATGTAGCCTCGCATATGATTTATCAGGCAATTCTATGCATTTTACAGGTTGCGATTATGATTGGCGTCTGTCATCTTATGGAAATCCAATTGCCACAAAGGAGTCTTATTACAAAATGGCCAATCATAGATTTTGGACTTACGCTTTTTCTTATTACATATTGCGCTGATATGTGTGCGCTTTTAATCTCAGCCTTTGCAACAACGCCTACCGCGGCTATGACTATCATGCCGTTTTTGCTCATAGTTCAGCTCTTATTTTCCGGTGCATTCTTTTCACTTCCTGAAAAAGCAATGCCATTTACATATCTTACGGCAACCAAATGGGGGCTGACGGCAATGTGCGCCCAGGGGGACTATAATTCCCTGCCGATGGTATCTATCTGGAATAGTGCCATTAAGATGAAAAATGTTGAAATAGAAGGAGAAAAGCCTTTTCAGGAGGCACTGGTCTATATTGAAAAAAACAATATGAGAGATGATCTTTTAATGAGATGTGCCCAGCAGAACCAGGAACCGAAATACAATTTTGACAAAGATATAGTGTTAGGAGCCTGGAGCTGGCTGATTTTGTGGACAGTAATATATATTATTTTAGCCACAATATTACTGGAGTTCATTGACAGAGATAAAAGATAATAGGGTAAGCAATAATTGCAAATAGATAAACAAAATTGAATATATACTTTGGATGGTATTCCGTTCATAATCATTTGTAATGACCATGTTCAGAAATTGAAGAAAAGTGGGGAAAGAAGGTATTTGAATTATGATGGACGTTGTGCCTGCAAAGGGAAGAAGCATTTCTAAAGTATATGAAGAAAATGATGCTGTTTTTATGGTGTCTGAAGCCGGTGTTTTGAGGATTATTCCACAAAAGGGAGGAATAGTCAGAGTTTCTTTTTCCGGTGACGGGAGCTTTAACGAGGAGCAGGGAAAAGACTTTTTGGACTATCGCGGAAGCTTAAATTATGAAATTTTGGGTGATGTAACTGATGAAAATACGGAATATATCAGCATAAAGACAGATGAAGGAACTGTCAGAGTACATAAAAAGTCCGGAGTTATTTCATTTTATGATAATAAAGGACAGCTCCTGCTTTCAGAGGATAAAAAACATCCAAGAGAGCTTGAGAAAATCCCGTTATTTAGGACAGCTAAAGCCGACAGGGTGCAGATCGAAGAGGTTGTGACTGCAGACGGAGTAAAGAAAAGGATCAAGGCGGCTGATAAAGAACAGTATGGTGTGGCATACAAGACAAGGATTTTCTTTGATTTTCAGGAGAACGAGCTTTTAACAGGATTTGGACAGGGAGAGCATGGTGAGTGGAATTTAAGGAAACGCACTTACTATGTACATCAGGCAAATAAGAAAATTGGGATTCCAATGATGGTTTCCAGCAGGAAATATGGAATCCTTTTAAGCACAAATTCTCTTTTTATGTTCTGTGAGGATGAAGAGAAGGCATATATTCAGACAGAAGCTGATCATTATCTGGATTATTTTTTCCTGTTTGGAAAAGATCTTTTTGATGTAGTTAGAAATTACAGAAGGATAACAGGAAAAGCTGCCATGCTGCCAATGTGGGCATACGGCTACATTCAGTCAAAGGAGCGATATTGTGATCAGGAAGAAATCCTGAAAACAGCGGAGGAATTCAGGAAAAGGGATATAGGTGTTGACTGCCTTGTGCTTGACTGGATGAGCTGGGAGGATAACAAATGGGGGCAAAAGAGTTTTGATAAAAAGCGGTTTCCTGACCCGAAGGCTATGATAGCAGGGCTTCATAGGAAGGGAATTCATTTTATGATGTCCATTTGGCCCAATATGAGTGCAGGGACAGAGAATAATGAAGAATTTAAGAAGAAAGATCTTTTGTTTCCGGGAACTGATATTTACAATGCGTTTTCCAAAGAAGGAAGAGATCTTTACTGGTCACAGGCCCAAAGGGCACTGTATCCTCATGGAGTTGATGCCTGGTGGTGTGATTCAAGCGAACCCATAACCCCTGAGTGGACACATCTGGTAGAACCCTCTGATGGGGAAAAATACTATGAGTATAAGCAGGATGCATCAAAAATGATGCCCTTTGAGCTTGCAAATGCATTTGGTAAATATCATGCCATGACCATATGGGATGGGCAAAGAAGCAGTTCATTAGAAAAGAGAGTAGTAAACCTGACAAGAAGCGGATGGTCTGGAAGTCAGAAGTATGGAACCATACTTTGGTCAGGAGATATTGCTGCCAGCTGGAATACACTTAAAAACCAGGTCAGAGCCGCGTTGCAGTTTGCTTCAAGCGGAATGCCCTATTGGACCCTTGATGCAGGAGCCTTTTTTGTAAAAAAAGGAATACAGTGGTTCTGGAATGGTGATTTTAGTGACGGAATAGATGAAGCATATAAGAAGCTATATGTAAGATGGCTTGAATTTGCCGCATATCTCCCTGTATTCAGGGCTCATGGTACTGATGTGGACAGAGAACCCTGGGCATTTGGAGATAGAGGCGATAAGTACTATGAAGCTATCTGCGATACCATAAAAAACAGATACAAACTTCTTCCATATATCTACTCCATTGGCGCTGCGGCTCATTTTGATGATGCGATGATCATAAGGCCACTTATGTTTGATTTTGCATCTGATGGAAAAGCTGTAGATATTGCAGATCAGTTTATGTTTGGTGACAGTCTTATGATATGCCCTGTGATAAGTGAGTCTGACAGGAGAGAAGTTTATCTGCCTTCAGAATGTGATTGGTACGATTTTTACACCGATGAAGTATTTAATGGTGGTCAGACCATTCAATATACCAGTCCTCTTGAAAGTATCCCGGTATTTGTAAGAGCAGGGGCGATTATACCCACAGGGAAGCCTGCCGGATGTACAGAATATATGGATGGGGATGATATAGAAGTTGTAATCTATCCCGGAGCTGATACGAAATTCAGATTATATGAAGATGCCGGGGACGGTTACGGCTATGAAAACGGAGAGTATGTTATTACAGATTTTTCCTGGAATGATAAGAATAGGAATTTTTCCTATGAATCTGTAGGAGATATGAGATTTAGAAAAGGCAAAATAAATTATAAGATAATCCATTAGGAAAGTTCCAAAGAATCAGTGTAGTTGTCTAAGAGTCTGATGTGATGGGTATGGTTAATAAACATAAATTTTTAATGGCATTTTTGGGAGTAGTGGTTGCAGCGGTTATTGTTTTTATTATAACAAACAACAGTAACTACAATAATTTGTCCGGGGCAGAAAAGGTCGATCAGTTTTCCGGAAAAACTGTCGGAGTAATGCTGGCCTGGGAGTCAGATTATGCTCTGACAGCAAGAAAGGATCTTAATATTTTAAGATATGATCAGTTACCGGATATGGTTATGGCACTTCAGCATGACAGAATAGATGCTATTGCATTGGATGCGTTGACTGCAAAAACCGTACTTTTCATGACAGATGGATTGGAGATTGTGCCGCCGATTTACGGACAATATGGGTATGTAGCTGCTTTTGGGCGAAATGAAAAGGAACTATGTGATGACTACGATGCATTTTTAAGGGAGTACATCAGGACAGATGAATATCAGGATCTTCAGAGAAGAATTAGCGAGTTTGACGGTCATAAATTCGACGGAAAGATAATAAGACCAACAGGAACGGGCAGAACCATCACTGTAGCATGTAATGAAAGTGGTTTTCCATCTACGTACTATGATTATGCTAATGATTGCTGGGTCGGTAGTGATTATGAACCTTTTATCACATGGGCAAATGCGAGAAATTATAAAGTTGAAATAACAGGAACTGTATATGAAGACATGATTATGGGCGTTTTCAGAGGCAGATACGAGATGATAATCGGATTTCTGAGTGAGTTGTATCAAGATGACTTTGATACCTTTGGAATCAATCATTCTATACCATTAAATCCCATAGGCATTTATTTTTTAGTAAAAAGTAAAAACGGAATATCGACAAGTTATGGGCTTTATGAAGAGTTCTAGTGATATGCTGAGGGGTATTTATTATGGATTATACGAGAAAAATGCTTTATTACACATTTGTTAATGAAGACAGATACATAATCTTTTTAAGAGGCTTTGGTAATACACTACTTTTGTCAATTGCAAGCTTTATCCTTGGAACCTTGTTTGGAGTGCTTCTTTGTGCATGCAAACGTTCAGGGAACAAGTCACTTGTAAAGATCGGGAATCTGATAACCTCAATTCTTATAAATATTCCAACCATGGTACTGCTACTGGCATTTGTATATGTGATATTCGGATCAATCCATGCTCCACTTACGATAATTATTATTATTGCACTTACTATGAAGACAGGAGCATATATCTGTGAAATACTCAATACTTCTCTTGATGCAGTAGATGTAGGAGAAATAGAGGCAGCGAGAACCCTGGCAATGAGTAAGAGGCAGACATTCAGATATATAATCATGCCACATGTAATCTCAACAGGGCTCGAGTTATATAAAAACCAGTTCGTCATTTGTATGCAGGAAACTGCAGTTGTAGGCTATGTTGCCATGGTGGATCTTACAAGAGCTGCCAGTATAGTAGCTGCCAGAACTATGGACGCATTTTTTGGACTTATTACGATCACAATAATTTACTTCCTGATTGGATATATTGCGAAGAATTTGTTGAATCTGTTGCAGGCAAATGAGCATATCGAGGTATAAATATGGATTTGATAAATATTAAGAATCTTACAATGGATTATGGTCAGGGCATTATACTTAACGATATTAATCTTGATGTTGCAAAAGGGGAGACAGTTTTTTTGATCGGGGGATCCGGCTGCGGGAAAAGTACTCTTCTTAGATGCATAAACAGACTTATTACACCTACGGCTGGAGAAATATATATAAATGGCGAGAATATCTTAAAGCCGGATGCGGACATCGACAAAATACGTCGCAGTATGGCCATGGTATTTCAGAGCTTTAATCTGTTTTCACATCTTAATGTTATTGAAAATCTGATACTTGCACCGATGAAAGTATTAAATAAGTCAAAAGAAGAGGCTATAGAGGATGCCAGGCAAATTTTAAAAAGAGTAGGTATGTCCGGACGTGAAAATTCCATGCCGGAATGGCTTTCGGGTGGACAAAAGCAGAGAATAGCTATAGCAAGGGCGCTTGCCATGCATCCGGATGTTATTCTTTTTGATGAGCCAACAAGTGCACTTGATCCAACGATGGTAGGCGAAGTTAAAGCGGTTATAAGTGATCTTTGCAATGAAGGACAGACTAGTGTAATAGTGACACATGATATGAACTTTGCAAGAAATACTGCGACTAAGGTGGTTTTTCTTGCGGAAAAAGGCATATATGAACAGGGTGAGCCAATTGAATTTTTTGATAAACCTAAAAAGGTGTTAACTAAGAAGTTTCTGTATAATTCAAGAATGCTTGAAAGAAGCTTTGAGTCAGATACCATAGATATCTTAGCCCTTGCCAGTGAATTACGAAAATTTATATCAAGATTTCAAAATGACAGTAATCACGATAAGCTTATTTCCACTATTTGTGATGAGTTTCTTTATCCGATATTCAATGCCGGAGAAAAGGCTCCCGTAAGTATGGATATGAGACTTATCTGTAGTGAAACCAGCAGATCACATTACTTAATGTTTGGTTTTCCGGATTTAGACATTGATCCATTAAGCGATACATTTATAGATGAACTAAACTTAAAGATATTGGAACATCAATCTTCTTTGATAATGAGCAAGAAAAGAGATGATGTCGGGTATGATGTTTGTATTCAAATGTAAGCAGTTATCTATCTGTAAACTGAATAAAGCCGGCTAAGGAGGTAATTTAGTTGGATAAGTATACCTATAGTGCTGAAGAAATGCATTTTTTGGAAAATAGTAAAGTACCTTTTGCAATTTATCAGTTCATAAATAAAAGAGTTGTCACGGTAGTTATATCGCAGGGGTTTGTAGAACTGTTTGGATATGAAGATCTTCCAAGGAGTGAAGTTTATTCTCTGATGAATAAAAATATGTATCATAGAACGCATCCTGACGATATGGCGGTTCTTGGAGATGCAGCATATCGCTTTGCTACCGAAGGCGGGAGGTATGATGTGCTCTACAGAAGCAAAAAGGGCAATGAGTATAGGATCATTCATGCTACCGGAAGGCATATTTATAAAGAAAACGGAGTAAGGCTTGCTTTTGTATTCTATATGGATCAGGGAGCCTATATTGAAGATGGGAAAACCTCCAGGGATATTTTTATTGGGACAGCAAAGAAGGCTCTTGAGGAGAGAAGCCATGATATCAGGCTCAATCATGATTATCTGACGGGACTACCGTCTATGACCTATTTTTTTGAACTTGCTGAAGAGGGATGCAGGGAAATTCGTAGTAAAGGGAAGACACCTGCCATTCTTTTTATTGATTTTAACGGAATGAAGGTGTTTAACCAGAAATATGGCCTTGAGGAGGGCGATAGATTATTAAAAGACTTTTCGGAAAAAATCATAGCCATGTTCAGTCATGAAAACTGCTGCAGATTCAGTGCGGATCATTTCTGCATATATTCAGATGAAGAAGCAGCTCATGAAGGCGCTTTAAAGCTGATTGCGGATGATAATAGTGAAGATGCTGACAGAAGTATGCCGCTTCGCATAGGCATGTATATTTATGATGATGAAAATATCAGTATAAGCGGGGCATGTGACAGGGCTAAGATTGCCTGTGATTCAGAAAAGAATAACTATTCGGACAAGATATATCTTTTTGATAATAAGATGATGACCACTATCGAGGAAAAGCGATATGTGGTTGAAAATATCGATAAAGCCATAAGGGAAGACTGGATAAAGGTATACTATCAGCCTGTTATCAGAACAACCAACGGAAAGGTTTGCCATGAAGAAGCTTTGGCAAGGTGGATAGATCCTGAAAAAGGATTCCTTAATCCCAGTGCGTTTATACCGGCTCTTGAAGATACAAATATGATTTATATGCTCGACTTATATGTTTTGGAGTCAGTGCTTAAGAAAATGAAGATGCAGGCAGATGATGGTCTTTATGTTGTACCGGTATCAGTTAATCTCTCAAGGGCTGATTTTTATGCCTGTGATATTGTGGAAGAGGTGCGGGAGCGTGTTGATGCCAGCGGCATCTCAAAGGACAAGATTGTTATTGAGATTACAGAAAGTGCTATAGCAGATGATATTGATTATATGATAAACATAATCGAACGGTTAAAGCTATTGGGATTCAATGTCTGGATGGACGATTATGGAAGTGGATACTCATCACCTGTCATATTGCAAAAAGTACCCTTTGACCTGATTAAAATAGATATGGATTTTGTAAGACAGCTTGAAAGAGAAGAAAAAACCAGGATTATCCTTACAGAAACAATACGTATGGCGATGTCTCTGGGGCTTAGTACTGTGGCTGAAGGGGTTGAAACAAAAGAACAGGCTGATTTCCTTAAGAATATAGGATGCAATATGCTTCAGGGATTTTATTATAGTAAGCCCATTCCTTATGAGGAGATAGTTGAAAGAAATAAGAATGGTACTGCTATATGCTATGAAAATCCCGAGGAGTCAGACTATTATGAAAGGCTTGGAAACGTCAATCTGTATGATCTTTCCATGACCGGCACAGGTGAAGGCCAGTTTAGGAACTATTTTGATACATGGCCTATGCTGATGGTTGAATGCAAGAACAAGAGAATATCAATTATAAGGCATAATCAATATTTTAAAGAGTTCCTAAGAATTAATTTTCCTGATTCTTATTCGAAGACAGAGTATGATGTAGCAGATCTTTTGGATGGTCAGGGAGGATACTCATTAAATGCTGTATTAAAGTGCGCTAAAGACGGTAAGAAGGTTGTTCTTGAAGATATAACACATGATGGAAAACAGATAAAATTATTGATTTGGAGGATAGCCATTAATCCGCTCACGGGCAGTGCTGCTGTGATGATAGCTGTTCTGTCGTCTACTGAAATCGATAATAACGGTTATGAATTAGAGAGTGAAGCAAGAAACAGTGATACAACACACAAAATCACAGGGGAATATAAAGAACTCCTGGAGGAAAATGAGCGCCTTAGAAAGGAAGCGGAAGCAAACAGGAAAATAACAGAGCTTAGGGAGTCGGTTTCAGCTCTTTTGACAAACATGCCTGCCATGACATTTTCCAAAGATATTAATTCGGGAAAATATCTGGCTTGTAATCAGGCATTTGCTGAGTATGCCCATAAGGACAGCCCGGAGGAGGTTGTGGGGCTGACAGATTTTGAGATATTTGATTGGGACACGGCCAAGCATTTTGTGGATGATGATAAAAAGGCATGGGCAATGAACAAGCCATATATTTTCTTTGAGGATGTTCATGATGCTGCGGGTAATATGCGCCGTTTTCAGACGACCAAGCTGAACTTTACTGACGATACAGGCAGACAGTGCCTTCTTGGCCTTAGCCAGGATGTAACAGATGCAATGCTCATAAAACATGAATATGTGGAAAGACTTGCAGAGGCCTATAATCAGGCAAATATAGATTCTCTAACTGGGGTTAAGAACAAGAATGCATATCAGGAGGAAGAGAAAAAGTTAAACCTTCTAATTAAAGAGGACAAAGCTCCGGAATTTGCCATTACGATACTTGATGTTAACGATCTCAAGAAAATCAATGATACAAAGGGACATAAAGCCGGAGACGAGTATATTCTTGATGCCTGCAGGATGATATGCAGAATCTTTAAATTCAGTCCGGTTTATCGCGTAGGTGGGGATGAATTTACAGTTATATCGCAGGGGGATGATTATAGAGATATTGAAAAGCTTGTAGAAAGCATTTCTGAGCACAATGAAAAAGCTATTACCGCTGGCGGTATAGTGATCGCCTGCGGCATGTCAAAATTTGCTAAGGATCCTAATGTAGACGCAGTATTTATGCGCGCTGACAAGAATATGTACGATAATAAAAACAACTTAAAGAATAGATAGAATAGTCGCTATTGATATATGCTGTTAGTTTAGGCTAATAATCCCCGTCAGGCTCGATATTACTTCGCCAGGCAATCTCATTAAATAAAAGTGAAAATAATTGTGAAATAAATGTTGACACAATAGTTAGACAATGCTAACATAGCCTTGTTAGATATAACTAACAAATGACATACATAGTCATAAGAAATCTCCTACCTGAAATGCCGCATCTTGCCAATGCGGCATTTTATATGAGCAGAGCATATTTGAATTTAGCACAATCAAATGTGAAGCACTTGAATATGCGATGGTTAAGGCAAATAATCTATAAAAATAATTAAAATTTTATTTTTCTTATTGACAATAATTATTATTAAGCATATTCTATTTATTGACAAAAAGTTAGCCTATGCTAATGGGAATTATATAAGACTAACAGCTTTTATAGGAGGAATTATATGACACTTAATGATGCAGAACTCTGCAAAGAATATAAAATTGAAGCTATTGACACAGATGGGGACGATGAGATGGAGAACTTTCTCTTTTCTCTTGGCTGTTATAGTGGTGAGTATATTACTGTTATTGATAAGAAGCGCAATCTTGTAGTCGCTATTAAGGATGCAAGATATAATATTGATCCTGAGTTAGCTTCAGCTATCAAGATCTAACGGTATTCCATAGTCTGAACTGAGAAAATCCAAAAGATTAAATCCCATATTCACAGACTTTGAATATATATAAATGTAGAGAAGAAAGTAGGAGGAAAAAATTATGAGAATCGCAATGGCGGGTAATCCCAATAGTGGTAAAACCACTATGTACAACGCCCTGACTGGTAGAAGCGAGAAAATTGGTAACTGGGCGGGTGTTACAGTTGACAAAAAAGAGAGCGTAATCAAGAAAAACTATTACGATGGAGACAAGGAACTGATCGCTGTAGATCTTCCCGGCGCTTATTCAATGTCACCATTTACTTCTGAGGAGAGCATCACAAGCGGATACGTTAAAAATGAGCATCCCGATGCCATAATCAACATAGTTGATTCCACAAACCTCAGCAGAAGCTTGTTCTTTACAACACAGTTGTTGGAATTGGGGATTCCGGTAGTTGTTGCTCTTAATAAGAATGATGCCAATGATAAAAAGGGAAATGCCATTGACGAAAAGCTCTTATCAGAAAAACTTGGATGTCCTGTTATAAAGACCGTAGCAACATCAGAAAAAGGTCTTAAGGATGTTGTTAAGGCTGCAGCTGACCTTTATGGAAAAGGACAGAGCGAGCCTTATGTTCAGGGCAACGTAGATGTAACAGATAAGAATGCGGTTGAAGCAGCTGACAGAAAGCGCTTCGAATTCGTTAATAAGATTGTAAGTGAAGTTGAAAATCGTAAGGTTCTTACAAAGGACAGAAATTTTGGCGATAAAATAGATGATATAGTAACACATCCTGTTATTGGAATATTTGTGTTTGCTGCTATTATGTGGCTTGTATTCTATATTTCACAGACAACAGTTGGAACATGGCTTGCTGATCTGCTTGCAGGATGGATTGAAACCTTCCAGGGCTTTGTAGGGGATAAGATGGCAGATGCCAATCCGCTTCTCTATGCACTGCTTGTTGATGGTATCATCGGTGGTGTAGGTGCTGTTGTAGGTTTCCTTCCACTTGTTATGGTAATGTACTTCCTCATCGCACTTTTAGAGGATTGCGGATATATGTCAAGAGCAACAGTAGTTCTTGATCCTATATTCAAGAGAGTTGGACTTTCAGGAAAATCAGTAATCCCTATGATTATTGGTACAGGTTGCGGAATACCTGCTATCATGGCATGCCGTACCATCAGAAATGAGAGAGAAAGACGCTCTACAGCAATGCTTGCAACATTTATGCCCTGCGGAGCAAAGCTTCCGGTTATAGCACTTTTTGCAGGTGCATTTTTCCCTGAGTCAAAATGGGTAAGCTTTATCTGCTACATGGGTGGTATTTTACTTATCCTGTTTGGAGCACTTCTCATCAAGGCTATCACAGGTATGAAGTACAGAAAGAGTTTCTTTATTATTGAGCTTCCTGAATATAAGGCTCCCAGTCTTATGTTTGCAGTAAAATCAATGCTCGAAAGAGGAAAAGCTTATATTGTAAAGGCAGGAACAATTATTCTTGTTTGTAACACAGTAGTTCAGATAATGCAGAGCTTTACTTTGGGATTCCAGCCTGTGGAAGAAGGCTTGGAGAGTACATCTATCCTTGCAACCGTTGCAGGACCTTTTGCTTATCTCCTTGTTCCTGTTGTAGGAATTGCCAGCTGGCAGCTTGCAGCAGCAGCCATCACAGGATTTATCGCAAAAGAGAACGTTGTTGGAACAATCGCTACAGTATTTGCAATTTCAAACCTAATTGATACAGAAGAACTTGAGCTTATCGGTGAAGGAAATGCAGTTGCAGCAGTTATGGGAATCACAAAGGTTGCAGCACTTGCATATCTTATGTTCAACTTATATACACCTCCGTGCTTTGCAGCTCTTGGTGCCATGAATTCAGAAATGAAGTCAGCAAAGTGGTTATGGGGTGCAATCGGACTTCAGCTTGCAACAGGATTTACAGTTGGATTCCTTGTATACCAGATCGGTACACTCGTTACAACAGGCAGCTTAGGTGCAGGATTTATCTACGGAATTATTGCAATTGCAGTATTTGCAGGTATAATAGTATATCTGATCAGAAGAAATCAGAAAGCAATGGTACTTGAGTACAAGCTTGATTGATAAAATGTTAATAGCGAAAGTAAGCCCGTTTTATACGGGCTTTACTTTCATATGACTTGTTTATATTGACGACTATCAAAAAGGAAAAAATATGGTATCTAATATACTTATCATCATAGGGTTGGTGATAATACTGGCTATAGCTCTAAGGGGCACAATTAAACACTTTAAGGGAGAAGGTGGATGCTGTGGGGGAGGCTCTACAGTAAGGGAGTCTGATAAAAAGCTTGATGGTCCCGTGATCAAGAGTAAAGTGTTTAAGATTGATGGAATGCATTGTGAAAATTGCACAGATAGAGTTAAACGTGCGATTAATAGAATTGACGGAGTTTCAGCAAAACTGAATCTCAGAAAAAAAGAAGCAGTAGTTCAATATGACCGTGAAGTGGACGATGCTGTTTTGATAAATGCGATAGAGGCTTTAGATTACAAGGTTATATCGGTGAATTAAATTTATCCTATATATCAGAGGTTATTCTATTAGCATTATCATAAGTTTTAATCAGGATGGAAGTAATATGGTCAATATAGTTGCAGGCGCAGTGATTGTAGTGATTGTAGGATTGGCAATCAGATATATTTATAAGGAAAAAAAGAAGGGCACTCATTGTATTGGATGTCCTATGGCAGGCAATTGTCATAAATATGGAAAAGCAAATAAAGAGAAGCCCTGTTGAGAGGGCTTTACTTTTAAATATAAGGTTAGCGCTCGCTAACATAACAGTGAAGGTAATATCAGACTAGTGAATTGGTGGGGACATAGCATGAGTAATGAACAGATAATAACTGCACTTAGGGCTAAAGGCATGCGCATCACAAAGCAAAGACGAATTGTTGCAAATGTGATTGCCGAGAATGATGGGGCTTCATGCAAGGATATCTGCTGTATTGTTCGTAATATGGATAAAACTATCGGAACAGCAACAGTTTATCGCATGATAAAGGCTTTAGAAGACATAGGGGTTGTTGAAAGAATAGATATGATCAAGCTCCAGTGAGTGATAGAATCTTGGATTTCATTGGAAATTCGATTATAATCTCTGAGAGGACTTCCCGTTGTGAGGAATCCGGGATATTGATCATCTAAAGGGGAATTAATATGCAACTTGAATTGCAGAACATTAAGAAATCCTATGGCGAGGGAGAAAGTAGGGTTAGTGTTCTTAAGGATATTAGCCTTAGTATTGAAAAAGGGGAATTTGTAGTGCTTCTTGGTCCTTCCGGATCAGGAAAGTCAACTCTTCTTAATATAATCGGTGGAATTGACAATGCTGATTCCGGAAAGATAATTATTAAAGATAAGAGTATGTCTGATATGGATGAAAAAGCTCTTACTTTATACAGAAGAGAGCATCTTGGGTTCATTTTTCAAATGTATAATCTTATACCCAATCTAACCGTTCGGGAAAATATTGAAGTTGGAGCATATCTCTCCAAGAGACCATTGGATATAGATGAATTAATTGAAGTACTGGGATTAAAAGATCATCAAAATAAGATACCAAGCCAGTTATCTGGTGGACAGCAGCAAAGATGTGCTATTGGAAGAGCTATCGTAAAGAATCCGGATATTCTATTGTGCGATGAACCGACAGGAGCGCTGGATTACAATACATCAAAGGAAATACTTGCTTTAATAGAAGAAGTGAATCAGAAATATGGCAATACTATCATTATGGTTACGCATAATGATGCAATCAAAAATATGGCTGATTATGTGGTTAAGCTTAGGGATGGAGTTATCAGGAAGAGCTATAGAAATGAAGAAAAAATGACTGCAGCTGAGCTTGACTGGTAAAGGAACATGGTATGAAAAATCCGCTAAATAAAAGGCTCTATAGGGAACTGACAGGAGATATAGGTAAATATATTGTTATTTTTATATTACTTGTTCTTTCAATCGGTTTTGTGTCGGGATTTATTGTTGCAGACGAGAGCATGATAAAAGCATACAATGAGAGCTTTGACAAATATTCCGTGGAAAATGGACATTTTATGACAGAGGAAAAGCTTTCTGAATCAGATATAATTCATATCACTAAAAAGAAAGTCAGTGTATATGAGAATTTCTATGTAGAAAAGGAATTTGATAATAATACAAAAATCAGAATTTATGCAGACAGGGATGAAGTAGACAGGGCGTGCGTGATGAAAGGGCGTCTTCCGAAAGAACATTTGGAAATAGCCATAGACAGAATGTATGCGGACAATAATGGTCTAAGAGTAGGGGATAAGCTTAAGAGTGGTACGGAATCCTATACTATTGTCGGACTTGTGGCTCTTTCTGATTATACAGCTTTGTTTTACAGCAATAATGATATGATGTTTGATTCCTCTGCATTCGGAGTTGCAGTAGTTTCAAGGGGACAATTTAATGAGTACGGTGAGAACGATATTTATTACAATTATTCCTGGTTATATGATGATGAACCTACAGATGAAGTGGCAGAAAAAGAAGTTTCTGATGAACTGATGGAGCTGATATCCAAAAGAGTCACTTTAGAGAACTTTATTCCAAGGTATTTGAACCAATCTATTGATTTTGCCGGTGATGATCTGGGAAAAGACAAAGTTATGATGGAAGTTCTTTTATATATCATTATCATCATAGTGGCGTTTGTTTTTGGGGTAACGATCAACAATACAATTCACAAGGAAGCCTCAGTGATAGGAACCCTTCGTGCTTCGGGATATACAATAAATGAGCTGATAAAGCATTATATGACAATGCCACTTATTGTGACGGTAATAGCTGCAATAATAGGAAATATCCTTGGATATACTTTCTTTAAAGATATTTGTGCCGGAATGTATTATGGTAGTTATTCACTGCCTACGTATGTAACAGTATGGAGTGCGGGAGCCTTCGTAAAAACCACTATCATACCACTATTTATAATGATTGTCATAACCTATACCATACTAAGAAGAAAGCTGTCGCTGAATCCATTAAAACTGCTAAGGCATGACCTGGCCGTAAAAAATCAGCGGTCTGTTGCACCTTTGAGCAGATATATCGGTTTTTTTGACAGATTTAGAATCAGGGTACTTATACAGAATAAGAGCAGCTATATTATTCTTTTTACAGGACTGTTTTTTGCAAATGTGATTCTGTTTTTTGGAATGATGTTGCCGCCACTTCTTGTTCATTATCAAGGGATTGTCACTAAGAATATGCTTGCGGAGCATACATATTTACTGCAGATACCTGCAGGAGCAATAGATTCAGATAATGAGTTGGCCGCAGCTTTTTCATATATAACGCTGCAGGGCAAAATTAATACAAATAATAAGACTGCGGAAAAATTCTCCGCAAACAGTCTTAAGACCATAGGTGACAATGGAACACGGATAGAGGATGTCACTTTATATGGGATTTCAGATAATAGCAAATTTATTAACGCTGATTTTGATGAAAAGACAGTACTGATCTCTTCAGCCTATGCTGATAAGTATGGCTATAAAAAAGGTTCGGTCATAACTTTAAAGGAACCTTATGAGGATAAATACTACGGATTTAAGGTGACAGGAATCTATGACTATGATGGCGGTATAGCTGTATTTATGAGTAGAAAGCACCTGAATGATGTATTGGGAATGGATGAAGATTTCTTTTCCGGGTATTTCTCAGAAACGGAAATTACTGACATAGAGAGTAAATATATAGGAACCACGGTGGATGAAGAGGCTCTTACCAGAGTATCAAGGCAGCTAATGATATCTATGGGGAATCTGATGTACATGGTTGATGGTTTTTCAGTGATCATGTTTATAGTGCTGATTTATCTCTTGTCCAAACTAATTATAGAAAGAAATGTGCAGTCAATATCCATGATCAAGATTCTTGGATATTCCAAAAAGGAAATAGCTGCGCTATATATAATACCTACTGCAATTGTTATAGTGTTATCGCTGCTTATCTCTTATCCGATTCTGTCTGTTATTATGGTGGGAATATTTAAGGCGATGTTGAAGCAGATGATGAGTGGGTGGCTGATCATTTGGCTTGATCCTTCTGTGTATGTAAAGATGTTTTTTATGGGAGTAATTACATATGCAGTTGTGGCAGTGATTGAATATAGGAGAATTAGTAAAATTCCTATGAATGAAGCGCTTAAAAATGTTGAGTAATAGACTATTAAAAGCTTCCTGTTTGTTACAGGAAGCTGAATTTTAAAACTGATGTTAGCGATAACTAACAAAGAGCGATTGGATACTGAGAATGCATTTTTGCAGAAGTTTACGGTATCCGTATCAGGGTGGAATAAATGTAGAGTTTTACTAAAGGAGGAAGGTTAAAATGGGGGACCAGCTGCTTATCAGGCTGTGCTCGCCTACCTTGGCGGGACTTAAGACAGGAAATCTTTTTTCTGTAGAAATTGATGACAGGGACAGGTTTAACTGTGAAGTCAGGGAGTTTAATTCAAGGCTTTGCGGTAAAGGTCTGAGAATGATACCTGTCAAATACTCAAAGGGGCATGTGCTTATTTATCTATACAGACCTTCCTTTTTGAAACGGGATTTTGCAAATGAAGAGGTCTGCAAGATTCTTAAGGAAAAGGGGTATTCTTACAAAAACGCGGATCTGTGCGTGGCTCAGCTTGCAAGGCATCTTTCAAGTGATCCGTCTTTTCCTCATGAGATAGGACTTTTCCTGGGCTATCCTGTGGAGGATGTGCTGGGATTCATGAAAAGTCCTGAGGAAGGGGTAAAGTACACAGGATTCTGGAAGGTTTACGGGGATAAAGACGCTGCACTAAAGACTTTTGATAAATATAAGAAGTGCACGGAGATATATAGTCATGCCCATAAGCAGGGAGCGTCTCTTGAACAGCTGGTAGTTAAGACAGGCTGATTGCTATAGTAAACGCAGCTATATCTGTCGTTTACAATTAATAAATTGCAGTAGGGATAATGAGTGACAATTCTGTGATAATTTGACTGATAAACTATTCTTGGAAGTAAGGAAATGACATTTTTACTGTAAAGGCGCATATGTAGCGCACTTTCACTAAGAGTAGGAGGACAGAATTATGAGAATAATCAGAATGTTACTTGGACTTATCGGAATACGCACAAAAAGATATATTGTTTGTCCCTGCGGAAGGTAAATATTTAATTACCTCCAATTATATTGTTGACTGCATGATGGCTGCTTATTAGAATTATTAATATAAAAACTAATGGGGTTACAATTAAAAGGAGGTATAATGAAAAACTATTTTGATCTTAGTGGGAAAGTAGCACTGGTTACAGGCGCTTCCTCCGGATTAGGGGTACAGTTTGCAAAAGCTCTTGCAGAACAGGGCGCAGATATCGCTATATGCGCAAGAAGAGTGGAAAGGCTTGAAGCTGTAAAAAAGGAAATTGAAGCACTCGGGGTTAAGTGCTTTGCTCACAAATGTGATGTTCTGAACACTGATGAGATCCGTGAAATGGTAAATGCAGTGGAAGAGCATTTTGGCAAGATTGATATTTTGATCAACAATGCCGGAGTAGGTGATGCTACTCCTTCAGAAGAGCTTACTGATGACACATGGCGCAATGTAATCGGCACAAATCTTGATGCTGTATTCTATGTGGCACGAGAAGTCGGAAAAGTAATGCTTAAAAACGGTTATGGTAAGATTGTGAATGTGGGTTCACTTCATTCTGAGGTTGTTATGCCTCCGGGAACATGGCCGGTGCCTGCTTATACGGCAGCAAAGGGCGGCGTAAAGATGCTCACAAAGTCACTTGCAGTTGAATGGGCAAGAAAAGGTATCACAGTCAATGCCATTGGACCTGCTTATTTCGGAAGTGAGATGACAAACGATATTCTTAGTACCGGTGGATTTGACCAGGTGGCACAGGCATATTGCCCTATGGGAAGAGCAGGTAAAGAAGGAGAGCTTAATGGAGCAGTTCTTTATTTTGCTTCTGATGCTTCTTCCTACACAACGGGACAGATTTTGTATATTGATGGAGGATGGACAGCTATCTGATCTGAGCCAGGTTCAATGGTCTTATAATCTATGAATTACATGTATATTGTTGAATGTGCTGATGGAACTTTATATTGCGGGTGGACGAACAACCTGGAAAAGCGCATCGATGACCATAATGCCGGAAAAGGCGCAAAATATACAAAACCAAGGCTTCCTGTTAAGCTTGTGTATTTTGAAACCTTTGACACAAAAGAAGAAGCTATGAGCCGGGAATGGCACATAAAGCAGCTTCCCAGAAAGAAGAAACTGGAATTGGTGTCCAAAGGAAAAGAGAATATCGATATTTCGTAATTGAATAAGCTAAAATATTAAAACGCTGTCACATATAGGTCATATGTGGCAGCGTTTTTAAATAATTTTTCTAGAAATCCCGAACAAGAATACCATAGGCAATTCCTACTTTTTTTCCACGGAGCAGATATTCTTTCATATTTCGCTGAAGGGTTGTGTTTTCCGGAAGATCAGATATTGATACATTACCTATTCCGCTACTTGGAATCTTGAAAACCCATTCAATGCAATCCATAGCCTCAGGCTCATATTTTGTAATATCAAAGGCGGCCTGGAATGAGAGAATGCGTGAGCCATCAGGTAAAAGCTCCTTTAAAGCCGGTGATAAGAGCCAGGTATCTACACATACAGGATCATCTTTTCTTTTCGGATAATATTTTCCCAAAAAAGTTCTCATCTTACGGACAGAGTCATTTAGATACTTCGGATCTAAATTTGCATCGGAAGGTATATGGAGATGGATATTATGTGCATCATCAGCAGCAAACTCATATTCAAGCTCTCCTATGCGGAATAGCTTTGCACTTGCCTGCCTGGTGGTCCAAAAGGCTCTGTCAAAGCCATAGCTGTTGCAGGAGACTTTATATTCATTTACAAATCTGGAAAAGCAGCCCATGGTGGCAATGAATATATCTTCAGGTAAATTGTGCCATTCACCGTTTTCTCTGCTTTCGAGGGATTTGAGAATATGCTGTGTCAGCTCGTCTATTCCCGGAAGAGAGAAGGAGCCTGTTTTTGCATAATTCAGGATATCACTTGTCACTTCGTCCGGCATATGAATTTCATATAAAAGCTTTTCAAGATTGTTTTCACTAAAAGTATTCAGTATCATGCCATTTTTCCTAACATTCTTCTTGCCATGTATTTAGATATATCGTACTTGTAGCATAGGCCTGTGAAAATAAAGGAAAGGATATTTCCTATGATAAATAATGAAATAGCTACAATAACAGATACCGTAAAATTCTGACCGATAAAATAATAGGCTCCAAAAAAAGGATTCGACAAAATACTTATGGAGGGAACAGTGAATAAAACAAATATTATCATGGCTACAAGAAAGAATTTGTAAGCAAATGCAAAATATATAAGGGCTAAGAATATCATAATTCCTAATTGCATTACATATGCTGACTGCATTGTATAATTTTCAGCGTCTGTCATCCCTTCAACTCCTGTATGCAGCATAAATGCACGATGCGCAATTATTATAAGCAATGATAGAGCCATAAAGGGAGTTGAAACCATATAAGGGAAGACGGTCTGAAGCTTTTTCTTAAGCGGTGAAGACTGAACCAGACCTGAAATTGATAGTGTTGTTAAAAGCTGGCCCAATATTACAGGGAGCAGGAAAATGTAAAATCCTCCCAGCATAGTATTCGAGTCTGAAAAGAACTCAAAAAAGATTCCTATCGCTGCAAAAATAGCCATGAATATAAGCTGTGTTTTTACCTGAGTTCCGTATTTTATAAGCTTTAAGCATTTAATAAATGTATTCATATTCTTTAACCTCATCTTACCAAAAAGTCAGTTGCCTTTATCATAAAAGCTATTCTCATAGCAGCGCTTAGCATGAAGATAGCTTAACGCTGTAACCAGTATGCTTAGAACAACTGCTAATACAATAAAGAGTATCAGCAGAGGAGTTCCCAGCTTTATACCGGTGAATGTCAAAGCGATGGCGCATAGTATAGCTAAGATGATGAAAGGAGTTGCAATAAATGGATATAGTGTAAAATTATCAAAATATCGAACTATATTTATTGATATAGTATAAAGAGCATATGCAGTAAGTGTTATGATCACGTTCACCGGAATGTAATACAAATCAGGCTTATTTAGAATTGATGTTATAACGGTGCATATCATAACAACTGCGAATAAGTGGATAAGGCTTCGCATATGCTCACTCATGATACCTCTTAAAAAGAGCTTTTTTCCATTGTAGGAGCTTCTTAGGATTAAATGATGTGAGTCCCTGGAATAAATACCGTTAAAGATAAAATAATCCCTCATGACCTCTGAATACATTGTATGTACAACCGTAAAGGTAATTGTCATCTCCGCTAATTCTAAAGAGACCAGAGCGTGAAACAGTATAATCACCACAGGAACAGCAAATCCAAAAATAAGCTTATCCCATATGCTATGAAATAGATTGTAAGTTTTTATTGTCTGGATCATGATGCGGCCCTCTTATCAACATCGTTTTTCCCAAGGATAGAGTATTTTTTCATGACATGTACTGAAATCTGAGAAAGCGTCGGCCTCTCAACAGCGATATCTATGCCTGAAAGCTTATCGAGATCATCTGACAGGCAGATTCCTTCAAATCCAAAGGAGCTTGAGGAAATGTTCTGGATGATCCTGGAAGCGTAGCTTTCGTCTTTTTTCTCACCCTTTACAACGATATATTTTTCTTTAAGATCCTCAACAAATCCCTGCTCTACGATTTTTCCCTGTTCAACTATTATTACGTAGTCGGTGATGCTCTCCATATCAGTGATGTTATGGGTGGAGAACAGTACACTCTTTTCACCCTCGTTCTCGTTAAGATAGTCTCTGAGCATGTTGCAGAGCTTGTCTCTCATAAGAGGATCAAGAGGAGATGCAGGCTCATCCAAAAGAAGAAGATCGGTGTCTCTTGCAAGGACTCCGGCAAGCATCAGCTTAACTCTGTTACCATCAGAGAGGCTGCTGACCTTCCTGTTCTTTTCAAAAGAAGCACCGGTGTAGAGTGCAAGTTCTCTGCATAATTGTCTGTATCTGTCAATGTGAAAATTGTCAAACAGCAGTTCCTGGAGATCTTCTACCTGATTTAAAGTCCAATGCGGGAAGAAATAATTATTTGTTCCTGTATAACCGATTCTGCTTTTTACAGCAGAATCCTTCTCTCTGTCTTTATCATTGTACTGTCCGAAAAACTTTAAATTACCTTTGTAATCAAGCTTTATTCCGGCAAGGATATCAAGAAGGGTAGTTTTGCCGGCTCCGTTCTCGCCTATGAGCGCTGTGGCAAAGCCCTTGGGAATCTGCAGATTCTCAATATCCAAAGTGAAATTCTTATACTTCTTAATGATGTTTTGTCCCTCTAAAACATAGTTGCATTCCATAATTCATCCCTCCAAATGTCCTAAGGAGTATCGTTTGCGTTGATTCCTTAGGTCAGTATAATGTTTGCATGATTGATTTCACATAACATCCAGTCTCAATAGCGTCTGTAATGTGTCAACAAGCTCTTCCTGAGTCATACCTGCGAGCTTGGCTGAGTAGATTGCGCTTAATAAAGCATCCTCAACCTTGCGCCGGTGCTGCTCCATGAGCATTTGTGTGTCCTGGGCATTAACATAATATCCCTTGCCCTGAACCGCTGTAACAAGCCCCTCCTGTTCCAACTGCTCGTATGCCTTAAGAGTAGTGATAACACTAATCTTAAGGTCCTTGGCAAGTCCGCGTATGGAAGGCAGATACTCTCCCTGTTGCAGCTTACCTTCAAGTATGTCGGTCCTGAAGCTATCAGCAATCTGTTGATAAATCGGGACTCCCGACGATTGCAATATTTTCATTTTTCCTCCTGATAGCAAAACATTGTTACATATAACTGTTCATGTGTTATATATACAACTATAACACACCCGTGTCAACATCTTTTTTGTCAAATCCCCTCTGGCTCGTGTCATGGCGTGAATAAAAAATTTAGTTGACTGACGCGGTGCTGTGATGTATCATGTACACAATTGAATAGCATCTTCAGGGCAGGGTGCAAGTCCCTACCGGTGGTATAGCCCACGAGCCGTAAGGCAAGATTCGGTGTGATTCCGAAGCCGACAGTATAGTCTGGATGGAAGAAGATTAGTGTTATATTTGTATTGATTCCAATTTTTCTGAATAAAAACGGGAATCCAGGAACATTTGCTCTGAGATTGTATATCTCAGAGTTTTTTGTTTTATATAACATGTTTGCCCCGGAGTTATTTCCGGGGCTTATTTTATTCAATAGAAATTCCTTCGGATTTCCTATTGAATAAAAAGCGCTCCGCTATGGATGCGACTGGTGCGCAGATGAATTTTGCAAGCTAAAGCTTGCGCGCACCAGCGCGCAAAGAATTGCGAACGACTCTTTGTTCTGCACTGAGCTATTTGCAACTTAGTGCGAGTCATGCAAGTCCATTTGCTGGTGGAGCATGAAGTAAGGAAAAGGAGGAGAAATGGAAGACAAAAGCTTCATGGAACGAGCTCTTACACTTGCAAAAAAGGGCGCAGGATTTGTTAATCCTAATCCAATGGTAGGAGCTGTAATTGTGAAAAACGGGAAAATCATAGGTGAAGGCTACCATGAACAGTACGGCGGTCTACACGCTGAGAGAAATGCCCTTAAAAACTGCAAGGAATCGCCAAAAGGCGCCACAATATACGTTACTTTGGAGCCCTGCTGTCACTATGGAAAAACACCGCCTTGTACAGAGGCAATTATTGAAAGCGGGATATCCAGAGTAGTTATAGGAACGCTTGATGTGAACCCACTTGTAGCAGGGAAAGGCGCTAAAATCCTTGCTGATAACGGAATCAGAGTAGAAGTGGGAGTTCTTGAAAAAGAATGCAGAAGACTTAACCGCGTTTTCAACAAATATATGACTACAAAGCTTCCGTACGTGGTTATGAAGTATGCCATGACTGCGGATGGCAAGATTGCCACTACCTCAGGAGAGTCCAAATGGATAACCGGGGATGAAGCAAGAGAAAATGTACACAGGCTAAGGAAAAATCTCTCAGGAATAATGGTTGGTGTATCTACGGTTATAGCTGATGATCCAAGCCTTAACTGCAGACTTGACGAGCCTTCAAAAGATCCTGTAAGGATCATCTGTGATTCAAATCTCAGAACACCGTTTGATTCTGTTGTTGTAAAAACTGCAAATGAGGGGGAGACAATCATTGCGACTTCATCAGAGGATGATGTCAAAATCGCAGAGTATGAGAAGCGTGGATGCAGAGTTTTAAGGGTTCCTCAGGGAAAGAATGGAATAGATCTGAATTACCTTATGAAGGAAATTGGAAAAATCGGCATCGACAGTGTCTTACTTGAAGGCGGTGGAACCGTGAACTTCAGCGCACTTGAGAGCAGGATAGTCGATGAGGTTCACATCCACATGGCGCCAAAGATATTTGGAGGAAGAAGCAAATCTCCTGTTGAAGGTGTAGGCATTAGCGACATAGGAAATGCCATAAAGCTGAATCCTGTTAATAGCAGCTGGTGCGGAAATGATCTTGTTATAGAAAACGAGGTGATTTACTAGTGTTTACAGGTATTGTGGAAGAGCTTGGAAAAGTTCAGAGAATAACCAGAGGAAGTAAGGAACAGCAGATTTTTATCGGTTGCAACAAAATACTTGATGACATTCATTTGGGAGACAGTATTGCTGTCAATGGAGTTTGTCTGACGGTAGTTGATCATGGCAACGGCTATTTTGTAGCGGATGTTATGAATGAAACCTTCTCCAGATCAGGGCTTGGAGCGCTGGTTAGTGGGAGCTTTGTCAACCTTGAGAGGGCGATGCCTGCAAATGGAAGGTTCGGAGGCCATATCGTCAGCGGACATATAGATGGAACAGGAAAAATAAAGAGTATAAGGCAGGATGGAAATGCTGTCTGGTTTGAAATAAGTACAGACAAAAAGATTCTTGACGGAATAGTTGAAAAAGGCTCTGTTGCTATTGATGGAATAAGCCTTACCGTTGCAGATGTGACAAGTAACAGCTTCAAAGTGTCAATAATACCTCATACCTTAAAGGAAACGGTGTTAGGGCATAGAAAAAATGGAGACACTGTTAATCTTGAAAATGATGTAGTCGGTAAATATGTAAAGAAATTTGTTGAAGGTGCGCAAAAAAGCGGTCTGACCAAAGAATTTCTGATGGCAAACGGATATTGATTACTTGCTTTAAGGAAGGGAATATATGGAAAAAGAACTAATCGAAAAAGCGATAAAAGATTTACAAAATGGAAATGTTATCCTGGTGATGGATGACGAAGGCAGAGAAAATGAGGGAGATTTCATCTGTGCAGCAGAATATGCGACTACAGAAAACGTTAATCTAATGGCAACTGTGGGAAAGGGGCTTATATGCATGCCAATGAGTGAGGAAATATCAGTAAAGCTCGCACTTTCGCCTATGGTAAGTCATAACACTGATAATCATGAGACAGCCTTCATGACTTCAATTGATTATGTAGGAACAACCACCGGAATATCAGCTGCGGAGAGGGGACTTACAGCCAGAAGCTGCGTGCAGGATGATGTAAATCCTATGCATTTCAGAAGACCCGGACACATGTTTCCTCTTGTTGCTAAAAAGGGCGGAGTTATAGAGCGCCCCGGCCATACTGAGGCGACAGTAGATCTCATGAAACTTGCAGGACTTAAGGAATGTGGTCTTTGCTGTGAAATCATGGCAGATGACGGCACAATGATGAGAGGAGATGACCTTAGAAAGCTTGCTGAGCGCATGGGAATCACTTTTATTACTATTCCTCAGCTGGTGGAATATAGAAAGGTATACGACAAACTTGTTGAGTGTGTTGCGATTGCAAAAATGCCAACAAAATATGGAGAATTCACGGCGCACTGCTATATCAACAAGCTAAACGGCGAGCATCACGTAGCACTGGTACTCGGAGATATAAGTGACGGCAAAGATGTCCTCTGCAGAGTGCACTCAGAGTGCCTTACAGGAGATGTATTTGGCTCCCTTAGATGTGACTGCGGACAGCAGTTTGATGCTGCTATGAAGGCAATTGCCCAAAATGGCAGAGGAGTGCTTTTGTATATGAGACAGGAGGGCAGAGGAATCGGCCTTGTTAATAAGCTCAAAGCCTATAAGCTTCAGGATGGCGGAATGGATACCCTTGATGCCAATATAGCCCTTGGTTTCCCCGGAGACCTTAGAGAATATTATACAGGCGCTCAGATTTTGAGAGATATGGGAATTCATTCTCTGGAGCTGCTTACGAATAATCCTGACAAGGTTTATCAGCTGGAGGATTATGGAATTGAGATTACAAAAAGAGTTCCGATTGAGATAAAAGCCAACAGCTATGACATTTTTTATCTAAAAACAAAGAAGATCCGCATGGGTCACTTACTGGAGGTGTAATTGTATGAAAATCTATGAAGGAAAACTGGTATCAGAAGGCGTTAAGGTCGGCATTGTTGTGGCAAGGTTCAACGAGTTTATCACATCCAAGCTCCTTGGAGGTGCAATTGATGGCCTTAAGCGTGAAAATGTAAAGGAAGAGGATATTGAGGTGGCATGGGTTCCCGGGGCTTTTGAGATTCCGCTTATTGCTAAAAAGATGGCTGACAGCAAGAAATATGATGCTGTAATCTGCCTTGGAGCAGTAATCCGCGGAGCGACCTCCCACTATGACTTCGTTTGCTCTGAGGTATCAAAGGGCATTGCGCAGGTGAGTCTGAATTCGGAAGTTCCTGTAATGTTTGGAGTTCTTACCACGGATACCATTGAACAGGCAGTGGAGAGAGCAGGCACAAAGGCTGGAAATAAGGGCTTTGAATGTGCTCAGGGAGCCATAGAGATGGTGAATCTCATAAGAGAAATGAACTGAAAAAAAGTGGAGGAGATGGTGTGAGATAAACACCATCTTCCAATGCAGTCGGCTTTAGTGATTCATTCCATATATGCCCCTTTCATTGGGCTTACGGCATGTTCACTAAAGAGCTTCAAAACACCCTTTTTATATTTCATATCTTTGGGTTTCCAGTTTTTCTTTCTCTCAATAAGAATGTCTTCAATTTCCTTCTCGGTTTTGCGTTCACCTTTTACACCGATGATATTGAGCTTTCTCTCAAATACGTCCAGTTCTATGAGGTCTCCTTCTTCCACAAGTGCAATGGGACCACCATCTGCAGCCTCCGGTGAGCAATGACCGATCACCGGACCGGTGGATGCACCGGAGAATCTTCCATCCGTAATAAGTGCGATAGTTTTACCAAGCTCTTTATCAGAGCTAATTGCCTCGGATGTGTAGAACATTTCAGGCATTCCACTACCCTTAGGGCCTTCATATCGGATAAATACCGCATCTGACTTATTAACCCTGTGGTGAAGCACTGCATCAAGGCATTCCTCTTCTGAGTCGAAAGGTCTTGCAGTCAATATAGCCTTAAACATCTCTTTAGGGCAGGCTGTATGCTTTATAACAGCCCCTTCAGGCGCAAGATTCCCTTTAAGGATTGCAATGCTTCCATCCGTTCCTATCGCATTGTCATAGGGCCTTATTACATCCTCCTTTGAAATCTTCACACCATATCTTTCTCCGAAAGCAGCAAGAAGCTTTGCACACTTTTCATAAAAGTTGTTATTTTTTAACATATCGAGATTTTCACCGAGAGTCTTACCTGTAACAGTCATGGCATCAAGGTGTAAAAGTGGCCTTAGTTCTTCCATTATTGCAGGAACACCGCCCGCGTAATAGAAAACCTCTGCAGGCCATTTACCTGCAGGTCTTACATTCAGAAGGTAATGGGCATTTCTGTGTAATCGGTCAAAGGTTTCTCCTGTTATCTCTATACCAAGCTCATGTGCAATGGCAGGTAAATGAAGCAGACAATTTGTGGATCCTGATATTGCAGCATGAACCAGGATAGCGTTTTCAAAGCTTTCCATCGTAACAATTTTTGATGGTCTCATGTTATCCATTCCAGCTATCAGGGCAGCTCTTTTTCCGGATTCATATGCATAATCCAGTAAATCTGCAGACATGGCTGGCATCAGAGCACTTCCGGGAAGTGACAATCCCAGAGCCTCTGCCATAATCTGCATAGTTGAGGCTGTTCCCACAAAAGAACAAGCTCCGCAGCTTGGACAGGCATTACGTTTGGCAAAATCAAACTCTTCTTTCCCTATTTCTCCTCTTTCAAACTTTGCGCTATACATACCAAGCTGTTCAAGAGTCAGCATATCAGGGCCTGCATTCATCGTTCCTCCGGAGATAAAAACAGAAGGCATATCAACTCGCATCATCCCCATAAGATTCCCGGGTACGCCCTTGTCACAGCTTGCAATGAACACTCCTGCATCAAAAGGAGTTGCCATGGCCTGAATCTCGATCATACCGGCGATCATCTCCCTGCTGGCAAGACTATAATTGATGCCATCTGTCCCCTGGCTTTCACCATCGCACATATCTGTGCAGAAATAACGGGCGCCGAATCCACCTGCATCCTTTACGCCTTTTCTCACCATCTCGACTAATTTATCAAGATGACCGCTTCCCGGATGACTGTCACCAAAAGTGCTTTCGATAAAAATCTGTGGCTTGGACAAATCCTCCTTTGACCAGCCTGTTCCCAGGCGTAAAGGGTCCATTTCCGGTGCTTTTTTCCTCATTTCCTGACTTTTAAGTTCCATATATTATCTCTCCAAGCAATTCACATTTATATCTAACATTATGACATTCCTACATTAAAAATCCAAGAAAGCTTCCATCAAGTAATAAAAATAGTATGACTTTCAGCCATACATAATATGCGTGGTAAATAATTGTTAATAATTAATTAAGAAAACATCAACACTCATCTTATAAATAGTCATTAAAATAATATTGAAACATTATAATCTATTCTGGTTCAATTTTTCATATGGAACTGTGCTATGATCGTTGACTGATTCAAGCTTAGAGGTAAAATATGGCAAATCCGATATTGTACATTAATGCTTGTGTAAGAAAAGAATCAAGAACCGCTATCCTCGCTCAAAAGCTTCTTAAAAAGCTGGAGCAGCCTTATGATGAGGTTAGACTTGAAGGTCTTACTTTTCCTACTGTTAATGAGGACTATCTTGGTAAGCGCGATAAGCTTATTTCAGAGGGTGACTTTAATAATTCTATGTTTGATCTTGCCCGTCGTTTCGCAGAGGCAGAGTGCATTGTTATAGCTGCTCCATTTTGGGATTTATCTTTCCCTGCCATGTTAAAGCAGTATCTGGAGCTGGTTAATGTCGTAGGAATCACATTCAGGTATTCGGAAGAGGGCATTCCTATCGGTCTGTGTAAAGCATCCAGAATATTCTATGTGACTACAGCAGGTGGGAATTTTGTCCCCAAAGCCTACGGTTTCGAATATGTTAAGGCGCTGGCACAGAGCTATTATGGCATTGAGGATGTACGTCTCATAAAGGCTGTCGGCCTGGATATCTATGGCGCTGACGTGGATGCTATTATGCGCTCCGCAGAGGATGCTGTGGAAAATATGAAAATAGATTAATTGTTCAAAGGAGAACTGTATGAAACTCTATCATACAAGCGATGTGATTATTAAAGATCCCAGTATCACAAGAGGCAGGAAAAATGCGGACTTTGGGCAAGGTTTCTACTTATCTTCTGACCTGGAGTTTTCCAGAAGATGGGCTGTAAAGGATTCACTTATAAACGAATACGAACTTGATGAAAATGGTCTTGAGATAATCCGTCTGTCAAGGAATGCTGATTGGTTTGAAAAAATCATGAAAAACAGGCGTCTTGAGGATACTCTGCCTGCTGATATAGTGATAGGTCCCATCGCCAATGACACATTATTTGATACTCTGGGGATTATTGGAAGCGGCTTTTTAAGCAGCGACGAAGCTCTTTCTCTTCTGATGATCGGTCCTGAATATACTCAGGTAGTGATAAAGACCCAGAAGGCTTTGGATCAGCTAGTCTGGCAAAGAGCCTTTGATGCAGGTCAGGATGAAGAACTTTTAGAAACTATCAGAAAAGAACGCGAGCAGTATCAGATTGATTTTTCTGAAGCGATGAAAAAAATGTAAAGCTCAATGTTTCTAAAAACAATTCCCTCTTTAGTCAGAGTAATGAAAAGTCAAATCTAAAAAGGAATGGCACTATAAGTAGTACGACACAAACGGTACATATATGAGGGAGTTAAAATGGCAAAGAGGGCACAGGTAAAAGAAAATTTCATGGGTACTGAAAAGGTCAGCAAACTTGTTATCTCAACCGGAATCCCACTCATGCTGAGTCTTTTGATAAATTCACTGTATAATCTTGTGGATTCAGTATTCGTTTCAAGAATATCTGAAGATGCGTTAACAGCATTATCTCTTGCAGGCCCTGTCCAGCTAATTGTTTCATCGCTTGGACTTGGAAATGCAGTAGGACTAAATGCAGTAATATCCAAGGCACTTGGTGAAAAGAGACCTGATAAGGTTAAGAATTCTGAGCACATGATGGGAATAGGAATAGTAGCTATCAGAATTCTTGCGATAGCATATCTTTTGTATATACCCGGAACTGTGTTCGCGGCAGGTCTTCAGGGACTTTCCTACGGAACCAGAAGCATGTTCATTACAATGATAAGACAAGCAATATTACCTTTGATTTTTGCATATACAATCAGTCAATTCGGTAATATCAGTTTTGTGTGGATAGCATTTGTGATAGCGGAATTATTAGGACTTCCTGTAGCTGTTTTGACATGGAAAAAGAGCTTAAATGACGCAACTATCAATCTTCCGGGTTTGGAGCAGGAGATGAATTCTTAAAGGTAAACATGTTTCCGTTCACTTAAGCGCATTTTTTTGTAAAAGGAGAGAATATGATCACGGTAAATATTTATTACACAGGAACTAATGGAAGTGCACGCAAGTTTGCAGAGGATATGGAGAAAAGTGGTACTGCGCAAAAAATACGTTCTGAAAAGGGAAATGTCAGATATGAATACTTTTTCCCTATGAATGATCCGGAAACAGTGCTACTGATCGATGCGTGGGACAGCCAGGAGGCGATTGATATTCATCATGAATCACCGATGATGAAAACTATAATTGAATTGCGTGAAAAATATGATCTTCACATGAGAGTTGAAAGATATACATCAGACATTATGCCTGAATCAGACGAAGGATTTATAAGAGCATGATTAAATCAATATCTCATTTCTGTTGTACCCTGTAATTAAAGTGGTTAGGGCTAAGCTGTTTGTGACATACCCTGTTCAAAATAAGTACACAAACTGTTAACATCCTATTAAATTTGAGTTAAGGAAGTGCTGATAAGATAACTATATCGAAGGACGAAGACCTTTGATGAAATTAGAAACAATAATCTTTTTCATAACGCTGTCTGGTTTAGAACCAGACAGCTCCTCCCTTAAATATTCAGGCTGTCATGCGTAATTCGTGTGGCAGCCTTTAATAATGCAATTAGTCACCAAAAGATGAAAATAAAATGCATAAATTCGCCAAACCTGTGATATATTGTTTCAGTACAGATTGTTAAAATAATAACTGTAACAAGACAATATTATTATTAAGAGGGAAGGTGAAATCCATGTTGACAAACACAACAGTCACAATCATCATTGCAGCCATTATTATTTTGGCAATTCTTATCATAGCAGCAGGCTATGTGAAAGCTCCGCCGGATAAGGCATTTATCATATCCGGTATCAGAAGAGTTCCACGTATTCTTATTGGTAGAGCAGGAGTTAAAGTTCCATTCCTCGAAAGAGTTGATAAACTCTATCTTGGACAAATGACAGTAGACATTAAAACAGAGCAGTCTGTTCCTACCAATGACTTCATCAATGTAAATGTTGATGCAGTAGCAAAGGTAAGGATCGGAACAACTCCTGAAGCAATTCAACTCGCTGCTAAGAACTTCTTAAACAAGTCTCCTGAGCAGATTACTATGGATCTTCAGGATTCACTGCAGGGTAATATGCGTGAGATTATCGGTACTTTGGCTCTTAAGACTATCAATACCGATAGAGACAGCTTCTCAGATCAGGTTATGGAGAAGGCTTCAAGAGACATGAATAAGCTTGGTATCGAGATTCTTTCCTGTAACATCCAGAATGTAACAGATGAAAATGGTCTTATCAGTGATCTTGGTATGGATAACACAGCTAAGATCAAGAAGGATGCAGCAATTGCGAAAGCTCAGGCTGACAGGGACGTGGCTATAGCAAAAGCTGAGGCTGACAAGGCAGCTAATGATGCAAGAGTTCTTGCACAGACAGAGATTGCTGAAAAAAACAATGCACTTGCCATCAAGCAGGCAGAACTTAAGAGAGAAGCTGATACAGCAAGCGCTGTAGCTGATGCAGCTTATGAGATTCAGACTCAGGAACAGCAGAAGTCAATTCAGACAGCAACTGTTAATGCTCAGATTGCAAAGGCTGAACGTGAAGCAGAACTTAAACAGAAGGAAGTTATTGTAAAACAGCAGGAACTTGCCGCTGAAATTGAGAAGAAGGCTGATGCTGAGAAATATCAGGCTGAGAAAAAGGCTGAAGCAGAGCTGGTTCAGAGACAGAAAAAGGCTGAGGCTGCCAAGTACGAGCAGGAGCGTGAGGCTGATGCAAAGAAGGCACAGGCTGAAGCTCAGAAGTACGCTGCAGAGCAGGAAGCTGCAGGTATCAAGGCAAAATATGATGCTGAGGCTGCAGGTATCGCTGCAAAAGGTAAGGCAGAAGCTGAAGCAATCAGAGCAAAAGGTATCGCGGAAGCAGAAGCTATGGAGAAAAAAGCGGAAGCATACAAGAAGTACAACGGAGCTGCTATGGCTGAGATGATGATCAAAATCATGCCTCAGATGGCTGCTGAGATTGCTAAGCCTCTTTCACAGATTGATAAGATTAACATCTATGGAACAGGGGATGGCTCAAATGGTGCAAGTCAGATTTCAGGAAACATGCCGATTGTTATGAAGCAGGTATTTGATACCATGTCAGAGGCAACAGGTGTTGATTTCACAGAAATCATGAGAGCCGGCACGTATGATGCCAAGGTTAACAAGAACATTAACCTTAGCGGGGACGGAGTGAATGTTACCATTGATAAAGATAACAATTAAACAGCCGGGAAATTTGCGAGGCAGAATTTGGAGTATTCTACTATAAGACGTGCAACCTTATTGCTTTTTATGAGTAATCCATCGCGGTACATCTTATAGGACTCAATATAAGAAGCAATAGCTGTACGGAGTTTTCCCTTTTTAAAGGGCATAGGATAAACTTCAATATAGTGATTTTTGCAATATGTAAGTAGTTCCTGCAGAGAAATAAGTGATTCCTTCTTTTTCTGCAGGAACGGTAAATACATAGCCATTCTTTCTGTAAACAACCAGTACATGGTGTCTTGGTAGAGCATATTGAAAGTATGCTCCTGGATATACCGGATCTGATCTTCAGTTATGTTGTAGCTTATTTCATTTGTTTTTTTCATATTAAGACTCACAGTACAAGTATAGGAAGAGTAATGAAAACTGCGACAAGAACAATCGTACCAACGGCAGCGAGTATTCTGTTTCTGATGTCGCTCACATTTCTGTACTTTCCGTTATATTCTATAGTATCTATGATTTTATCTTTATTATCATACGGTTTCATGATAAATACCTCAAAATGTAAAAATGCACACACTTCTTGTGTTGTATAAAGCATAGTCACAAATTGTGTAGATTCTGCATCGGAAGGCTTAAAAATTTATAAATAGCTCTAAAAATTATTATTACTATGCAAATATGTGAATTTAGAATTTTTTTATAAATACTGCCCTGATTCTGTAAGAATAGTAATTGACGCTAATATTGTTAGTATATGATAACGTCACAGATAAGGCAATTACAGAAAGACAGGGAAGCATGGGCCGGATTATTTTTGTTGTCTAAAGTTAACATAGTAAAAATTTTATATAAGTTTTATACATTTTTAACAAATAGATAGTAGTTTTAGGGTACCGAATGTGACATATGGTAGAAAAATTAAATCTTATATAATTTTTTGTTGCGCAAGCAAATACTCTCAATTATAATTCCAATTTGTAATATTCAGGGCAAAGCAGGTGAAAGCCTGTGGCGCAAAGCTATAGGGACTTTAAAATGTCAGCCAGTTGCATCTTAAATATTAAGATTTGAAGCATGGGACATGATTCCATGCTTTTTTTGCTTTTTAAGAGATTATTCTTTTTGAAGCAAAAATGTATCGCGGGAGAGTTATCCTGCCTGCAAAAATCTGGTCACATGATTATATGTGGCTATAACTACTTGCGTTATAGAAATGCCGTTACTGTTTCTATAAGGCAAATGCACCGTTTTTTATTCAAGATTGCAAATGACAATCGGAAAGGTATTTTATGAACACAAAAAGTAGAAACATGGTCCGTCGTATTATTCTCATAGCCTCTATCCTTGCACTGCTTATGTCATTTTTCATAGGCCTTATTGGCTTTAATCATATTAAGAAGGCTTATTTCACTTCCTTCCAGGAAGGCTTGCATGCTGCAGCTATCCTTTTGGAAGATGAATTATCCAATCAGATTTCAGGAGACTGGACATTGGGAGAAGATGGTCAGCTCTTAAAGGGTGAGACACCTGTACATGATTTGTATCAGGGACAGCTTGATGAACTTAATAGAAAGACAGGTATGCACTATACTGTATTCTTTGGTGATACACGTTATATTACTTCACTTAAAGATGCTGAAACAGGGGTGCGTATGGAAGGCACTAAGGCATCAGACGTTGTAGTAGATGAAGTATTAAGAAAAGGTGATGAGTATCTTGCTGCTAATTTTGAAATCGCAAATCAGAACTGGTATGCATATTATCTTCCTCTTAAAAACGCTGATGGCTCAGTTATTGGTATGATTTTTGCCGGCCGTGATACAACAATTGTTGACGGTAACATGAGAGCTGCAGGTTTAGCAATAATAGCAACATTTTTGATATTCTTTGTATTTAATCTTATAGTTGCACGTATTCTTATCACAAAAACTTCAAATTCCATCAAAGACATCACAGATGGTCTTAAGAAGCTGGAAGATGGTGAGCTTTCATTCTATATTGAAGATCGTACATTTAACCGTAAGGACGAGCTTGGTGTTATTGCTGCAAGTTCAGCGCAGGTTCGTGACAAGCTTCAGGATGTTATCAGCGCTACAAAGAAGCTTTCTGAAGATGTAACTAAGTCAGGTGAGACTCTTGCAAGTTCAGCAGAGTCAGCTTCACGTGTTGCAGAGCAGGTTACATGCGCTGTTGAAGATATCAGCCGCGGAGCAGCTTCACAGGCTGAGAGCATGGAAAGCTCTGTAAACAATACAAATGAGATGGGCGACAGTATCGATGAGATTACAGATAGAATCGAGAGTCTCTCAGCTGCAGCAGATGAGATGTTAACAGGTGCAAATCGCACAGTTGATACACTTAGCGATCTTATGAATAAAAATGAGGATGTTATGACATCCATGAAGGATATCAATGATCAGATTCGTCTTACAAATGATTCAGTTATGGACATTGCCGAGGCGTCAAATGTAATCACACAGATAGCAGAGCAGACACATCTTCTTTCTCTTAATGCAACAATAGAAGCTGCAAGAGCAGGAGATTATGGTAAGGGATTCTCAGTTGTTGCTTCAGAAATCGGTATTCTTTCTTCAGAGTCAAAGAAGGCTGCTGTTTCAATTAGTCAGATAGTTGAGACTCTTGTAGCAGAATCAAAAAAGAGTGTTGAGACTATGCAGAGACTTGGCGAAAGCATGCAGGAGCAGAACGCACAGCTTACATCTACAAAGGATGATATGGATGTTGTTGTATCCAATGTAAATAACGTTGATAACTCAACCAGAATGATTTCTGAAAAGATTCATCTCCTTAACCAGCTTAAGGCAAGCTTTACTGATATTATTTCAGAGCTTTCAGCTATTTCTCAGCAGAATGCAGCATCTACTGAGGAAACAAATGCTTCAATGGAAGAGCTTAATTCTACATTTGCGCTTATAAGCAATGCGGCTAATGATCTTCGTGATATGGCTGAAACACTTAATGAGAAGATGGATTTCTTCTCACTTGATAAGATGTCAGCATAATCGTTATAGCTGATAAATATTCATAGTAATCATAAGGATTTAATTATGGAAAGGTATGGCTTCGGTCATACCTTTTTGAATGCATTCTTTTTATATCTATATCATAGATTTAACTGTACAAAAAACTATAAAAAATAGTCCAATATTTATGATGTATCAGCGAGAAAACTCCTTCCTACATAGTCGGTGGGGGATGAATCGCTGACACTCAGTGCTTTGCTTTACTATATCGTCCTGTCTTTTCATATTTTCTTTTGTGGTCATCCGTGCGCTGGCTTTCTATATATTTTTTCACTGTCTCAAGTGAAACGGATCCGGTTGTGGCGCAAAAATAACTCCTGCTCCAGAAAAGAGCATCTCCCCACAGATATTTTTCTATATGTTCACGATATTTGATTCTGACTTCTTTAGAGAGCTGGGACTTTAAGGTGTTTATCAGTTTTACCGGAGCAACATCCGGAGGCATGGAGATAAGCATGTGTATATGATCCTCATCTGTCTCAGCAGAAAGCATATCGCAGTTCATCCTTCCACACAGATAAGC
>NZ_JNKH01000010.1:0-139983 GCF_000701985.1 Butyrivibrio sp. WCE2006 | reverse complement strand
CCATCTGGCAACCGATTTTTAAAGTATTATCTGTGTGAAGCAGCATTATCTCTTGTAAGATGCGACAAAGAATACAGCGACTTCTATCACCTCAAGTACAAAGAGGTGAACAGATACCAACACAAACGTGCACTCGCATTAACTGCTCGTAAACTTGTGCGATTAGTCTTTCGACTGCTGAAAGACAATCGTCTATATCGTCCAGCATAGTAGTATCACCTACTTGCTGATGAGTACGCCCTGCTCATTTAAAAATATGGTCGACAGGGCTTAGGTGGTCGTTTTTTCTTTTCGTGAAAAATGTCAAAAAATAAAAGATTTTTTATTTTTCTTTACTTGACATCACACCGCTGGACTTTTTATTTACATTAGAAAACGATTTACGATCATCCCCTGTTTCCATTAACAATCCGATTTATTTTTTCTGAAGTGCAAGCCAGTCAAGAAGAGTTACCTCTTTGCCAGAGACTACAACGGGTTTTCCATCATAATCAAGCCTGCAGTCATCATTCAGCATAGGTATCCATGCAAAATGTCCAAGGTACTCAAAAGGATTACCGTTCTCATCCTTAAAGCCCATGTGAAGATCCATTATCTTATCCCAGAAAGTAAAGTGAACATTCTTTGCTCCAGCCTTCATAAGTCTGTCATAGGTGGGCTTTACATATTTCTCAGGAACTACGATAGGATCGTTTTTAGCATGGGTAAACCAGATTGGAAGCTCCTTCATTTTTTCTATGTGAGCGTCGGTTATCTTTTCATCTATCATGGCTTCGCAGATTGGGAAAGCTGCTGCAAAGAAGTCCGGATAATCCATTATCATTCTCATGGTCATGAATCCTCCGTTGGAGTCACCACCAACATAGATTCTGTCTGTGTCTATAACGTATTCAAATCTGTCTATGAAATGATCAATGGTGTCCTTTAATACCTGAACATATCTGGATTCACCGGAATCGCCATACTCTCCGCTTCCGTTATCCAGCCACATGGTAGGACACTGAGGTGATAAAATGAACGCTCCGCCAAATTTGTCCTGAGCCCATTTTTCAGTAAGCGCCGGAACCTTGTTACCACTGTAGGAAATTGAGGTGTCATCTCCTCCCTCTCCTGCACCGTGAAGCCAGACTATCAGAGGCTTTTTACCTCCTTTAAGTTCAGGAATAAAGTAGCCATAGCGAAGGATTTTACTCTCATCCTCAGAATCATACTCAAGGAAACGTTCCTTCTTCGGATTAAATACTCCTGCACAGAGATCAAAGACAAGTCCTCTAAGCTGTTCATCTCCCTCACCGATTTCCTTGATCTGAGTAACCACATAATCATTTACTGTATATCTCTCATGTCCGTTGATGTTCCTAAAATCAGCTGCAAGAGCTGAAGAACATTTATATGCAGGTCCTATTTCAAGCTCAAGAGTCACATATCTTGAAGGTTCAGAGCTTCTGTTTCCCTTAATGTCACTTGGATATACATCCTTTATCACTCGGTAGCCCTTACTGGGTACAAACTCGTCTCTCTCAATAAAAGATTTTGGAAGCTCAATAATATCCCCTTTTTTACTAAGCATTTCCACAAACACATTAAAGCTGTCCTTACTCAGCTCATCTGCAGCAACCTTTCTTGGCATCGCAAGAATAAGCTTTGTTACATAGGGTCCAAAATCCGTAACATCAATCATCTGATAATATAAATTTCTCATGTTGTAAGCCTCCCAATTTAAAGTCATTAATCCCACATAAAGTGGCATATTTTTGTCTCATATGAAAATTACCTTCATAAATAAATATATTATTCGCAAAACTTAATCTCATTATATAATTAAGTATAATTCACTTAATTTTTTACTTAATTCCTCTCGCTAAATGAACTAAAGACAACGCAGCATATTATAGAATTGGTAGAATTAATCCGAATACTTTCAGAGATGTTGTACTAAGCATGTTTAACACTAAGCTTCTGAAAACTCTGTAAAAAAACGAGATGAAAGCAGTTTTAAGATGCCTTCATCCCGTCTTATTATTTTTTCAAAAATGTTTTATTTCGATTTCCGCTTTTGCCCGCAAGAAGTCATTAATATTTGCATTCAGATCAATATCTGCACTCAAGGACACAGTTCAGGATTCTTCTTGCGCATACCTGAAGCTCTGCTCTTGATACATCAGAATCAAGAATGTTCTGAACATCAGCTTCTGATCCGGGCATTGTAAGATCATTACCTGTTCTTACACAGTCAGCAGCATTTGATGAGCCGTATTTGAACTTTCTCTGCTCCATCTCGATGCCACCGGTTGTTCCCCAGTCAGTCATAATCACGCCCTTGAAGCCCCACTCATCTCTGCATACAGCTGTCAGAAGATCATAGTTGTTGGCAGCATGTAAACCATTTATAAGGTTATAGCTTGTCATGATTGAAAGAGGCTGTGACTGTCTAACCGCAATTTCGAAGCCCTTAAGATAGATTTCTCTGAGTGCACGTTCACTTACATGAGCATTGGTGTGCATTCTGTTATCTTCCTGGTTGTTGCAGGCAAAATGCTTGATTGTTGTTCCGCAGCCCTTATGCTTCTGAACACCCTTTGTGTCTGCTGCAGCACACATACCTGCAAGAAGAGGATCCTCAGAATAATACTCAAAGTTTCTGCCGCAAAGAGGATTCTTCTGAATATTCATTCCGGGTGCAAGCCACAAGTTAACACCAAGCTCTTCCATCTCTGCTCCCACAAGGTCACCTGCTTCTTCAATAACCTCCATATTCCAGGTCTGAGCAAGCATTGTTGCAATCGGAATTGCTGTGCAGTACTGATAATACTTTGTCACTTCGCCCTTTATTTCTGTCTTGGGTGCGTCATCACTTCCAGGGAAATCAAATGCCATTGCACTCATCTCAGGTATAATCTTATTGTCCTCATCAACAGCAAAATAAGGAGTAAGACGAAGACCTGCAGGTCCATCCGCAAGTACAAGATTGTGAATACCTCTCTCACTTGCAAGCTTGGAGCTTGTATCTCCGGCAGCACCCGGAACAACTGCTGAAGCTGTACCAATAACAGAAGTCCCACCAAAGCCGCCTCTGGCTGTACCTACACACAGATCAGCCATTTCTTCTCTTGATAGCTGTCCTAAAAGATCATCGAGACTTGCTTTTCCTGCCTTAACATCTTCAAGTGTAACCTTATCGGAACTTGTATTATTAAGCTCAGCAGGCTCCTTTACATATTCTGCAGTTACTGTCTTAATTGCATCAGCTGAAAGCTTAAGAATCTTTGCGGATGCTTTCTCATCTTCTTCGCCATCATAAGTGAGAGGCTTTTCATTCTTAGCAGAAATCTCATTAAGCTCCGTATCAATCTTAAATCTGTTTGAAAGCTTGCAGGTTGTAATCTCATTTTCAATCTCAACTGCAGCAACAACATGTGTACATCCGGCATTTTCACCGATTCTTATGAAATACTTTCCTGCCTCAAGAATATAGGATGCTGACTTCTCATCGTAAGAAGCAAAGCTTGAAACCTCTGCTTTAATTGTAAGAGTCTCTGCTTCACCCGGTGCAAGCTCCTTTGTTTTAGCGAATGCCTTCAACTCCTTAACAGGCTTTTCAAGCTTTCCATCCGGAGCTGATACATACAACTGAACGAGCTGTTTTCCGCTGAATTTATCACCGGTATTTTTAACGGTTACCTTTGCAGTAAGTGTTTCTCCATCAAGTGTTACATCCTCGGTCTTTATATCAAAGCTTGTGTATGAAAGACCATAGCCAAAGGAATAAGCAGGCTTTTTACCAAAGGAATCAAAGTAACGATATCCTACAAAAATACCTTCATTATAGTATTCATCATCCACATTACCGTTCTGTGAACTGAAGGTATCATATGCCGGATAGTCTGAATAATTCTCTGCCCAGGTCATAGCAAGATGTCCTGTGGGTATTGAATCCCCAAAAAGAACATCTGCAAATACAGTACCGATAACATTTCCGGCCTGGCTCATAAGAAGAACCGCGCCGATTCCTTTTATGCTTCTTAATGCCTTAGTATCTATTACACCGCCGACATTGAGAGCAACTACAAACTTTTCATAGCGTCCTGCCAGCTTCTCAATGTTTTTCTTTTCATTTTCAGTGAGCTCGTAATCACCTGCAACAGGCTTACGGTCTCTTCCTTCACCGGAATCTCTTGCTATTACATAAACTGCAGCATCTGCATCCACAAGGTCAGCATCAGAAATTTCCTGAATATCAGGATCATGATACGGATTATTAAAATACTCCATGAAAGCTATCATCGGATTACCGGCAGTCTTTACCATCTCCTGAATATGCTCATCATACTTTGCTCTGCAATCAACGCAGATTCTATCATATTCATCAAGCCATGAGCCTGAAACTATCTCATAACCTGCATCCTTTATCCCCTGCTCAATTCCAACAACGCTTCTGCTGTTTACATCTCCGGAGCCCTTTCCTCCTTTGATCATGTGTCTTGCACCGTTACCAAAAAGCGCTACCTTTTTAACGTCCTTGCTAAGAGGAAGTGTGCCATCATTTTCCAAAAGCACCATTCCCTCCGCTGCAAATCTGCGAACCTTATCCATGTGAGCTTTTTCTCTAGCTGACATCTCTGCCTCAGTTGAAGCTCTCCAAATACCCATTATTCCTTGTCTCCTCTCTAAAAAAGTTTTGCGTATTCAATATAATCTGAGATATGCTTTGCTCCATGACTACCGTCATTTCAGCAATTCTATATAATGGTATTTTACTATTTAAAAATCTTCATAATATATGAAATCACTTATTTTTATATAATTTCACATGCTACTTTTTGTTTTACTTAAGTTTATGATAAAATTAACCTAAATTAAGTAGAATTAATCTTCTGCTTTCTTATGTTGTATTACTTGGCATCATCAAGATTTTCAGACGAAGCAGAAAAAATCATATATAACAATTTGGTTAATTATGAGTGAGACAGTACATCAGGAATCATAAAGGAAAAAATATGGGAATTACAGCTAAAGAACTGGCAGCAAAGCTTGGCATAAGCGCAGCCGCAGTGAGCATGGCGCTTAATGACAAGCCGGGTGTAAGTGCCGCCACAAGAAAGAAAATTAAAAATGAAGCCTTAAAATATGGCTATGATTTTAGCAAGATCAAAACCTCAGCTATAAAAAACGGAAAAATATATTTTGTCATATATAAAAAAAGCGGCGTAGTCGTTGCCGATACGCCTTTTTATGCTGAGCTTTCAGAAGGTATTACTAAGGAATGTCAAAAACAGGGATACAAACTAAGAGTTCAATACTACTACGAATCTGATTTCACACAATCCGACCTTGAATCGATACAATTTTCAGATTGTATCGGAATCATTCTACTTGCTACCGAGCTTAATTCCGCAGACCTTGGAATGTTCCTCAAGTTACCTATTCCGCTGGTCATACTTGATGGCTATTTCGAATCCGTGGACAGAGATTTTGTGACCATAAACAATACCCAGGGCGCTTACAGGGCAACACAATATCTTATAAGAAAAATCAAATCACAGCCAGGCTACCTTATGTCCAGCTATCGCATTCAGAATTTTGCAGAAAGGTATGATGGTTTTAGAAAAGCAGTTCATGAAAATGGGCTCTCAAGATCTCAGAGTATTATCCATGAGCTCTCTCCTTCCATTGATGGTGCTTACCATGATATGTGTGATATCCTCTCTCAAAGGAAGCAGCTTGCAAGGTGCTATTTTGCTGAAAATGATCTCATAGCTGTAGGAGCCATGCGTGCCTTAAAGGAAGCAGGTTACAGAATTCCGGATGATATCGCAATAGTTGGCTTTGACAATCTTCCCATAAGCCAGATAATAGACCCTTCACTTTCCACCATCAATGTGCCAAAGGCTGCCCTTGGTGGTGAAGCAGTTAAGCGACTTATCATGCGAATAAACGATCCTGCACTTTCATATGTCAGAATTCAGGTATCTGCTTCCCTGGTAGACAGATACTCAGTTTAGTGTATTCTATTTACTTTCTGTTCCTTCTATTTTGAACAGAGCACTTAGTGTGATCCTTACTCGTAATTATATTCAGATAAAGAGTCAACTATAACAGGCTCAGACGCCTCTACAATATCTGTATTTTCAACAACAACGCGGGTCACACTGTAGTATAAAGGATCATCATTCGAATCTGCATTATCCTCCTCATAGGCAGCAAGAACTACATAGCGAACACCCTCTGTGTCTTCTGCTCCGCTAACACAGCTGTGATAGTCATCCATGTCATTGGTTTCATCCATGAGTACGGTTCCCATACTATCAAAGTCCAGATATTTCCAATCAGTTCCAACTGCACCTGTGACATCAGTGTACAGACATCCATTTTCAACATAAGCTGATATTGAAGATCCGGAATCTGCTGCCTGTTCATCGGTATCATCAATACTACCGGTTAGCCTTAGAATAATGAAAGCGATAACTGCAAATGCAAACATGCAGGGCATCATGATCATGAACATTTTCATGGACTTTGCGCTGCTTTCTTTAAACTCCTCATTATGCTCTTTTCTTATCTCGCGCCATTCTTTTCTGCTTTCATTAAGTTGTGTACCGGCAAAATCAAGAACTTCTTTTACGGCGCCGCCCATATCAATGTTAACATTATCCGCGTGCTCTATTGTGGCGTATTTAACATTGTAATTATTGATTGCCTTCTGAACCAGAAAGCTCATTCCGCAATAAGGACATTTTGCCTCGTCTGAATTTGCGTCAACTTCAACTCTGCCACCGCACTGAGTACACAGTGCCGGCACCATTTTTACATCATTTTCCATTTTTAATCCCCCTCGAATTTATAAAAATAATGATGTGTAAGCCAACAGTATAGTTACCATATGACTCAAAAGAAAAATTTTAGTATCAATAAGTCATGACGCGATTTATGGAAGTATACTCACATTATGACCTTTTGCTCCTATCTTCATATAATAACAAAAACACTAAATTCTCGCAATTAGTTCCCTATTGTTCTATAGTTCTATTATTATTTAACCGTAATAATAATCTGCTTATAATCAAAGAGTTTGTAGTATCCTTTGGAAGCTGCCTTTGCAATGATGTGGATCTTATCTCCGCTCACAGCTGTATCAGGTATTACAATTTCTGTAGTAACTGCTTTATTATCAAGCACTTCTTTCGAAATACATTCATTTGAAGGTTTTATCTCATTTGCACATTCTGCACTTGCTTCTTTATAAACTCTAAAAGAATAATCAATTCCAAGCTTATCTGGATTTTCCGCAATCGCAGATATGGTAACGTGCTCTCCTGCTGCGGCACTTATATCGCAGCCCTCACATATTTTTAACAGAGGTGAGTGCTCCGCCTTCTCATAGCTGTCCTCTGCTGCCCAGGATACTCTTGCAGCAAAATCCCGCTGAATATCAGCGACATATCCCCACATGGATTCCTGCTCTGTGATATTTCCATCTCTGTCTGTATATGCATCCTTTGCAACATCAAAGACATTGCAGCTTACGCCCTTTGAATTCTTATAATCAACCTTCATGTAGCGCCCGCCAATGCCACCGTAGGTAAAGTCTTCAAGTGTCCTTGTTCCGAAGGGCAGAAGCACAAAAAACGTAGGTGAATCACCTTCAGACAGGAAGTCGTATTTATTTATTTCACCCTTTAAAAACTTAGCACCAAACCACTCGTTCAAAATATTGGGGTTTGATCCAAACTGACCTTCACTATTTTCGCCTTCATAGTGATGTCCATCAAACCAGGTACAATATCCCTTTATCAATGCACTGTCTTTTGACAGCAATTCCTTTTGCATAAATTCAGCCTTAAGAGTATCCTTGCTCTCTCCCTCAGGCATGGTGAACCAGGGATATGCATAGCTCATCATCTGGAGCGTTTTAACAAATTGAATGCCCGGCCACACTTCTGCCACATATTCCTTATAGGCAGGATCCTGCTCTCCGCAGGCAGTGATCACCACCTTTTTGGAAATCTTTTCATGAAGCACTGACCACTCATCTTTGTTTTTATACTCTTCTTCAATATCCATCAGTGCTCTTGCAATGGTATTGGTACCTCCCCACACCTGGATGAAAAGAGTTCTCTCATCATCATCAAGGATTCTCTCCTTTATGAGATCAGATCCTTCTGACGGTTTTTCCATCTCGCCTTCGTAGCCAATGTTGCCAACCTTGGTTATTCTCCTCAAATAGTCAGGAGTGGGATACCCTTCTGCATGCTTGCAGAGATTGGGGTAATCTTTTTCATAGTCATCTATTACCCTCATCATCCAGTCTGTCCCCGGCCATCTGTAGGGCTGATCAAAAGGTCCGGAGTTTTCTACATATTCTCCTGCATCAAAATCGTCTTTTACCTTTTTTTCAGCCTTTACAGCCCCAGGCACACCCTTCCAGTGGAATTTGGAAGATGTCTGAATTATTCCCTGAACATCGACTTCATTTGCATAAAATAAAAAATGTCTAAGAGAATTCTGATCATCTACTTCAGCATCCTGTGTAATAATTGTTCTGATTTTCCCCATCTTCACACCTCATAGTTTTCCATTTTCATAACGAAATTCATAAGATGAATAACTGCTATTCTCATTTCATCCAGCGTGACTCTCTTTTCTTCAAAGCCCTTAAGAACCTGCTCTATGACCGGAGGACCACCCGGCATAACAACGTCATTTCCGGCAGCAACCGCATCTGCTCCATCTACAACAAAATCCATGTCTCCCCAGTCAGTGACAATGGCACCATCATATCCCCATTCATCCCTGAGAATATCCGTACAAAGCACCTTGTTTCCTGCAGTAAAGGTTCCATTAATCTTATTGAAAGAGCTCATAAATGAGACGGTATCTGTATTTTTTACTACCATCTCGAATGGCTTCAAATATATTTCTCTTGCCGCCCTTGAAGAAACTATGGAATCTACGGCATCAATATTTTTCTTGAAGCTTCCTCTTCTATAGGTTTCCTGCTCGTTTAATGCAAAATGCTTCGGGCAGGTTGTGACCTTATTATTTTCCATGGCACCTTTACAGATATTAACTCCCATGGTTCCGCAAAGGTAAGGATCCTCTGAGAAATACTCAAATGCTCTTCCCTCAATCGGATTCCTTATGATATTAAGTCCGGGCGCGAGCCATGCAGCAACTTTTTGTTCCTCTGCCTCTCTTCCGCATGCATTACCAAACTCATAGGCCAGCTCCTTACTAAAAGTGCAGGCCAACATCATACCTGTGGGCCAGGCTGTTTTTCCAACGCTCGCAGGGCCATCCTTATAAAAGCAGGAATAGATTCCATACTTTTTAATAGCAGGATTAATGTATCCCGGATTAGCTGACGGATGAGAATTTGAGCCTATGTCAGTACCATCCGGATACTGAATTGTCACCGGTGCCTTTTGTCCGATGCCGCCAAAAGGAAGTCCCGGTCCATAACCATTACATAAAACAGCAAGCTCCTCAGGAGTCATCTGATATACGAACTCTTCAATGCTATTTCTTCCACACTTTACGTCTTCAAGTGTGATGATTTCATCACTCTTTTCAATGTTTTCAAAGCTATAGTCGTGCTTTGTGATTTCCTCTGTTATGAGATCATCGGATGATATATTGATTGTAGGGATATTTGCTGATTTTACCTCTTCTGCTTCTTTTATATTTCCTGCATCAAGTAGTTCCAGCTTATCTTTGTTGCAGGCTTTTATACCGATATCAGCAGTCACCTTCCTTACAGTGATGTCTTTTGCAACTTCAATTTTGCCGCAGGGACTTACAGAATCTGAACTGTTACCTAAAAGGAGAATATACTCTCCTTTCGTAATAACATACTCTCCGCCCTTTTCTCCCATATCATTAAATACTGAAAGCTCTGCAAGATCAAAGGAAAGCGCAAGATTTGTTTCTGCTCCCGGTTTAAGTTCAGAAGTCTTTTCAAAATCCACAAGTTCCTTGTAAACACGTTTCTGAGTGCCTTCGGGCTTATGTACATAAAGCTGCAGGGTCTCTTTTCCTGAAAACTTTTCAGAGGTATTCTTCACCTTAAGAGAAACCAGCGCCCTGCCCCCGACACTAACAAGATTTATGACTTCAGTCTTGAAGGAAGCATAGCCAAGTCCGAATCCGAAAGGATAGCACACATCTTTTTCAAAGCTGTCAAAATATCTGTAGCCCACATATACATCCTCAATGTAGGCAGTAACAGGGCTTAAAGCTTTGTCTATGCTGCCGTTTTCCGTAGCAGACAGATTATAGTCCTCATAGGATTTAATATTTTTATTATCATCCTTGTTGCAGGAAAAATGCTCCGCGGTAGGATAATCTTCATATTTAAGGGCGGATGTCTGGGCAAGCTTTCCGCTAAAATATGCCTTTCCGCTTATCAGATCTGCAAGCGCACCGGCACCCTTTTCTCCGGCAGTTCCCATAAATATGCAGGCCTTAATTCTTTCATTTTCCTTCACCCACTTAAGGTCAATCATGCCATTTACATTGAGAACAATGATCACATTTTCAAAGCTGTCACAGGTCTTTTTAACAAGCTCCTTTTCAAGGTCACTTAAAAGATAATCATCCTTTATTCTTCTGTCACATTCTTCGCCGCCTGTCTGTCTTCCAATTACAACAATAGCGGTGTCTGTCTCCTTTGCTCCTTCGCTAAAAAGCTCATCTCCGGGAACCGGCTCAGGTGTAATTCCCTGATATTTTCCAAATAGCTCATAGATAATTCCGCTTGCAACAAGGCCTTCAAAATCCATGCCTGCCATATCCATGCCCTGCTTTTTAGCCTCTTCCTTCTCCTTTTTATCGGCATCCTGATAAAAAGCATCAAAGCCCTTCTCCAGATTAATACCCGCATTTATAAGCTCATCTCTTATCTGCATCGGATTATCACATCTTGAAGCACCTGATCCACCGCCTCCAATGATGGTGGCATTCTGAGTTCTTCCAAGAAGAGCTACCTTTTTTCCATTTTCCAAAGGCAACACCCCATTTTCATTCTTTAGAAGAACCATCGCTTCAGTTGCGATATTCCTTGCCAGTATTTGTCTTTCATTCTCATTTTCATAACCCATAATTACTTCTCATATAATCCAATCATGCCAAAAAGGTGATTGGATTAATCCTTTCTCCTCTAAAAAGGTAATTTAAATATGACTCATTTCAATAGATACGGATACCATAAACGCCTTAATGATGAGTGCTTACGTTATCTTACTCCTTATCAGGAATACCTTCCCATCTGTCCTTTATTCTAAATGCTATATCCTTGGGCTGACGATTTCTTGAAAATACACCCTTTTTATTTCCTGCAACCCTAAAGGTTCCTTCAACAGTCTGGAAATCCGCAAAGTTCCAGGTGAGCTCACCCTGCACGAAATCATATTTATCAAATATCTCAAAGTTCATGTCATAGTACTCATTCTGATATTCCTGAGTCCACATAGCTGAAGGAAGCTTATGTTCAGTAGAAAGAGTATCTGCACCAAACTCGGTAAATACGAAGGGCTTTCCTGTATTTTTTTCCTTCCACTTATCCATCTCTTCAATGAACAATTCCCTGGCATCAGAAAGCTCTGATCCGCCGCTAATGTACCAGCCGTAATATCTGTTAAGACTTATAAAATCGCAGAACTCATGGCACTGACATTTTTCAGGAGAAGATGTCTTTTCCAAAGCTCCCGTCAAAGGTCTCTTCTGTGGATCAATCCTTCTTGCTTCCTCAAATATCACTTTGAAATAGTCATGTGCAAAAGTACTTATGGTTTCAGGCTCATTGAAAAGACTAAATGAAATTACTGAAGGATGATTTTTATCTCTTCTTATCATCTCACGAACTGCGTTAAGATGATTTTTCTGAAGCTGTGGCACAGTGTCTGTTTCAAAGAAATAAGTGTACTTTCCACCGCTACCTGCATCCATGAAGTTAAAGAAGGATCTCATCATACCAACTGCAGGAACTTCATCGATGATAAGAAATCCCTCTTCGTCAGCAAATCTGTACCACTCCTCTGCATACGGATAGTGGCTTGTTCTAAAGCAGTTAGCTCCAATCCATTTCATGCATTCAAAATCTCTTTTTGCAATTCCATAGTTAAAGCCACGTCCGATTACATCAAAATCCTCATGCTTTCCAAAGCCCTTAAGATAAACAGGCTTTCCGTTAAGCAAAATCTTTGTTCCTTGTATGCTTATTGTGCGGATACCAATTCTATCCTCATATTTATCCTGCTCTTTTCCTGATTCTAATAAGACAATTTCAATATTGTAAAGATAAGGCCTGTGGACATCCCAAAGTACGGGTTCATCTACTGTAAGCTCACACTCTCCGCAAAGCTTCTCTAATCCATGCTGCTCTTCATTGTCTTCATCATCTTCAAATTCATTTTCCTTACTGCATCCGGGGTTTAATGTAATGTCCTTAGTTGCTACTTCGTTTCCATCCTCATCCTTAAGAATTGCTCTTGCAGAATAATCAAGTTCCTTTATTCCCAAAGCATCAACAGAAAGCTTTACTGTTGCGGTATTATCCGTAATATCAGTAATCACTCCATAATCTGTTATACTGGCCGGATTGATGCTCATTAGCCATACTGAACGATGGATACCTGCATAATTGAAGAAATCAAAGTATGGCTTTAACAACTTATTCCCATTTTTGAGGGTACTTACTTTTCCGCAGGGAAGTGTAGTTTCATCAAGCTCGTTGCTTACTTTTACCACCAGCACATTTTTTTCACCAGGCTTTACTGCATCAGAGATATCACATACAAAAGGCAAAAATCCGCCTTCATGTCTTCCAACCTCTATACCATTTACATATACTACTGCTCTGTGGGTAACACTTCCAAAACGAATGTAATTTCTATGCTCTAAATTTGCATTAGAAATATGAAACTCGCACTGATACCAGAATGTACCACAATAATCTCTGGATGCTTTATCAGTGAAAAAATCATTAAAAGAAGCCGGTACAGGCATATTTATAGCATCCTTGGGAAGCCCATTATTCCAGCCCTCTTTTATTCCTCTCTCGTCAGGATCAAAACAAAAACGCCATAAGCCATCCAGCTTCTTCTCATTTCTAAATTCATTTGTAATTGGATATAATAAACTCTTCATACATTACCTTCTTTCCATATATATTTCTTCTCGATTAGACTGATTGCAGACCAAAACTACATTTCCGCAAAGGGAGTAACTAACAAAAAACTATATTTAGACTCGGAGCACGAATACCCCGAGTCTAAATGATTTTGATTATTTAATTATTGTTTGCCTTCATAAGGAAGTTCCGCTCTCGCTTCGCTCGCCGGAACACGTTCACACTAGGCTCGGAAAAACCTCGCCAAGTGTTCTCAGCCCTTAACTCCACCGAGTGTGATACCTTTCACGAAGTTGTTCTGGATGAAAGGATATACGATTATGATAGGAAGAACACCCACAACTGCCATTGACATACGAACAGCTACGCTGGGTATTGAAGCAAGTGCTGTGTTTGCATTGCTGGCTACTGAACTGTTCTGTGTAAGGAACTGTATGTTCTGAATCATACGGTTAAGCAGGTTCTGTATTGAATACAGATCTGTTCTCTTTGTAAGGTAGATATAACCGTTCATCCAGTCGTTCCAGTAAGCAATTCCGATGAAAAGTCCAATTGTTGCTACGATAGGCTTAGCAAGAGGAAGTGCAATCTTGAAAAATGCCTGGAATTCTGTTGCGCCATCTATGTAAGCTGCTTCCAGGATTTCATCCGGAACTCCTGTTACGAAGTATGACTTCATCATCATAACATTAAATGCATTCATCAAAAGTCCGGGAACCAAAAGTGCAAAGAATGTATTTTTAAGTCCAAATACATTTGTGTAGTTAATGTAAGTAGGAACCAGACCACCATTGAACAACATTGTAAAGAATACGAGGAATGTGAGTATTCCTCTTCCGGGGAGGAATGTTTTTGATAAAGCATATCCCATCAGAGTTGTTATGGAGAGTCCAAGTGCTGTACCGCAGATTGTAAGTAAAATTGAAATCATGTAAGCGTGCGGCACTGAATTACCACTGGTAAATATGTATTTATAAGCTTCTAAACTCCACTGCTCCGGAATGAATGAATAACCGTTTCTTACAAGTGCATCATTATCCGTAAAGGATGAAATCACGAGAAGTATGAGCGGTATTACTGCACAGAGTGTTACGATTGTCATTACTATATGACCAAAGATCTGAAATCTTTTTTCCTGTCCCACGATTAAATCCTCCCTTCTTAGAATAATGCGCTATCCGGATCAAGCTTACGAACAGCAATGTTAGCTGCCATAACAAGGATGAATCCGACTATTGACTGATAAACACCGGCTGCTGCAGACATTGTGATGTCGCCAAGCTCGATAAGTCCTCTGTAAACGTAAGTATCGATTGTGTTGGTTACAGATAACAATGCTCCTGAGTTCTGAGGTACCTGATAGAAAAGTCCGAAGTCTGAATAGAAAATTCTACCGATAGCCATAAGTGTGAGCATGATAACTGTAGGTCTTAAAAGTGGAAGTGTTATACTCTTGATCTGCTGCCACTTTGAAGCTCCGTCGATGGCTGCTGCCTCATAGTAACTTCTGTCAAAACCAATTATTGTTGACAGATAGATGATGCAGTTATAACCGATACCCTTCCAAAGATTTACAAATACAAGGATGAATGGCCAGTACTGTTTTTCCTGATACCAGCTAACAGGATCTTTTCCTAAAGCTCCAAGAATTGAATTGTTGATAAATCCGTTTTCTGCTGATAAAAATGCAAATACAAGGTAGCTTACGATAACCGCTGAAAGCAGGTAAGGAAGAAGTATTACTGACTGATACACTTTCTTGATCTTATGTGTAAGTTCAGAAAGAATGATTGCTATTAGAATTGCGAATACTGTGTTTACTATGATAAACACAAGGTTGTAGCATATCGTGTTTCTTGTAATGATAAATGCATCCTGAGTTGAAAATAAATATTTAAAATTCTTAAGGCCCGCCCATTTGGAGCCGTAAATTCCGTACTTAGCTTTATAATTTTTAAATGCAAGAATAATTCCCGGCATAGGCATATAGTTGTTAATAAACATATATATAAGGCCCGGGAGTGCCATGATATAAATCGGTATAGAACGCTTAAGCAGTGACTTGCGTTTCTCGGGAGATAACTTTTGTTTTATCTTCTTTTGCTGTGCCATAACCCCGTCTCCTTTAATATGTCCTGCGCTTTCGCGCAGGACTTAAGAAATGAAATACTTTTTTGAAATAATGTCAGAACAAATTACTGAACTCCGTTTGCTGCAGCCCATTCATCAAGTGCTGCCTGTTTTGCTGCCATATAGTCATCAAGACCTGCTTCCTTAAGACGATTTACAAGTTCAGGTAAACCTTCCTCAGGATTAATAAATCCAAGCTCAAGCTGTGACTGATATTCTGAATAAACGTTTGCAAGTGCTGTATACTCAGCTGAAACATCACTGTTATCAAATGTGAATCCCATAGCCTTTGAAGCTGTAGCATTGTCGTTGAACTCCTGCATTCTATCCCAGATTGTGAGTTCGTTGCCTTCCCAAATCTTTGCTATGAACTGGTTGGGCATTTCCCAGTTAACGTTGTTAAAGTACTCAGAATTGTTAGCATCGATACCATCAGCATATGTGATGTGTCCATCGCCTGTCTCTTTCCATTCAACGCCCTCTTCGCCCCAGCAGATAAGTGTTGATGCGTCAGGATCTGTGTAAAGAAGGTTAAGAACCTGCATAGCTGCTACCGGATCATCTGTGTTCTGGTTGATGCACCAAGGCATTGTGTTGTATGCACTTGAGCCCTTGAAATCAGGACCAAGCTGGAAGATAATCATATCTTCACCGCAAAGATTGGATTCCTGCTGTTTGATGCCGGGCTTTGTAGCTGTCTTATAAGCCATAAGTGAACCTGACTTAACCTGAACTGTTGTAGCATTTGTCTCTGTGATAGCATCAGGGGAAATCCATCCTCTCTGATTCCAGTCGTACATTCTCTGGCAAAGTTCCTTATACTGATCGCTTTCGAATAGATCCTCGATTTCAAGGCTCTCTGTAGGATTAAGGAGAACGCCGAAGTTATCTGAAGGAATATCGATTGCAAGGCACTGGCTTACAACTGAAGATACGTCCATGTAGAATACTGTCTTTTCAGGATGTGCTTCATGAAGCTTTGTGAAGATATCCTCGATAGTATCAAAATCTGAATAAATGATTTCTTCACCATCTTTGTAAAGTGAGTTGTAATCAAATCCGATTTCGTCAAGAAGTGCTGCAGGGATAGAAATACCAAACTTACCTGCTGCATCATCCTTCTTAACAGGTGTTCCATATAATGTTCCACTTACACGGCAACCATCAATTTCATTTGTTCTGAATGCATTGAGGATTCCCTGTCCGTAATTCTGAATAAGATCATCTTCTTCAAGGTCAAGTGTGTATCCCTTATTTACACAAGGCATAAATCCAACTGATACTGCATTAAACAGATCAACCTGCTCGCCTGATGCAAGCATAAGGTTCATATTCTGTGAATATGAAGCTGCATCCATTATCTGAAGCTCAACCTTAACGCCAAGCTTTTCTTCTGTAATCTCTGAAAGCTTCTCTGAAATGCGATCGATTCCGGCAGGTGAACCTGCAAAGTTCATGTATGCGATCACAACTGTAGGTGTCTCGCCTGAATCTTTTCTCGCCTGGATAGCTTCCTCAGCTGCTGCACTGTCGCCTGTAGCTTCTGCTGTGCTCTCTCCTGCATCCTCAGATGAATCTGCAGCATCTTCTGCTCCTGCATCCTCTGACTGCTCTGTTGCTGTATCAGCTTTTTCTGCTCCGCCTTGGCCGCATCCGCTGAGTGCTCCGCAAACCATAGCGCCTGATAAAAGCAATGCCATAAGTTTTCTCTTCATTATTAGTTACCTCCCTTATTAAAGTTCAAATTGTTCACAGACACCAGATCATGTGTCTTGTCATCAACTAATGCAAATTATAAAATAGATGGGAAACTTAAAGTTGCACTTTTATTAGTTGTTTATGTAAATTTCTTATATGATGATCAAAGAAAAAAACAATACGGGATTATATTCTTTCAAAAGCAGGTTAAGGAGTTTTTTTTATCTTCTCTTGGGAGTGGTTATAGTTGCCATGTCAATATATGTGGGGCTGTTTACTTACACGCTTCAGCAGCGTACCTACAGAGATGTTATGCAGCTTCTTTCCTTATATAATGAGCAAACCAGTTCAAACCTTAAGAGCGTTGACTACTATCTTATGGAGCTCTCAAATTACAGCACGGACATATCTTCAGTAGCACTTCTTGATGATATAAGCGATAACTATAACAGTATTATTCGAATATCACAGATGTTTGAATTTAACTTAAGATCATTTCCTACCATAAAGGGTATGTACGCATATTTCCCCAGAAGTAAGAGGTGGGTTGGTTACAGTAATTCATCGGATTCAAGAATATCCCTGCAGCCTTATTTAAAGGAACAGTTTCAGAATGAGGAAATTCTTGCAGACATCAAAAATACAAATGGCTTAAAATGGATTCCATATAATTATGAAGATAATACCTATCTGGTTAAAACATTTTTTTATGACAACAGTATGGTCGGCGCATGGACTGATCTTAAGACTCTCGCTTCTTCACTTCGAAGTCTAAAGGACATGGATGCCCTTATTCTTTTTACAGATAAGACAGGGGATATTGTCAGCATAGAAAGTCCCTACTCAGAGGCAAAGGAACTCATAAATGATATTTCAGATTACAGAGAAAACATAAAGCTTCCGGTAAATGAATCACTAAATTCCTACTCTGTAATAACGGTTGCAGGAAAAAGCTATATGGTCACAACTGCTGAACTTGAGTATTGTGACTACTTTATTACTGCTATGATACCCATGAGAAAAATCATTTCAAGTACAGATATTTTCTGGGGTTATGCAATCATGTTTATCCTGATCCTCCTTATGGCATTTTCAGTTATTGTTTACTTTTTCAACAGGCTTATCCATAGAACCATGAGTATGATGACTACCATGAATAATGCCATAATTGCAGGCGAACCGGAGCACAGAATCGATATATCAAATGAAAAATGTGTAGAAGTTCTTGAGGTTGCAACAACCTACAACAAAATGGTCGATCATATCCAGAAGCTTAAAGTAGACGTTTATGAGGAAGGACTGCAAAAGAAGAATTTCCAATTATTCTTTTTACGTTCTCAGGTTGCACCGCATTTCCTGATCAACTGCCTTAATATGATAACTTATCTTGCAGACGGCTCACCTGAAAATACTGCTGTGCTTCGGAAGATGATAGAAACCTTATCAAAGCATCTGCGCTACACACTTGGCACGGACGAGCAGGTTCCTATTTCAAAAGAGTTGGAGTTTCTTGATAATTATGTAGAACTTACAAAGCTTCGTTTTCCGGGCTGTATTATTTATGAAAAGAGCATTGATGAAAGCTCCCTCAATGCCGCCATATTCCCGGTAATGCTTATCATGTTTATGGAAAATACTTTTAAGCATAATCTTGTAATGGGCGAGCAGCTTAAGGTAATTGACAAGATTGATGTATATGAAAATGATGGAAACAAAAGGCTTCATATCACACATATTGATTCCGGTGAAGGTTTTGATGATGCATTCTTAGAGGATTTTAAGAAAAATCATGCCACAACTATAAAAAAAGCTGATGGTTCTAATATCGGAATTAATAATGTAATCCACAGGCTTCAGCTCTACTACGGTGAGACAGCTTCCATGAACCTGACCAATGAACCGGGTATGGGTGCACGGATTGATATTGATATTCCATATGTAGAGTTTCAGGAAAGCAAAAACAAAAAAGAAACTGTTCACAGAATAATATCTTAAATCATAGTAAATACGCATTGTAATTAACGGAGAGCAAAATGACCTTACTTATTGTTGATGATGAATTTTTACTGGTTCAGGGTGTAAAAAAGACAATTGACTGGAACGCCCTTGGTATCACTGAAGTTTATGAGGCATATAGCGCAGATCAGGCAAGAGCAGTCTATGAGGAGCATCAGATAGACATTCTCTTATCTGATGTGGAGATGCCAAGAGAAAACGGACTTTCACTTATTCACTGGGTAAAAGAAAACGGCTACAACTCCGTAAACATTCTTCTTACAGGTCATGCCAATTTTGACTATGCAAGAGAAGGCATATCCCTGCAGATCCTGGACTATGTACTAAAGCCCATCGAACAGGATTCACTTACTAAAGTTCTTAAAAAGGCTGTTGAAGAAGTGCTTTCCATCAAAGAAGAACGGGCTGCAAAAATCGCTCAGGCTGCAGATGATCTGTGGCAATATCTCTTCGATGGGACACTGTCTCCTGACCCCGATTCAATCGCAGAATATATAGATAATAATTTTCTTCCTGACGGGATCGCGGACCGCTCCTACTACTATGCCTATCTTCAGGTCCATTCCCCTGACGATGCCTTTTCAGTCCTTCCCGTTAAAAGCATTGTAGGTGAACTTTTTACGGAGCATTTTAATATCACTATAGTGGACAGAAGCTGTTTTATGCTCAGCATCTGTCTCCCAATAAATGCAGCTGCTGATTACGAAAAAGGCATTGTTTCAAGATTATCCAATGTGACTGAAAGGCTAAGTAAATCTTATCCTAATTGTAAGTTCCTGTTCTATTCCTTTGCAGATGCCCCGCTATCTGCGGCTCCCTATGCATATGAGCTGCTTGCCCAATATTCAAAGAGCATCATTTCCTCAGAGAGCAAAGTGATATCTATCATGAATCCCGAACTCTCAAATATATCTGCCAAAACCAGGGAACATAGCGAAAGAATAGAAGTTGAAAAATGGGAACAGCTTTTATCCGAGGGTCGATGTGATGATGTTCTTCTGAGTATCAGAGGACTTCTAATGCAGACGGATACCACATTTTCGTCAGGTTTTCTTCGGTCGATTTACTATGGGCTTTTGTCTGCTGTATTTGCAGTGCTGTCTCAGAAAAACTGCTCTCCTACCCGCATTTCAACGGAAATGGCAAGGACAGCTGATCCAAGAAGCATTACCTCTTCTGTAAACGGTCTTATTAATTGGGCCAAGTCTCTGCTCAGGACTTTTTCAGATGTAACAGCTGATAGTGGAAATGAGGAAAACACTGTACTGCAGATCAAGCAGTTTATTAAGGATCATTTATCAGATGCAGATCTTTCAAGAACGACCATTGCTGAGGCGGTACATATTTCGCCTGACTATCTCTCTTACTTTTTCCATAAGGAATCAGGGGAAGTTCTGTCATCCTATGTAAATGGAGAAAGGATTGCAGCTGCGAAAAAGCTCCTCATAAATTCACAGGTTTCCTCACAGGAGATTGCTGAAAAGACAGGATTCTCAAATGTATCTTACTTCCATAAACAATTCAAAAAAGCAACCGGGCTGACCCCCAATGCCTATCGGTCCGAATTCAAAAAGTAGTAATAGGACGCCCCGGAATATATATATGACTTCACCCTCGTTGCAAAAAACGCATAATCGGTTGAAGTCATATATATATTCCGGGGCTGTATTTTGGTTACATTTAATATGTTTTTTTGAATTCAGTCCGCGGTCTCAAAGAAGAATAGTCTACTAATTTCAGATATTTATTTTGAGACTGTGTTTTAGTTACATTTAATATGTTTTTTGAATTCAGTCCGCGGTCTCAAAAATGAATAATCTACTTATGTCATTAGTAGATTGTTACGTCGCCAATTATTCCTGTGGGGCTGACGATTTTGATGTCGGGGCCAAGGAAGCCTGCGCCACCTGTAATCTTGTTTACAAGGCGTTCCAGGGTTGTTCTTACTTCAATCCTTAAGTGATTCTCCCCATTCTTTACTTTGCCTGCAATTTCAAACAGATATGGCGGGCAAAGAGCACTTCCTGCATATTCGTCATTTATCCATACTTCTGCCGCTTCAAAGGCATCCTCAAGAACAAGATAATTATCTTCATTTTTTCCGTCAAAGCTTATTTCATATCTGATAATTCCGGAAAAATCAGGATCATGCTCAAGGATATTACTAAGCTCTTCCATCTTTATTTCATCCTTGAAATCAGGATAGTTTTCATTATCAGTAAAGCTTACTGTCCAGGTTCCTGAAATGTTTCTGCCCTCATTTGCGCACTTAGGCAAAGTCACTGCAATTTCTTTTATCTCTTCATCATTTTCAGGAACAACAACAATAATCATTTCATAGGGTTTCAGAGTAATATTTAATGTAATGTTGTCATCGCAATTGTAATCAGCAGAGATGATGCGGTTCTTCATGGCATCATAGATGTAGGGTGTGCCATTTGCCGGAATTTCTACATCTCCCTCGAATTTTTCATAAATGCTTTCATTAGATATAAGGAAAACTTTTTCAGCCCCTCTGTCATAATGATATATTCTTAGGTCTTTAAATCTGCCCTTATTTATTCTTCCATTAGCAATTCCAAGTGTTCTTACCTTGTCTGCTAAATCCGGAAGAGGTACAATCTCCAGTCCTTTAATCAGTGCTTTTGCATCTTTATCATCGGATGACGCACTGTTATTTTGCGGTGCAAAGTCTGCAATAAGAACATTAAATTCTTTGTCCTTTGCATCCTCAAGGAATGACATAACGCTTTCAGGAAGATATTCTGCTCCGGGAATTATAAGTGTCTTAAACAGATGTCCATTGATATGCAGTCCCTCTTTATCAAGAATTGGAGCATATTCGCCTCCCATTACCAACGCATCAGCAGGAATTACATCAAAATCTATCTGCGCTTCGTCGAGTTTTCTTGCTACCTTCACAGCATCCATGTACTTCATTCCGGACCACTCAGTTTCGGCGTGATATAATACTGCAACTTCTGCTAAGTGTTTTCCTCCGCTAATGAGGTGAGATACTCTGTTGGCATATTTCATAAGCTCTCCAAAGGGCTTATAGAGCGGATTTTTACCATGAGCATAAAAATGAGGCGGGCAATCAAAATCCGGGAAATCCTTGGGGCTAAAGGCATGTGGTACATAATGATTAACGCCTCTTACAAGGAAATGATCAAGCTCATATTTCATAAGCCTTGTACCTTCTTCCCAGCCATAGGCACCAAATATCTCACACATGGTATTACCATGCTTCTTAGGATCAAGGTCAGCAAGAGATGTGCCCAGTCTTCCCAAAATGTGATGATAGAACTCTCCATCTGAACCAAGTCCCAAAAGTCCTTTGTGACTGATATCTGCTCCGCCCTCAGTAACCTGTCCTCCGATGTTATCTATTCCGGCCCAGTCCTGACCCCAAAGAGCCCTGAAATAATGCCCCTGAGAAGAACCAAGCTTTGTACTGTTGTCGTTATCTTCGACAATGTGTCCTATATATTGAACATTATGTTCTCTGCACCATTCACCGAGCTGCTCTCCGAAATTTTTCTTGCAGAGCCTGCTGACAATATCCATAAAGCCTACACGCACATCTGCCGTAAACTCACCGCTTCCAACATTCATCCAAAGTGCCGGAATAAGCCTTCTGTAATCAGCACCAAATCTATTTTCCATTTCTTCAGGCATCTCTTCGCTCCAGGGAAGAGGCATATTCTGATTGCCAATGGCTGAATCACTTCCGCTGTAACCTGACACATTTCCAATCTCCGGCTCATCAGAGAAAAATCCCAGGATAGTTTTTCCAAACTCTTCCTTATAGTGCGCATAATGGGGCTCATAGCAGGCATCAATCTGAATTCTGCAGGACTTCTTGCTAAGGAAGTTAACATAGCCATCTCTTCCGCCGCCATTATGAGTAGAGTAAATTACAAATACTCTAAAGACGCCGCCAGGTACATCCCATGAAAGCTTACCATCCTTAACCATGTCAGTTAGATCCAGCAGTGAATCGTCAAGATGATAAATATCATTTTCCTTGCCATCAAGTCTTGATGCTATAACAGCAAAGAGCTCGTCATCATCAAACTTTCTTTTTTCGCCGCCACCAAAAATGTCAGGCGCTGCAAAGGGGCTGTCATAGTGCTTTGCCGCTTTTGCAACATCCAGGGTAACCTGCTTTTTAGGTCCTGCCACGTCAAAGCAGGCATATTTAAGAAATTGCTTACAAAGAGAAGGATCCGCATCTGCCATCTTTCCTGCTGCCTGTCCGCTCGGGAAATGAGCATCATCCAGAATCCAAAGCTTCATATCAAGCTTTTTGGCTTCATCAAGAATTATATCCACATCATGAAACCAGCCATCACCTGCGTAGTCAGGATGCGGTCTGGCCTCCAGACATATCTCCTTCATATTTGCATCATGAATTACATTAACATATTTTCTTAAAGTAGATTCGTCCTCTCCATGCTGCCAAAAAAACGGAAGAACGTAGTTACCATTTTGTTCCCTAATACAATCCAAAACTGCTAAATCCATATTATCCTCCAATCGTAATATCACTAAGCTCGTGAAAAACCTCGCTAAGTGCTCTGCTCAAAATAAAAATGCTATACCCGGTTGATGAATACAGTATTCCATCATCAACGTGAAGTATAGCATTTAAGTATTTCTAATTCATTGCACTTTTTTTAGAAATAATTGTATTTTTTTTAGATATAAACAACAATACTTAAGTCTAATATCCAAGAGCGTTTGCAGCATATTCTGCTTCACTCTGAGTAAATTCATTACCAACCACAAGCTGGTTAATCAGCTCTTCTCTTGTATATTTGCTGGAAAGGCTAAGGTAAAGCTCAGCTTCCTTTTTTGCCATCTCATTCCAATCGACTAAGTTATTCTGCTCTATATAATTAACAGCGTATTCAGCTTCTTCACGGGTATAGTGTGAAGAATACTCTCCTGATAACATTCTTAAAAGCTCTGCTCTTGAAAAGGATGTATCCTCAGCAAGAGTCTTTGCCCATCTGGCAGCCTCTTCCTTAAAGTTTACAAGTCCCGCGTTCTCCATATATTCAACTGCTGCGGTAGCTTCGCTCTCTGAAAAACCATAGTACTCTTCCTGCATTGTCTCGATAAGCTCTGTCTTTGAATAAGGAATTGAAGTAAGAAGCTGTGAAGCTCTTCTTACAGCCTCTTTTTCAGGAATTGTAAGATCATCGATATTCGTTACAGTGGTCTTATTATCAGTCTGAACCTCTTCAGAGGAAGGTTCTTCTACTGTTGTATCTTCAACAAGATCAATATCCGGATCACTTGGCACCTCAGTTACAATCGGAGCTGTAGGCTCGGTATGAATGTTTGCCACACCGCTTGTAAATCCCAAAGCTGCTATACCGATAATTGCAGCAGCTATTCCACCTGCAACATAAACGGCACGTTTTCTGTTTTTTTCGTTAACCATTTCCTGTTGAAAATCATACATGCCTGAGGCATTTGATACATCGAATTTAGGAATCGAAGTATCAAACTGAAGAGTACTGCTTTGTGCATCCGAATAAGTTGATGCAGTTTCTACAGTTTTTCTTTCATCCTTTTTAGCAGTTTCCTCTTTTTCCATATAGGCTACTGCCATTCCCCCGTTATTAGCGTTTGATGTAAGCTCTGCCCCGCAATGTGTACAGAATCTTGTGGCCATGCCATTATCACTGTAAATTTCCATCCCGCATTTAGGACATTTTCCAACATAAAATCTCTCCATACTTCCCTCTTTCCATAACCTTCCTGTAATGACACATTCCTGATTAACTAAAATCTGAATGTGTTAGCCCTGACATAAAAACTAATAAGTGCCAGTAAGGTCATTTAAACTTTTATCAAAAGAAAGTTTATCACAAAGCTCTATTCATGGAAATGTCCAAATGCTCTGCTTACGCCTATTTAATTCATTCATACTTACAAAATGCAAAGATTTTTAAGTCTGTCAGCCATAGTAATTTACTGCATAAAGCTGCGTATCAGACATCAAACTTCTCTATAGAAGATCTTTTATAATCCTCTTTTGTTTTCTCTTGCAATTTTAGCCAGGTCTTCGTATTCCCTCTTTTCACGGCTGACACCATAACCTGATACCTGTTTTACTCTGATGTCTCCGTCTTTAGTATGTACAACCTTCTCTTCTCTGTTAAGGATATATCTGTTGCAGATACTCTCACGAATACCTATTGTTGTAGTATATTTGAAAATCTTTTTTACAAATTCTTCCTTAAGACTCTCTTTGCAAAGGACTGTCAACATGGTTCCTGGACGGTTTTTCTTCATCCCTATAGGAGTAGTGAAAACATCAGCTGCTCCCTCATCCATAAGCTGTTCTGTTGCAAAACCTATAGCCTCAGGTGTCATATCATCAAGATTGCAAACAAGCTCAACGATAGTATCTGTTGATGCGCTTTCACCGCCAAGCATAGCCCTTACGCAGTTTGCCTGAGGAAAATCCTTCCTGCCCATTCCGTAGCCAATCTTATCAACACACATAACAGGCTGTGGCCCGAATCCTTTTGCAAAATATTTGATAAGTGCTGCACCTGTAGGTGTGCATAACTCACCTCTTATATCTGCACTGTAACTTGGTACTCCACTAAGAATATATGCTGTTGCAGGAGCAGGAACCGGCAAAATTCCATGGGCACATTTTACCTGTCCGCTACCAACATGTATCGGTGAAGCAACTACATTATCAGGATTTAAGATGCGCATGATAAGGCATGTAGCAGCTATGTCTGCAACAGCATCCATGCTTCCAACCTCATGGAAATGAATCTCAGAAACATCTTTTCCGTGGACTTTACCTTCTGCCTCAGCTATCAGCTTATAAACATTCAGAATATCTTTCTTAACTATAGCATCAGTAGTCAGAGTATTAACTATATCTTCAATATCCTTCATGCTTCTGTGTACATGATGGTGATGATGATCGTGGTCATGGTCATGATGATGTTCATGCTCATGATCGTGGTCATGATGGTGTTCATGCTCGTGGTCGTGGTCATGATGATGTTCATGATCGTGATCGTGGTCATGATGATGCTCGTGATCGTGGTCATGATACATGCCATCCACATCTTCACTTATCTCTTCTTCGCCGTTGACCTTAACTTCAAGATGGCTGCCTATGATTCCACATTTCTCACTTTTAGTAAGCGAATAAGTGACACCCGGAACTCCCATGTTCTCAAGTCTTTTCACAACATCATCTCGATTTTCACACAACTCTAAAAGTGCCGCAGACAGCATATCCCCGGCAACGCCCATTTTGCATTCAATGTATAGTGTACTCATCTATGAATCCTTTCCTTATACCAATGCATTAAATAATGCAGACGGCAAAATAACCCTATGACACTGCAGTTAAAACAATTATTTTAAGCAATCTAATTGTATCACATTTATTATCAACTACTAAGGAAAAAATTGCAATGCTTTTTATATAGAATTATTTATGCATTACTGTTCACACCTTACGGTGCTCACAGCAACTGGATTTGCCCATTCCAGTTGCCTTCGGCAAAGGGGCAAATCATATATTCAAGACGTAGAACATTCTCACGCTCAGCGCAGCAAGTGCGCAGAGCTGTCTGAACAGTAACATTTATGCTTCAGATACAGCCCTTAATTCCTTTCTTAACGAAAGGATCATCTCCGCATGATGCTCAGCTTTTTCATAGTCTTCAGTATAATTATAATAGATATCTCTTATCTCTTTTTCATTATAATCTCCCCAGACCATTTTTGCTCTGCAAAGATAAAATAATGCTGCATTAGATGTTATTTCCTCAAGATCCGAGTATTTTAATGCGTGCTTTAACAGAATAAGGACGTGATCGTGCTCGCTCCTTATCAGACTGTGTATATCCCCAAGTTTTTCCAGCTTCATGTAATTTAACATCTGAAGATAATCTTCCGCGCCGACTTCTATAAGCTTTCCTCCGGTAAGAGCTGTCATATCGTCGTACAATCTCCTCATGGCATTACTGTATTGCATGAAGGCATTGAGGGTCAATATGTCCAGTGAAAGCTCATCTGCCCTGTCAGCCTGAATTTTCTTAAGCATATTCAGCTCATACTCTTTCAGATTATTTTTCAGATTCTCAAAATAATCATCTGCGACCTCCAAAAGTCCTGCGATTCTGGCAAAATCCCTGCGCATATTGTTAGGGATTTCAAGCACGGTTTTGTATCCAAGGTCATGCTCAATTTCAGCCCAGGCATGTTGCAAAATTGTTTTTAGCTGAATCTCGAATTTAAGTTCCGTAAGATTTTCAGGATATCCGGCATCCTTCTTAAGTGAGCAGATCATATGAAGAGAGATATATCCAAAACTCGAAGGCGATATCTCTTCCCGCTTATCGCTTGATTTATCACTATCCACATCAAATAATCTGTGGACCACTTTTGCAGATTCATCTACCTGAGATAAAAAGAAGCAGATTATACGCAAACCCAAAATGTCGGTCAGATCCTCCACCTTAGAATATTTGTCCTGCTTCTTTACCAGCTTATCTTCAATAGATTCCCAGGATTTAATTCTGGAGGGAATCTGCATGATATTAATCTTCGCTTCTTCCAGCCCTTTTTCCAAAAGATCTCCGGCTATTTTCTGTACCTGAGCAAATTGAGGTACCAGCTCATCATAATTTTGTTTTTGTATCTGTAAGCCGAAATTCATTCTATCTACTCCCTCTTAGGACAGTTCACAGTTTCCATAATCTGCTTTATAATAATCAGTATTTGAAAACATCATTCAACTTTCCAAAATTATCAAGCTTCATTTCTGGTGAAAACTCATCTATTGTAAACCTTAAAATTCTTGGTTCAGTTTCCTCTGTTGTAATAAAATCAATATAACTCTTAAGGTCAGATGCATATGGTGTAACTTCTGTTCCCTCTGTCACGTAGAACATGCCTCCTGAATTTGCAGCATCCTCGACTCTTGAAGGGTTGTATCTTCCTGTCTCTTTTATTTTTACCTTAGATCCCTGCAGCCTGTATATATTTGAGACACTTGCAGGAAAACCGTCCACATCAACCTTGAAAGCGCCTGTCGGATACATAAAGCATACTGTTCCGTCAATAACTTCATTCATATTCATGAGAAAATAATCCGGATCAAGGGTAGTGTTCTCTGCCACTGTAAGTCCCAGATCTCCCTGCTCAGGAAGAGTTTCTAATCCGCTCTTTTTAATCTCATATATCACACCGTGAAAGCTCACATCTCCTGTGGGAAGATTGAGATATAGATAATTCTTATTGTTCTTCCTTACAAGATATGCTTCAGGAGCGTGTCCGTAATAAGTAGCTTCACATACGTTTTCTCCGACAATTCCTCTCCAGTAGATATCTTCCTCACCGGGATCTTTGTCGCATTCCATCTTAAATTTCAGTCCGTCATCAATATAATAATCTGTATCATAATCAAGTCTTGTCAGGGTATCCGCGGGATATATTTTATAAAAATTACTTATAAGTTGTGGATAGTCCTGCAATGAAAGGGTTAAGTGATACCCTCCCGGCGCATCATTTAAGACATATTCATTTATGAAAATATGTATAAACCCGTTTCCAAGGGCAAAACATATATTACCGTCTTCATCAGTTATTGATGCTTCTATGGCTTTAGCTGCTTCTTTTGGGAATCTCTGACCCTTATATTTTTCCAAAAGCTTGTCTGCAATCAGCTCTGATAATTCATCATAATCTCTGAAAACATCCCTAAAGCTCAGTAATTCTCCTGTGGAAGCATCAATGTTATAAGTTTTATAGGTAGTGTTTTCATATTCCTGATCCGCTTCTTCCAAAGAGCATTCCTTTATATAAAGCGATACTACCTCTGTGTCATTTCGTGTTATAAACAAGTCGCTGTCATAATAAAAGCTTTTATCCTGACATCCCTTGCCAAATCTTCCTGAAGCCAGAAAGGCTTCGTCATACTCCTCAGAATTAATCTGATTTATGGCATATCTAAGCTCATCCTCTGCAGGATACTTAAGATCATCCGTCTCCCCAAATACATCATTTCTTCCTATGGTTAGCACAGGATATTTCAGGTATCCACTACCATTTTGTACATCTACCATCTGTAATGAATCAGAAACCGAGACACCTATAACTTCTTTTCCATTGGCGCAGGCTGCCGCAAACAGCTGCACAAGCTCGTCCTCTGCCTCCGGCGGAAGAAAATTATTTGTATTATCACTGGCATAAATACTCTCTCCGGAATCAAATACCACGCTGATCGTAGCGCCATATTCATCCGGAATTCCTTTTGTTTCTGTATCAAGGCCGTTATAGCCTGCCAGGGCAAAGCGATCTATGATACTGAAAAGATCACCCATGAAAGCTTTGTCAGCTTCGAATCTTCGCTCATCCGTTGATTGAAAATCCCAGGCACTGTAGGAGCCCTTCACAAGGCTGCCGTCAAGGTCTGCCCTGAGCTCCCATCTTTTATTACCTAATATGTTTGTTTCATCATAAAGTGTTGAAAATATACAGAAAAAAGATGTGATTTTTGTAGATTTGATCTTCTTGGGAGCTTCAATATCCGTATTATCAATTGTGTATCCGTCCTCTGTGATTCTCTCAGAAACACTGGCTTCTAAAGGTGTCCCATTATCTTCAATCGTCACATTATTTCCGGGCTTTTGACGCAAGCCGGTTCTATCAAGTGCCTTTAGACTTGACACTTGATAGAATATGGCTATGAATATTCCCAATAATGAAAGAACTGATATAGATAAGACAATTCCCTTTTTCATACGATCACCAAATTTTCCGCATTTTAATAAGTTTTTAATCCTATATATATTCTAAAAAACATGACTAAACTTATTGCGAAATAAATATTAGCTACGTATAAAAATTTCATTAAAAAACTATTTTATATGAATTTAATTTTCGTAACATGGCTGTGTTATCAGCCTTTTACGAATTTGAATTTTGCCTTTGATGCTCCTGCCTTTTTAAGCTTCTTTACTACCTTTTCATAAGTCTTCTTTTCTCTGCAGACTACATTTATCTTTACGCCATCCTTTAATCCTTTGAAGGACTTTTTGCCGACAGATTTAAGGTTATTGGCATGGATAGTGATCTTCTTAAGACCCGTGCATCCGCTGAAAGCTTCTGAACCTATTTCCTGAACATTATCTCCGATTGTAAGAGACTTAATCTTCTTGTATTTCTTAAATGCCTTAGGCTGAATCTTAGTAACCTTGTAGGTAACATTTCCATTAGTAATCTCATTGCCAATATTTACGCTCTTAATCTTTTTGTTAGCTGAACCGGTAATTGAAGCTGTTCCGTCAACACTTGTTTCAAAATCGCCTTCTTCTGCAGAAATCGTGCCATTTTCAGGCTGTGGTGTTACATTTTCCTTAGCCCCGGGATTTGCTTTAGGATTGGTGTCATTATTCTGATTTTGCTGGTTATTCTTATTGTCCTGCTTAGCGGGATTCTGGCGCTGGTTCTGATTCTGAGCATCCTGCTGGCGCTGATTCTGACCATTCTGTCCGCCGGGATTTTCCTGCTGATCCTGATTCTGACCACCCTGTTCGCCGGGATTCTCCTGCTGATTCTGACTCTGACCATCCTGTTCGCCGGAATTTCCCTGCTGATTCTGATATTCAGCTTCTCCCTGACTTAATGCCTCCCAATGTGCATACCAGGTGTCCTCACACTTACTTACAAATTTAACAGCATCAGGTATCTTCTCTCCACCTGTTGGTTCTGTATACCATCCAATAAATTTATGACCTTCTCTTGTTGGTACAGGAAGCTGTTCGATACATCCGCCAACATATGTAGTGATTGATTCAGTCGCAACTTTACCTCCGTTGGGGTTAAAGTTAATCGTAACTTCTTCTGCAACCTCTGACTTGGGATCATAATCTGTTTCTGATACAGCAAGCTCATTCTGAGTGTATGAACCTGTGGACAAACCTTCATAGCTATAATATACATCTATTGCAGCAGGCTTAAGCCATTCGCCCTCTACCTTTTTTGCTCCCACCATGAAAAGATCATTGCTGGGTTGTTCATTGTTATTGTCAGGATCGCAATTTGTCACATCAACGATATAATTTTTTCCATCGCTCATGCGCACATTATTCCACATATGAAGCGCTTTATTAGCTGAAGGACTTTTCTCTGCCATATTTCCCGTCACAATATAGCATTCAATAATGTTGCTGTTAAAATCCGTTCCATCACATAAATATTTAAATGCTTTTGAATAACCTTCACATATTACTTTTGTATCAGGATCACCATCGAATACATTAATCATCTGATGAGGATTGCCGTATCTGTTAACTCCATTTCTAATATAATCATAGTTATATGCTGTAAGATTACAGATTTCGTCCCTGTACGCCTTTAACTTTTCAAAATCACTCTTTGATTTATATTTCTGTATTATCTTATTTGCATTATCTGCCGCAGACTTAACAGCTTTACATTTGTTTACATCTGCGTTGCATTCTCCACCTTTTCCTGAAGTGCTGTAATCTGCAGAAACACAAAGCTCGAAAGTGATAGGCTCTTCATATTTTGCGCAGATAAAATCGCCTGTAGTTTTTCCTTCCTCTCTGTATAATACAAATCCGTTTGTCGTATCATATTCATTTCCATACCAATATATGTCATATGGGCAATCCAGGCGAAGAGTTCTGATAATCTTCTCAGGATCAAATCCAATATAGTTGTTTAATACGTTAAATACATTCGAATCTCCTGCATCATCAGTAAAGCTCTCAAGTCCAAAATCTTCAGGATAGTAAATCTCTTTATATCTGTCTCCAAGAATATCCTTTATATTAATAGTTACCTCAATTTTAGTATTTGCTTCTTTTCCGGCAGCTACCTCTTTGCTCTTATTTAAGATTGCATCATAAACAATCCCATTAATCTCATTCAGATACGCTCGCCTGTTGGTATTTAATGTATAGCCGGGGAAATCATCCTGCCCCTGCTGATGCATATAACCCTCTACAAGATTTGCCGTACTTGCAGTTCTCTGAGTAGTTCCTGATGTGAATGCATTCTCACCATTTGCTTTTTCTGCAGCAAATGAGTTCATTGAAAATCCCGGTGCAGCCAATATCAATCCTGACATGACCATTCCTGACAGTAATGCTAAATAACTTGTTCTTCTCTTCATTTTTATAATTCTCCCTCATAAGAAATATTAAAATGTTTATTTCGTAAAAAATCATAAACCTCTACGTCCAACACATGTCCAACAAAGTCATAAACACCTTGTAAAACGGCCATCCATAGCGGAGCGCTTTTTATGATATAGGAATTTCGGAGAAATTTCCTTTATCATAAAAAAACACATCTCATCCGGAAAAATCCATCATGAAATGTGTTTTGTATGTTATGTATCTATTTATATTTGCCCTAACCCATATATTAATTGTAACCAGAAAAAATGTGTAAATCAGCCACCGATTGTCTTTGCGACATATTCTCTTGCGGCAGTTTCATCAAGTTCAACAGCCTCAAAAACCTTGCCTGTTGTATCAACAATGATTCCTGTTGTCAGGTCTTCATTGAAGTAGTATCCGTAGGTCTTGTCACTTCCTGTGATCTTAGCATACTCTCTGCCATCCTCAGTGGTAGCATCTTCAGTTGTGTAAATACCGTAATCGAGACTTCCATCCTCTTCATAAATATAGATGATATCGCCCTGATCATTTCTGAACATTGCTATATCAATGCTCTTTTCAGCATCATCTGCTGTCTTAAGACCACCCATAAATACCAGTGTATCCTGAACTGCCTGGATCTCATCATCAATATTCTCTGTGTAATCCTCTTCCTCTGAAGCGTTATCTGCCTTGGGAGTTTCAGCTTCATCAATCTGTGTATCTTCTCCCTGCACCTCTTCGGAAACAACGGTTGCATCCTGCGGCTGTGCCTGTTCTTCCTTGCTTCCGCATCCAACCATCGTCATTACTGCTATTGCTCCTGCAATTGCAACTGTCAGTGTCTTTCTAACCAATTTGTTTTTCATATTCAGATCCTCCTCATATAGTATCTTTTAATAGTGATTTATATTCCCGTTATAGCGGTCAAAAATCATTATTAAAACGTTTATGTGCTATCTGAATATAGGATAACCTGCCCTGTCCAACAAATGTCCAACACCTTTTTTATTTTTTTACTGATGATTAATCATTGATGCAAGATATCCTGCACCGAATCCGTTATCGATATTTACTACGCTAACTCCGCTGGCACAGGAATTAAGCATTGACAAAAGTGCTGACACTCCGCCAAAGGATGCACCATAACCTACGCTTGTAGGAACCGCAATTACCGGGCAATCCGCAAGTCCGCCTATAACACTGGCAAGCGCTCCCTCCATTCCTGCAATGGCAATTATTACTCTGGCAGACATGATCTCATCTCTGTGTCCAAGAAGTCTGTGAAGCCCGGCAACGCCCACATCATAAAGGCGTACCACCTCATTTCCGTAGACTTCCGCTGTTTTGGCAGCTTCCTCAGCTACAGGCATATCACTGGTTCCACCTGTGGCAACTACAATGGTTCCTTTTCCGTCCTTCTTGGGAAGCTCTCCTGCGATTCCTATGTGGCTGTACTCATCATAGGTAAAATCTGAAATATTCGCAGTCAAAAGCTCACCGGCTTCCTTTTTCATTCTTGTTATCAGCACTGTTTTTTGCCCGTGCTCTCTTAAATTATTAGTGATCTTCAATATCTGTTCAGGCGTCTTGCCTGCGCCATATATTACTTCTGCCTCGCCCTGTCTTATACCTCTGTGATAATCAGGTTTTGCAAATCCAAGATCCTCATAGGGTGCGCCCTTTAGCTTTAAAAGTGCTTCATCTACAGATTCACTTCCTGCAGCTACGTCTTTAAGCAGCTGCTCAAGCTCATGTTTATTCATATAATAACTACCTCCTCACCTTTCTGCTAAGGATATTTCTGGTATAGAAAAATGCCGGAAACAAAAATACATCTGCCAGAATCCACGCAAGAGGACTTGCAAGACATATTCCGGTAAAACCGATGATCGGCACAAGGAAAAGTGATGCACCTGCTCTTGCTATCATCTCACAGACACCTGCAAGAATTGCCAGCATGCTGAATCCCATTCCCTGAATAAGAAATCGTACAATATTAACAAATGCAAGCGGAATATAAAATATACTATTCCAAATAAGATATGTATGTGCCAGAGAAAGCACCGCTTCTTCTCCTGCATCCATAAATAAAAGTGCAAAAGTTTTTCCAAAGAAATAAAGTACCACAAAAGCAAGTATCGCATAAATACTTCCCAGAATTCCCGCTGATCTTAGTCCTTTACCAAGTCTGTCGATTTTACCTGCGCCAACGTTCTGCCCTCCATAAGTTGACATAGTTGAACCAAGGGCATCAAAAGGGCACATGAAAAACATTCCGACTTTTCCGGCAGTAGTAACTGCTGCAACAACATCCGCGCCAAGTCCGTTTACCGCAACCTGAAGGAGCACACTTCCTATAGCTGTTATGGAATACTGAAGTCCCATTGGAATTCCCATATTAAAAAGCTTATATACGTGATGCCTTTCAAGTGAAAGATCCCGCCTTCCTACATGCAAAATGTCCACACTTTTTATAATAAAAAGAAGGCACAGTATTGCTGAAATAAGCTGTGATAAAACCGTTGCCAGTGCTGCTCCTGTAACTCCAAGTCCGAAAACAAGAATAAACAGAAGGTCAAGAGCGATATTGATAAAGGATGCTATCACCAGAAACATAACCGGATGTTTGCTGTCGCCCACTGCACGTAAAACTCCGGACAACAGATTATACATGTATATTACCGGTATTCCTATAAAGATCACTATGATATATCCGTAAGCATGATCAATTACTTCAGCCGGAGTGTTCATAATGATAAGTATTTTCCTGCAGAAGATGGCTGACAGTAAAGTCATGACAGCAGCAAATATCACACATAAAACGATTGCATTTCCAAAGTATTTTTTTAAGCCGTCAAAGTCCTTTGCACCAAATGTCTGGGCAATGGGAATGGAAAAACCTCCTGACACTCCCATGCAAAAGCCTATTATCATAAAGTTTATCGACCCTGTGCTTCCAACACCGGCCAGAGCGTACTTTCCAAGAAACCGCCCTACTATCATTGTGTCGACAACATTGTAAAACTGTTGAAACAGCATTCCCATAAGCATGGGAACCGCAAATCCAAGTATTAACTTCATTGGAGATCCATTAGTCAGATCCTTGGTAGCTGATTTTTGCATAAATCCTCCATAATACTTATTTTTCTTCTAAATCCAGAACCTCATTCATACTTCCGGTTCTATAGCCCTGCATATCCATGGATACATATGAAAATCCAAGTTTCTTTATTTCGCCGGCTATTTTTCTTCTTACATCTGATGCCATAAGCTTTTCTATATCATCCTCCGGAACTTCTATTCTTGCCATGTCACCATGAACACGGCATCTTGCCTGCTCAAATCCCAGATTAAATATCAGCTCCTCTGCGGCACCTGCCATTTTTATCTTTTCCTCTGTTATCTCTTCACCATAGACAAACCTTGTTGCAAGACAGGCAAATGAAGGTTTGGACCAGGTAGGAAGTCCAAGTCTTTTGGAGAGAATTCTTATCTCATCCTTGGAAAGTCCTGCATCCTTTAGCGGACTATTGACCTTAAGCTCCTCTATTGCCCGCATTCCCGGTCTGTAGTCTGTGACATCATCAGCATTTGAGCCTTCTGCAACCGCGGTTATTCCATGACTATTAGCAGTGGCAATGATGTTTTCAAAAATAACTTTCTTACATAGATAGCATCTGTCCGGCGGATTATTTTTAAAGCCGGGAATACTCATCTGATCCACCGCAACTATAATCTGTTCTATTCCATTATCCTTGCAGAAATCTTCAGATTCCTTGTGCTCCCTTTCAGGAAATGAGATGGACTTTGCTGTTATTGCCATAACATTTTCGCCAATTACATCCTTTGAAACCTTAAGAAGAAAGGTTGAGTCAACACCTCCGGAAAAGGCAATTGCCAGCTTTCCATAGCTCTTTATACTATCCTTTAGATTTTCATATTTCTCATCAATAGTACTCATAACGTGTTCTCCTATCTCTAAATGCTCCGGGACTCTCACTAAACGCGAAAACACCTCGCTAAGTACTCTGCTCAAAAATAAGTGAGCCAAAGACATAAAGTGTCTAAGGCTCATTCTGTTTTAGTCTTCCCTCTTTTTTCCCCAGAAAAATAAAGCTACTGTCCCGGGACCGGTATGACTACCAATAGTAGTTCCGATATCATAAATCTCAATTTTCCCTTTCATGGCAGGTACAAGTGCTTCAATCTCACGTATAAGTTTCTCGGCATCATCCATACATGCCGACTGAGAGATATAGCATTTATCTGCATATTCGGCACCGCCATTAGCATTTTCCAACATTTTTTGAGCAGCTGCGTGAATCACATTTTCCTTTCCACGGTGCTTTGTTCTTGGAACAAGCTTGCCTTCCTTATCAACATCGAGCAGTGGGCAGATTTTCAAAGCGCCGCCAACCCAGCCTGCTGCCTTTGTTATTCTTCCGCCTCTCACAAAATATGTAAGATCTGTTGTAAAAAACCAGTGATTAAGGTATAACCTGTTTTCAATTACCCAGCTTTTTACCTCCTCAATACTCCTGCCCTCATCTCTAAGATCTGCAATCTTATCCATGAGAAGGCCATACCCTGACGAAGCTGCTAAGGAATCAATAATATACAGTTTCCTGTCAGGATACTTTTCTCTAAGCTCATTTGCTGCAACATTAGCAGAGTTTATGGTTCCTGAGATGCCTGAACTTAACGTAAGATGAATTATGTCATTTCCCGCCTTTAGATACTGTTCAAAATGCGCTATATACTCATCTACATTTATCTGAGAGGTCTTAGTCATCGCCCCTGCAGCCATTGCTTTATAAAATTCCGCTATCGGATATTCGCCATCATCAAGGTACGGTTTGCCATCTATTTCATAATGGAAATACGCAACCTTGATATTCCTTTTAACGTAGTGCTCCAGGTTTAGGTCTGATGTAGAGCAACAACTTATCACATAATCTGCCATTTGTTTTCCTCAAAAAAATCATTCACATAATTCTGCAAAGACATAAAGCCTTGCATCATTTGTGCGGAACATACGGGTATCCTCGCCATAACCTGTTCCGCCGTAATCGGGATTAAGACGAACTCCGCATCCGTTCAGAATACTTCCGGTGGCGATAGCCTCATCCTTTTCTCCATGCATCTTATAGTGTCTTGCAATTATTCCATGAAGGATTCCGTCCTGCTTTACATGGATCGGGGCCATAGTATTTATAAGGCTTCCGAAAGCTTTCACATTAATCTTGATCTGACGGTTTGCAACCTCGTAAACCTTATCATCAGCAAGTCCCATGGTCTTAAGTGCCAGATAATCATTGTTTGGTCTGCTCTCCTTCTGGAAAATGAGAGCAACTGCCAGAGTCTTATCCTTTGATACCACCATGAAACGATAGTCATCAAGTCTGTAAAAATCACCAAACTGGAAGACTTTTCTCCACTGCTTATAGAACTCAACCTGATCTGCTACCTGCTTTTTCTGCTCATCACTTAACTCGCTTAAGTTAAGCTCATATCCAAAGCAGCCAAATGCAGCCACTGAAAATCTGGTCTCAAGAGGAACAACATGAAGTGTCTGATGGTTAGGAACAGCAGACACATGCGCACCCTGAGTATTTGCAGGATAACCGTAGCTGTATCCTCTCTGTATGTCCATACGGCACACTGCATCAGTATCATCACTTGCCCATATCTGAGGAAAATATGAAAGTATTCCCAGGTCGAATCTGTTTCCTCCTGAGGAGCATCCCTCAAAGAGAATATCAGGGAACTTCTCTGTGAGCACCTTCATTACTCTGTAAAGTCCGATGTAATATCTGTGCTGGAATTCCTTCATTCTCTCTGCAGGAAGTTCCAAAGAATATCTGTCAGAGAAAATTCTGTTCATATCCCATTTAATGTATGTAATATTGGCTGATGAAAAGACTTTTGACAAGGCATCAATAATATAGTCCTGTACATCAGTCCTGGACATATCCAGTATTATCTGGGTTCTTCCGACTGAATGATGATGCCCCGGAATCTTTACTGCCCATTCGGGATGTGCTCTGTAAAGGTCAGAGTTTTCATTGACCATCTCAGGCTCAACCCAAAGTCCGAAGCTCATTCCAAGGTCATTTATCTTTTCAGCCAGACCCTTCAAACCATCCGGCAGCTTTTTGGTGTTGACATACCAGTCACCAAGTCCGGCATGGTCGTCATTTCTTTGTCCAAACCAGCCATCATCCAGTACAAAAAGCTCTATTCCTGCTTTGGCTGCTTCCTTTGCAATTTTGAGAAGGCTGTTCTGATTGAAATTAAAATATGTAGCCTCCCAGTTATTTATAAGAATTGGTCTTTCCTTATCTCTCCACTTACCACGCACGATATGTTTTCTTACAAAATCATGCATACTGCGGCTCATTCCGCCAAAGCCCTTCTTTGAGTAGGTCATTACTGCCTCGGGAGCTTCAAACTTCTCTCCAGGCTCAAGATTCCACTCAAAGCCTACCGGCTGAATACCGCTCACAAATCTGCTAAGAAATGTTCCGTTAGATGAAAGAGATGTGTAATGATTTCCACTGTAAACCAGATTAAATCCAAAACAATCGCCTGCTGTTTCGGTGGTATCCGGCATGCTTACCATTGTAAAAGGATTGCTTCTGCTGCCTGACTCACCTGCTGCAAGCTCTTCGTTTACTACTTTTCCTGCCCTGCAAACAACCTCGGTTTTGCCCATCTCATCAGCCCAGCGTCCGTGGAAACTGGTAAGCTGGAAACCTGTCTGCTGAAAATCCAGCTGATTAGACATGAGCCTGTCTATACGAACCTTTTCATTGCTGTCATTTATAAGCTTACTGCTTCTTGTGATGGTGTTGCATTCAGGGTATACCTTGTAGATCAGCTTAAGTCTGATATCATATTCCCTTTCCTTAAGGGTTATTACAAGCTGCTTCGCCTTATCCTGCATATAAGCCGGGATAACTGTATCAATCCCCATGTCGGCAACGCCGTCTTTAATTCCGTCATCATAAGAGCTTGGAAGCGTCTCCAGGGGTGTTATTTCGTCAGAAATAACTGCATTTTCAAAGAGAAAATCACAGGTCGTAACTCCGTCAGCATGGGTCAGTTCCACGAAGGGTTCTCTGATGTCTCCTTTTCCAAAGCCAGATATTTCAAGGGGCATTACCTCAAGGCACATGGGATATGTCTCATCGGAATACACTACCATGTTTCCGCCTTCATTTTTGTGCTTTATCTCAAGAACCTTTGCCATATCTGACAGTACAGAGGATTCCTCATCTTCATTCTTCAATATTTCCTCGTACTGACGCTCTGATAAAAGTGATGCTCCGTAATGAATATGCTCTATATGCCCCGACGGAAGCACCTGCATAAAGTAACTGCTGTTTTTTGTCTGTAGTAAAAATATGTTGTCTTTCCTGATTATCATCTTGTGCAAATTCCTCTCATTAAAATATCTATCATAGTCTGAAGAACATCATCATATGTGGTGTTATCTTCAATAATAACATTTGAACTAAGGAATCTCTCAATTGAAGCTTCTGTCATAGCCTTGATCACAGATACCGGAAGAGGTCTTATAACGCCTTCCCTCATACCTTTCTCAATAAGCATAATCGTATCTTCCCAGTCATTCTCAAGTCTGTTCTGAACCTTTATGTAAATCCTGGGATATTTATCCTTTAAGGTAAATACCTTACGAAAATCCACATCCCTGTACTTATCAGGCATGCAAACCATTATACGCTCAATCTTCTCAATTGTAGAGAGAGAATCATCATTAAATATTTCTGCCTCTTTTTCTTTAATATTGTCAAAACAATAATCTACCAGCGCATCGAATATTTTCTCTTTGTCATCGAACTCCTTATAGATAGTTTTTTTACTCATGTGAAGATCGCTGGCAACGTCATCCATGGTAAATTTGGAGCCTTTTTCTTTAAACTCATTTAATACTGTCTCAAGTATCTTTACTTTCGTTTCGTTCATATTTCCTCCTATAAAACGATAGTTTAAATTCATAATTACAATTTTTTATTAGCAATAAAAAAGTCTCTGACTGCCTGCAATAGTTCTGTTTTAGGCATGGACTTTAAAAGATAACCATTTGGTTTAAGCCCTACAACCTTCATAACGCTTTCCTTATCTCCTTTACCGGTAAGGAAAATAACAGGGGTACTTGATGTACTTGATTCGCTCCTTATCATTTCAAGAACCTGAGGTCCTGAGGTTACGGGCATTTCATAGTCAAGCAGGATCAGATCCGGCGTATTGGTTGCAAGATATGTTATCGCCTGCATTCCGGAGCTGACTATCGTAACCCTGTACTCTTCGTCCAACCAGTTTTTTACAAGCTTTAAAAAGGTCGGATCATCGTCAACAAGCAGAATGTTTTTCCTTCTCGACAATTCGTCATTAAGCTGGCACAGCTCCTGTATCCTCTCAGTGACCTTTTTGATATCAAGAGGTCTCTCAAATTTTTCCGCGATAAGGTCACCCGGTATGCTCTTTAAGATTATGTCATACTCCGAAGCATCGCCGATCATGCAGAGAATCTTTTCATTCTCAACGCATATGTCCCTTAGATAGATCAGTGGCTCGGGAATGTCATCCACATATGGTCCAAGGTAAAACAGAAATACATTTGGTTCACTTCTGTATTTCTCAAGCTCATTTACCTTCGGTTCACAGGATATGACCTCCAGCCCTGCATCTGTCAGGTTTTTCTTTATAGCATTGACCATAAAGGTTGACCCGCTACTTATCAGAAGAACTTTATTATCCATCTCTTCCTCCAACTCTCATACCGCCTTATGATTCAATCAGCTGTGCAAGTCTGTCCCGTTGTGCAATCACTTTAGTTATAAGATCTGTATAGTCCATATCAGTTCCTGCCCGCAAAAGCTCGGTCATTTCGCTGGTTGGATCATAAATAGGCGTAAGGGCGAGATTCCCCAACACTCCTTTAAGTGCGTGGGCTGCTTCAAAAGCTTCAGAGAGTTTCTTTTCATCAAGAAGTTTTTGAAGTTCCTCATAACGTTCCCTCTCAAGAGCCTCCGGGATAAGCTCCAGATAAAATTCTTCATCATCAAGACATCTGGCAAGTCCCTCTTTGGTGTCTGCTCCGAACTCATTTAAAACATCAATGGTAAGCATGGCATCTCCCTTCTGAATTAGGTACTTCCTGAACGAAGATTCTTAAGAAAATTCAGCAATCCAAATTATCCAAAACCTCGTTAATCTCTTTGCTAAGCTCATCATTTTCATTTTGTATAAGCTTTTCAAAATCTTCAGTCACACAGGGCATGGAAAAGTAATAGCCCTGAATGATGTCGCAACCTGCATTCTTCAACAGGTCATACTGCTCCTGCGTCTCGACTCCCTCAGCAACCACCTTGACTTTAAGGGATCTGGCAATATCAAGCATGAGCTCTACCATTTTCATGTCCTTATTGCCCTCATGGATATTCTTCACAAACTGCATATCGAGCTTTAAAACATCAATAGGAATAGAAGTTATCATATTTAGTGATGAATAGCCTGTTCCAAAGTCATCCATCTCAATGGCAAAGCCTCTCTCCCTTAGCTTGTTCACGACGCTTATGATCTGCTCGGAATTCTCAGTATAGGCTGACTCTGTAATCTCCAGGTTGAGCATTCCCGGCGAAATCCAGTTATTCTGTACCACCGTGAATATTTCTTCATCCAGATTCGGAGCGCCTATATCCACTCTTGATACATTTACCGACACAGGAATCTTAATATCATATTTGACCATCCACTCCCCGACCTGTTTGGATACTTCGTCCCAGACATAATGGTCGAGCTTGTGGATAAGACCATTATCCTCAAAAAGCGGAATGAATTGATTCGGTCTCAAAAGTCCCAGCTCAGGATGTTCCCATCTCACAAGGGCTTCTGCGCTGTAAAGTGAATCCCGCTCTCCCTGAATAGCGTACTTGGGCTGATAATATATCTTGAACTGCCGGTTCCTGATTCCGCTTTGCATATCATTTATCAGCCTCTCATCAAGAGCCTCCTTCTTATGCATGTCATCGTCATAGACCGCAAGCTGAATGTTGTAATTCCCGCGGATGCTGTTACATGCAACTCTGGCTTTATCAAACCGATGCTCTACGGTGAGATCCATATTTACATTTCTGTAAACACCCATTCTTAGATATACTTTGGAATTATTCAGTATATACTCAAGGCCTTCTCCTATTTCTTTTAAAAGGCTGCCTGGATCTGAGCCGCTGGGAATATAAAGAAGGAATTCATCAGCTCCTCCTCTGCCTGCGATTCCGCCCTTATTTTTTGCAATTTTCTTTATACTGTGGGAAATTTTAATAAGGACATCATCCCCTGCTCGCCTGCCCTGAAGTTCATTTATCAGATGGAATTTATTAATATTAAAAACAATTGCATCCATCCCTGAATTCTTGTAATGGATATCTCTGAAATGGGAATACTCCATAAAAAAGTCATGGGTAAGAAGCCCTGTCAGAGCATCATTCTGAGTCGCACGGATCAGTCCTCTTCCCTCTCTGAGCTCAATAGCCCTGTCGATTCTGGCTCTCATAACCGTAGGATGCTGAAAAGGTTTAGAGATAAAATCAACGGCACCGAGCTTAAAGCATTTGACTTCTGAATCCTTCTCAGTGGTGCAGACAATAACCGGTATCTTCTTTAACACATTGTCGGATCTCATGAATTCAAGGACCTCCAGGCCATCCATATCAGGCATCATAAGGTCCAAAAGTATAAGAGAAATCTCATCGCTATATTCTCTTATGGTTTCAATCGTTTTTAACCCATCTGTAGCAAAGAGCACTTCGTAACTGTCTTTTACGACGTTTTCAAGCATCTTCCTATTGATGGGCTCGTCTTCAACTATGAGTATTTTCCTTCTTACACCAAGTTGGTTAACCATAGTAAAATCTCCTGAATCTTATCAACATGGTACTATTCTACCACTAATTAGTTTCCAATTGAGCAGACTAGTTATGAAAGTTGTATAAACTTTTGGAAAATTTTGGTTTCCATTGTAGAATTACGCACTGAAGCCGGCGGTTATTTTAAGAAAAAATTGTTGATATTGATTATAAGATCTTCTTTGGTGGCAGATTTCAGGATATAACCCTGCGGCTTAAGGCTTAATACCTTTGCAACGCTATCCTTCTTGCTTACCCCCGTAAGGAAAATTACCGGAATATCTTGAGTTCCTGCTTCGCTTCGCAGCATTTGAAGAACCTTAGGTCCGTCCACAACAGGCATTTCATAATCAAGAAGTATCAAATCAACCTTATTTCTGCTAAGAAAATTAATGCACTGAGCCCCTGAAGTCACAACATCCACCTTGAACTTTTCATCAAGCCACTCCTTAACCATTCTGGCATAGGCGGGATCATCATCTACGACAAGTATTCTCTTCATGGAAGCATGTCTTTCGTTATCTGAAAACGCTCTGTTTATCTCGCGCTCCAGCTCATCCATATCAAGGGGTCTGTTAAACCACCTGACACTATCTCCCAGAATAACAAATTGAGACATTATTATTTCTCTCAATCTGATATCACCAATCAAAAAAATGCATTTATCCAGGTCCCTTGCGTTATCAGCAAGATATAAAAGACATTTCATATATTTATCCGTAACGTCATCAGGCAGATATGCAATAAAAAGGGAAGCCTCTTCGACATTACTCTCGACGTCCTCGATCGTTGCCCTTGTCATAATCGGTGTATACCTAAGCTCAGATACCTTCTTCTCTATGCTTCTGACAATTATACTTTCCTTTTCACTTACGACCAAAATGCTTTTTCTTTCCATAATATAGCCTCTCTTTGGTCCTAAGGGGTACCGCTTCAGGTGGATTCCTTAGAACAATCTACAGTTTTCATAGCCTGTTTGACACTACCTCTCAAACCTGTCACTTCAGTAATTCTTCAATTCCTTCATAGTCATAATTATCATATTTTTCTTTAAGAGCTTCGAATTTTTCCTTCTCTGATTCAGGGACTGAATAATCCTCAATCTCTTTGAACGCCTCTGCTATTGAATCGGCGTCCATTGCTTTTGCAGCTTCTCCTATCATTTCATAGACGCTCTCCATGATAGTCATATCTGCCACAGGTTTATCTTTACTTTGTCCATCTTCATTGCTCTCTTCAAACAATGGCGCAAGTATTTCTCTGTATTTCTCATAATCTGAGAGCAAAGGTTCTGTCTTTTCTCTTATCAGTTCTATGTTATTATCTTTACCTGCATACTCCAGTTCCTGTGCCCTGTCACCTATATCAAGAGCCCCCACAAGTCTTGCGGAGCTCTTTAGTGCATGAACCTTTATCGTATAGTTCTCCCAGTCCTCATTTTCATAATACTCTTTGATTTCGGAAAACTTTACAGGAATGGATTCATAGAACACCTTAAGTACTGACTTTAAGGTCTTCTCAGAACCGCTGTTTTTTATAGCTGCTTCAGGGTTAATGCCTTCAATGTTCTCATACCACTTAGCCTCCCTTTTGATTTCTTCCTGCTCCAAAGAGGTAGCTTTAGCACTCACTGCCGATGCATTTCTCTTGGGTCTTGCTTTAATAAGCTTACCTTCGAAACTGAAGAAGTTTTCAAGATTATATTTGGTATTTATATTGTACAGATAAGAAAGTCCAAATGTTCCCGGTCCGCAATTGGATGAACCACCTGCAGACATTTTCTGGAAAATAACCGTATCAAAGGCAAATCTTTCATGTACCTTTTCTTCAATAATAAGCAGCATATCCTCCGGAATATCCGCATAGGTTATAAACAGCAGTCCATTATCAGGGCGCACTCTTGATGAAAATTCTCTTGAAATGAATTTATTAAAGCAGTTTTCCATCGTTCCCATAAACAGTCTGTCTACAACAAGCTGATTATTTCTCATTCTAAGTGAAGGACTGATTTCCATAGCAGTCATGAACTGACTGATTGCAGGATTTAAAAAGCCCTTCTTTTTAAGGAAATTGACATCCGAGATAATGAAACCGCAATTTATCTGCTTTCTGACATCCAAAAGCTCATCCACAAGCTTTTCTACAGGATAGTTAAGGGCTGCCAGCCTGCAGGCTATAAGCACCAGCATGCCTACTGCACTTGATAACAGCTGTGAGTCGATAACTATTACATTATCAAAGGTTTTTGCTGCCTCCGCAGCCCTCTCATATTCAACGCTGATGCTGCTTGATATTGCGATATAAATCACGTATTGCGCAGACAGAAGCTTTCTTGAAAAAAACTCAGTAAAATCTGCAACTACAGGAGGTTCCGTCTTAACCATTTCTCCGGTTGTATTTATGTAATATATCATCTCATCAGATACAGTTTCTATCCCGTCAAAAAATACTCCGGTCCTGGTTCTTATGGTGAATGGCAGCTGCTCAACCTGCAGATCACTTAATACCGTCTCGGGAAGATCACACATGGAGCTGGTAGTAATAAGAATAGGCTTCTTCCTGATATATCCCTTTGCGGTGTCCATGGTTTCACCGGTTTGTTCTTCACTGCCGTTTAGGATCACCTTTTCTGAAGAAAGGTTATTTATAAGGCACTGTTCAAGCTGCTTACCCGAAACAGGTTTAATGAGATACCCGTCAAACCCGCTCTTTTTATATAGCTCTTTGTTGTCAGAGCCAGCATTAGCAGTGAGAACAATTATAGGTGTGTCCTTATTCAAACCTCCTGTCTGCCTTCTTATATTTTCAAGGCATACGATTCCGTCCATCTCTGGCATTAGGTGATCCATGAAAATAAGATCATATTTTTTCTCTATAGTCTTTGTCAGAGCATCATTCCCATCAAGTGAGAGATCAATGCTCATACCGGTTCCGTCAAGAAGCTTTTCCTCAACCTGAAGGTTCATCTCATTGTCATCAACTATAAGGATTGATACATCAGGTGCTGTGAAGCTATTCTCATATTTGACCGCAGTAACATTAAAACTGTTTTCAATATTGATATTGCCTATGGGTTCTAATGAAACAATTCTCTGCTTTAGTGAAATACTGAAGGTGGATCCCTGGCCATAAACACTGTTTACAGTGATAGTGCCACCCATCAGATCAGTGAGCTGTTTAACTATGGACAGTCCAAGTCCCGTTCCTTCTATTTGTCTGTTCTTTTCCTTATCAAACCTCGAAAAAGCATCAAAAAGATATGGAATCACCTCCTGTTTGATTCCCATTCCGGTATCGCTGACACTTATATTCAAAATGACTTCATTTTCATTTAAGGCTTCACACTCAATATGCAGGGATACTGAACCCTTACTGGTATATTTGACCGCATTATTCAGAATATTGATCAGAATCTGCTTGATGCGCACTTCATCTCCATAGAGTTCTGAAGGAACTCCCGGATCAATATTTACCGTAAATAAAAGGCCTTTTTCCTGTGCCTTGAGCCAGACCATGCTTACAATTTCAGATATCATTTCTTCAACTTTATAATTGACAGGAACAATATCCATTCTGCCTGCTTCAATCTTGCTAAAATCCAAAAGATCATTTATAAGAGACAGCAGCATTCTCCCGGCACCCTGAATATTTTTCGCATCCTTTATAATTTCTTCTGATGCGTCCTCCTGTCTAAGGATGATCTCATTAAGACCAAGCACTGTATTTATGGGTGTCCTGATCTCATGACTCATACTGGAAAAGAATCGATTCTGAGAATGATTCAGTTCCTCTGCCTTTTTAGTCTGTTCATTTGCACACTCTGTTTCTCTTCTTAATAAACGAACCTGATACCAGACCAGACAAAATGTCAAAAGGCCTACAGTTATCGTTGAAAAACACGTGTCATATATTTCAACTTCCTTCGAATGATCGATGATTATTTCCGGATAAAAATATGAAGCAGCATACAAAGCTACGGTCAGAAGAGAAAGTACTACAATCGACACTCTCCTCCAGACACCGGTCATTACAATTCCAATATAAAGATACGCAAAGATAATCCAGACTGCACCGCCTCCGTTTACTCCACCTCTCAGAATAACAATTGCCGGTATGATAAAAAATATCAGACATACAACTGTAATCTTCTTACCGATCTCCACGCTGTGCAAATGCACTGTTAAAAAAGATACGATGGGGAAAAATGCCGCAATCTCAATAAAAATGACTGTTTCAACCAGATTATCTTTATACAGGATATCTCCGATGATGGTCAAAATACACGCTATTGTTGTTACTAAAGAAAAGACAATAAAAGTCTGTTCATTATTTGATCTTTTGCTACTGAAAATATCTTCTTTAATCTTCTCTATTATTTTCACAGCAGATCACCTCCCTTCTTTCCAATCCGGCTTTCAGGGAGTTTTTTCTTCATAACACTTTCAAACTCATTTGTATCAATGGGTTTTGCCAAAAATCCGTCAAATCCCTCCTTTTTAAACATTTCCTGCGCACCACTGAGAGTATTTGCGGTAAGCACAATAATCATCGGGTGTTTGCCGCTTCTTTCAGCATCTGTTCTTATGCGTTTCATACATTCAACGCCGTCCATCCCAGGCATCATATGATCCATGAAAATCAAATCAAAATTACCATTTTTGTATTTTTCAATCGCCTCGGCACCGCCACCTGCGGTATCTGTGATCATCCCATATTCTTCAAAAATAGCCTTCGCAACAATAAGATTAGCCGGTTCATCATCAACTATAAGGGTTCTCACACCCTCAAAAGCTGTTTTTACATTATTATCAGAGCTTGCGAAAATGTACTCCTGCAGCTCATTATTAAGAATTCTCGCAATTGGATAACCGTAGATAGGCTTGGGCATGAATGTTATCCCGCCTCTCTTCTCAGGCTTTCTGTCAGAAGGAACAACAACAGCCACAGCGATACCATCATCTGCAATTGCATCAAAGTACTCCTTAGACTCAAGATATTCCTCCTCACCGATGAAAATATGTGAGATATCCAGCCTCTCAATATATCTTTTTGCTTCATCAAAGGTGCCTGATACGACAAGCGGAAGTTTTAGCCCGATAGAAATATTTTGGGCCATATTTTTATAGTAGTCCCTCAACTCCGGGACCTCATATTTTTCATTTCTCAGATAGATAAGCACATTCCTTATATGTGTATAATCAACCTTTATACATTCAGCAGAATCTACTACCCTCTGCGGCACACTGATCTGAACCGTGGTGCCTCTGCCTTTTGCAGACTGTATCTTAACAAAGCCTCCCATCTTATGAACAAAGCCATAAACAACAGGAAGCCCCAACCCGATTCCGCCACTACTTCTGGTTCTTTTCTTATTTACCCGATGAGCACCTTTTGCTACTGCAGCGATGTCCCTTCTGGACATACCCATACCGGTGTCAGTAATCTGAATGATCAGATTTATTCCATAATCCCTTTGTGATGAATACACTCTTACATAAATGCCCCCGACTTCAGTAAACTTTTGCGCATTATCCATCAGTTTAATAAAAATCTTTTTGAGCCTTTTAACATCGCCATTTAAAAGAGTAGGTATCCTCGGGTCAAAATCAACTATAAGTTCCAGTTGTTTGTCAGCATTTTTTTGCTTAAAACGCTCAAGCATATCATTTATAAGAGATACTATCTCATAGTTATCTTCTGACAGAATCACATCTCCTCTCTTAATTTCTATGTAATCCTGTATATCCTCTATCTGATGTGAAAGTCTTACTCCTGCGTCATTTATGGCAATTATTTCTTCATCATGATTTCTCTTTCTGATAAGCTCAGACATTCCATTGATAATATTCACAGGCGTACGAAGCTCATGGGATATACTTGTCAGGAAATCATCCATATCATCCTGGTTGGCTTTTAATTTTTGATCGCTATCTGATTTGCTTTCTTCCAGCAAAAGAACACCTTTAACGTTTCGTCTGCAAACAAAGAAAACGCTGAGCACTACCATAATCTGTAGAACCAGCCTTGACAAATCCTGCACATTTACCTTCAAATTGCCTTGACTCACAATGAAAACAACATGAAATACCGTGATCAAAAAGAACTCTCCAAGAATGCAATTAAGCATATAGAATTTATTAAGGAGAGAGAAAATGGTCAGCATCATAATTATAATAATTGAAATATTTATGAAGCCGGCCATGCGCATGCTATAAAAAAATGTAGCAACTACGCCAAATATAAAATAAAAGGCTTCTCTGAAATTAGCCTCAAACATCTGCGTGACATGGATTATCCAAAGCCCAAGAATGCCGAGAATCATGGGAACAGACAGCCAGAATTCCCAGCTTTCTATAGCGCTTTCGATAGAAAGTCCAAGACAGCCGATTGACATTATTACTAATATAAAACGGTCTCTTCCCAATTTATCCATAAAATAGTCACCTATTGTAATACAAAAAATGATATACAGTAAAAACCTATATGTAATATCATTGTATCAGAATTCGTTTGCGCAAAATTAGAATACTCTGTTACAAAGATGAATTTTCTATAAACTATCGGTAAAAAAAGACTTTCTTATAATTATTGTGTCAAAAGATCAGTCGAAACAATCCTCTCCAAATCTTACCTTTGCATAAGCCTTGATAGCTTCAACGCATTTTGCAAAGCCAAGCTTTCCACTGTCCAGGCAAAGATCATAATTAAGAGCGTCTGTCCAATTGTGCCCTGTGTGATATTCATAATAATCAGCGCGGGCCTTGTCGATCTGAGCAATGAATTTTTCAAGCTCTTTTCCTGTCATGCTCTGAACCTTACCGGCTTCCTGCATCAGGAAATCGTGATCTGCATGAACAAATACCCTGAGGGCATTGTCATAATCCTTTAATACAAAATCAGCACATCTTCCGACAATAACGCAGGGTTCTCCTTTTTCTGCCAGCATCTTTATTGCCTTCGCCTGATAACTGAATATGTTCTCATCAGATGTAAAATCCGAGTCTCCCGGCTTTTTAACGCTGCCATCATAGATTGTAGATATAAGTGAGAGCTTATTCTTCCAGCTTTTCTTTACCTTCTCATCAGCATCAACAAAAAGGCCCTCATTTATTCCACTTATCTCAGATGCAACCTTGGAAAGTTCCTTGTCGTAATAGTGGATTCCAAGCTCGTCTGCTAGCATCTTACCTACAGTGCGGCCACCGCTACCATACTGTCTTGCTATTGTGATGACTATATTTTTCATGATATTCCATTCCCCCTAAGATTTACTCACCCAAATATGCTTTTCTGATTGATTCATCGCTTAGAAGTTCGTCAGCGATTCCTTCTTTTACGATGCTTCCTGTCTCCAGTACATAAGCTCTGTCAGCAATTGTCAGGGCTTTCTTCGCATTCTGCTCTACGAGAAGAACCGTAACTCCGTCCTTGTTCACATCCTCAATTATGCTGAAAATCTCATTTACAAAAATCGGAGAAAGTCCCATCGAGGGCTCATCCATAAGTATTATATCAGGATGAGACATGAGCGCTCTGCCCATTGCCAGCATCTGCTGCTCTCCTCCCGAGAGGGTTCCGGACAGCTGGTTTTTTCTTTCCTCAAGTCTTGGGAATCTCTTGTATACCATTTCCAGAGTTGACTGAAACTCGGCTGCATCATTTCTTGTGTACGCACCCATTTTCAAATTCTGTAATACCGTCATGTCGGCAAAAACTCTACGCCCTTCCGGCACATGAGCCATTCCCAGTGATACTATCTTATGCCCGGGTGTATGGACAAGATCGGTATCGTTATACATTATCTGTCCATCAGCAGGCTTTATAAGGCCTGAAAGTGTGTGAAGTATTGTGGTTTTGCCTGCTCCATTTGCACCGATAAGGGCAACTATTTCTCCCTTTTCAACATGAAAAGATATTCCCTTTAATGCCTTGATAACGCCATAGTTGACGCTTAATCTCTTTACATCAAGTAGTGACATTTTTTGCTCCTATAAATACAAATTTTATTCTCCAAGATAAGCTGTGATTACTTCAGGGTCTGCAAGGACTTCCTTCGTATTACCCTGCTTCAGTACACGGCCAAAGTTTAATACCGTCAGCTTTTCACAGATACCTGAAACCAGCTTCATATCATGTTCTATGAGAAGTATGGTCATATCAAATTCCTTACGAACAAGGGCTATCGTATCCATGAGTTCTGCAGTTTCATTCGGATTCATCCCGGCTGCCGGCTCGTCCAGAAGAAGAAGCTTTGGTGACGTAGCCATAGCCCTGGCAATTTCCAGCTTCCTCTGCTTACCATATGGGAGGTTACTTGCAAGAACATCTCTCTCCTTATCGAGATCAAATACTTTAAGAAGTTTCATAGCCTCTTCATCCACCTGCTTCTCCACTGCCCTGTATCTTCCGATATGAAGCACTCCTTCAAGTCCGCTGTAACGGAAACGCTCTGTAAGTCCCACTTTAACATTATCTATAACTGACATCTGATGGAACAATCTGATATTCTGGAAGGTTCTTGCTATACCTGCATGATTTATCTTAATGGTGTTGTCTCTGGTTATATCCTTACCATCAAGTCTGATCCTTCCTTCATTTGGTTTATAAACACCTGTCAAAAGATTGAATACTGTAGTTTTTCCGGCTCCGTTAGGACCTATCAGTCCGTAAAGCTCTCCCTTTTCAATTGAAATACCAAAGTCATCCACTGCACGGAGTCCGCCGAATGAAATACTAAGGTTATTAACTTCAAGTAATGCCATGGCTTACCTCCTCTTTTTGAATTTTGAAAGAATCATCTTTCTGAATATGATTACGTTAGGTGACCAGTTAAAGATCATCATCACAATCAGAACTATCGCATAGATAAGCATGCGGTAATTATTAAGTCCTCTTAAGAGCTCCGGCAGCATGTAGAGAATAACCGCAGCAATGACTGAACCTCTGATATTACCGATACCGCCAAGAACCACATATACGAGAATCATGATTGAAGCATTGTATCCAAAGTATTGTGAAGCAGCAGTAAGTGATGTGATATTGTGTGAAAAAAGAACACCTGCAGCGCCTGCAATTGCTGCTGAAATAGTAAACGCCATCATTTTATAGCCGGTAACATTTATTCCTGTTGCCTCAGCCGCAATGCTGTTATCACGGACAGCCATAATCGCACGCCCGTCTCTTGAATTTATAAGGTTCTGAACCACAAAAAGAGAAATCAGAAGTACTATAACAGCTATTGTAAAATTGGAATCGTGAGGGGTTCCGGTAATACCCATAGCTCCGTTTACTATTATCTCGCCCTCAGGTAAAAGCCCAAGTTCCATTGAATTCTTAAGAGACATATGAAGTCCGTTAGCATCAACTCCAAGATAGATGGCATTTATTACGTTTTTAATGATCTCACCAAAGGCAAGTGTAACGATCGCCAGATAGTCACCTCGAAGTCTCAAAACCGGAATACCTATAAGGAATCCGAACAATGCCGCAAATGCAATGCCCACTACAAATGCCAGAAAAAATCTGATGGGAGTAGGAAGCATATTCTCAGTAACTTTTGAAAAGAATGCACTGAAAAAAGCACCTATACACATAAACCCGCAATGTCCGATACTAAGCTCTCCCAGTATACCTACACACAAATTAAGAGCTACGGCGATTACCGCATAGTATGTCATGGGAACCAAAAGTCCCTTCATGTGACTTGAAAGATTTCCGGTTAATATTAAAATCTCCATTATGATATATGCCGCTATCACTATTCCGTATGTGATTAGCTGGTCCTGCATTCGTTTTTTATTCATCTGTTTACACCTTCTCCTGAATTTTTTTACCGAGAATTCCTGTGGGCTTAACCAAAAGCACGACTACCAGAATTCCAAACACAATCGCATCAGAAAGCTGTGATGAGATATATGTCTTACTCAGAATTTCAATTATTCCAAGAACAAGACCTCCTATCATCGCTCCGGGAATAGAACCTATACCTCCAAGTACAGCTGCAACGAATGCTTTTATACCGGGCATTGCTCCGGTATAGGGTGAAAGTGACGGATAGGCGGAACACAGAAGAGCTCCAGCTACAGCAGCCAGCGCTGAACCAATTGCAAAAGTAAGTGTAATTGTCTTATTTACATTTATTCCCATCAATGTTGCCGCACCTCTGTCCTCAGCAACTGCAAGCATTGCCTGCCCCTCCTTTGTCTTGTGTATAAAAAGCTGAAGGGCTATAAGAATCACGATGCTTACCGCAATAGTCACAATAGTAACTCCCTGTATCCTGAGAGAACCATCCCCAAAGGTTACGCCATTCCATTTAACAACTGATGAAAATGATTTGATATCTGCACCAAAGATAAGAAGTGCGAGATTTTCCAGAAAATAGCTGACACCGATAGCAGTGATAAGAACTGCCAGCGGAGAAGCTGCCCCTCTAAGCGGTCTGTAGGCTATCCTCTCGGTGGTGACACCAAGCAGGGTGCAAATGATTATGGCTGCAATTATTCCAACAAAGGTATTCCCACTTAATGTAGAACATATGGTGAAAATAACGTAACAGCCAACCATAATGAAATCACCGTGAGCAAAGTTCAGCATTTTGGCAATTCCATAAACCATAGTATAGCCAAGGGCGATAATCGCATATATACTCCCAAGGCTAAGCCCATTTATCAGATAGGTTAGAAAGCTCATAATTATTCCTCCAAAAAACTTTTCTATACACTGTATTGTATCATCTAAGTCACCTATAGTGTATAGAGAAAAACGAGGAACGCTGAGTGTTCAGCATTCCTCGCCGATTTAAATCATATTAAAGATTATTGAACGCTTTATCCTTGTTTATTGCGTTCCAGAAGTCATAGAAATCAGTCAGCTGATACGTAAGCGCCGTCCTTGATAACAACAGCCTTAGGCTCTTTGTTAGGCTCACCGTTTGCTTCCCAGCTCATCTTAGCAGATGTAAGACCTGATGCCTCGATCTCTGTCATGGCACTCTTGAGTGCTTCGCAGATGTCGCTTGTGCTTGTATCAGGAGTCAGTCCTTTTGCTTCAATAGCCTGCTTGATGATGAATACTGCATCATAAGCATCAGCTGCAAACTGGTTAGGAACCTCACCATACTTTTCCTGATAGTTCTTAACAAAATTAACTGTAAGATCATCTGTCGCATCAGCTGCGAAAGGTGTAAGAAGCATAAGTCCCTCAGCAAGTGATGTATCAAAATTCTCAACTGTAAGGATACCATCCATACCATCAACACCGAAGAATACCGGCTTGTAACCCATTGTGTCAGCCTGTGTAAGAATAAGTGAAGCATCCTTATAGTATATAGGAAGGAACACAAGATCAGCACCTGCATCCTTAGCCTTCTGAAGCTGTACAGAGAAGTCTGTGTTGTTATCTGCTGTAAATGCCTCTGCAGAAACTACTTCATAGTTTTTACCGTTTGACTCTTCAACAAACTTCTGATAAATTCCGCTTGAATATACATCTGAGCTGTCATAGATGATACCAACCTTAGTAGCAAGATTGTGATCATTTATATACTGAGCAGAAGCGATACCCTGGTTAGGATCTGAAAAGCATACACGGAAAACGTTGTCGTATTTTACACAGTCAACAGCTGAACCTGACGGTGTGATCTGGAACATGTTGTCCTCTTTTGTATACTCGGAAACTGCAATTGAGCATGCACTTGTTGTTGAACCTACAAGAACCTGCATACCCCAGTCCTTAAGTGTATTGTAAGCGTTTACAGATTTCTCTGCGTTAAGTTCATCATCTTCCTTGCTGTATTCAACCTGATATCCATTGATACCGCCAGCAGCATTAATCTCTGCAACAGCAAGCTCTGCAGCGTTACAAACTGCATTACCATATGCAGCCGCACCACCGGTAAGAGGTCCGATAGCACCAATCTTAAATACTCCTCCTGCACTCTCAGTACCCTGTGCGTCAGAAGCAGTATCAGCTCCTGCAGCGCCTCCATTTGCATTGCCTCCGCAGCCTGCTATTGTTCCTGCAAGAAGTGCAGATGCCGCCATAAGACTAACAATACTTTTAAGCTTCTTCATAATTTCTCCTCCTTAAAATCGTATTGGCACGATTACTTCGTAATCCTGCCCTTTCGGTCGGAACCATTCCAAATCATGATTTCGTCATGATGGCTCCCTAAAATCCATCGTGCGGATTTATGTTATTTAAGACTTTACAGTATTAAAGTCTTATTGTCAACCAATTTAAAAAATCACTTTATTATTTTTAGACTAAATATTGTTTTGTAATTCTGATAGAAAATGTTTATAATTTAGTCTGATATTGATTTTAGGCAAAAGCTAATAGTTTTGTCTGATATTGATTATGGACAAAACCTTATAGTTTTGTCCGACACTATTTTTTCTTATGTAGGAGGGTATTGTTTTGAAAAAAAGAATTGTGAAGTTGTTACTGATGAGTGTAACAGCCGGTCTTCTTGCGACCGGTTGCGGAGCTGCCGGTAGTAGCCAGGCAGCATCTGCAGAAAAATCTGAAAGCGCAGAAGCTTCCGAAAGTATGGAAGAATCTGAAGACTCAGAATCATCTGAGAATACGCAAGAAACTAAAAACACATCAACATCTGAAAATGCAGACGAAACTAATGATTCAGCAGCATCTGAGAACGTAGAAGGAGCTGAAACCACAGAGGAATCTGAGAACCTGGAAGAATTAACAGATGTGGATCAATCTGATGTTCCTGCAGATTTTCTGCAGAATCAATGCGGCAAAGTCAAATTCAAGGACTTTGATGAAGCTATCTCATATCTTCAGGACGGCCAGGGCTATGCAACTGTAAAGGCTTATGGTTCCGATGAAGAATTACTCGCAGTCGCTGATAATGTTTTCCTCGCTGATAATACCACAGATGATGCTTCAATTTATGCAGTTGACGGTGACCAGGTTCGTTTCCTTGGCGTCGTTTCAGGAAATGGAAGTTCCTTCCCTCTGAGAGTTGATGAGAACAACATTATTTACGGCGGTGATAATCACACCTATCAGACATATTTCCTTACTTCAAATGATAATGGCGTTCCGTTAATCATGCAGAAGGACTACATCTATGATAATTTCGATGGCACATATGGAGGATTTACAAGGAAGGACGATACACCTCGTGTGTCAGATGATTTTGTAGGAGGTCAGGAGGAATTTGAAGCTCTTTTGTCTGAGAGAGACAGCCTCCCTGCCATTGAATTCACTATCGTTGGGAATCCTGAAGAAAGCACAGATTAAGTGATCAATCGTCTAATGAACCTGAGTAGTATAGCTGCTTTAGATTTTAGGGGCAATTGGAGTCAACTTGTGTAATCTTCGCAAATTGACTCCATTTTTTTTGAAATATCTTTTGCAAAAGCTCACTTTATGCTAGAAAAAGTAAGTCAATATTAAGGAAATATCCTTTCAGACTGAACAAAAACGAAATAACGATAACTTTTACCGCAAAGTCAAACCCATTTTAACAAACAAGCACTTGCAGTTTTATCTGATCATGGCGACAGCTTCCTGAATTGTTGAAACTCCTATAATCTTAATATCCTTAAAGGCTCCCTTAAGCTTTGCTTCTGCACTTTTGGGAACTATACAGGTCTTAAAGCCAAGTCTTGCTGCTTCAGAAACACGGACATCAGGCATGTTTACAGAACGGACTTCTCCTGAAAGACCAACTTCACCAAAAGCGATAAGATCATCAGGAATAGGTCTGTTTCTAAAACTTGATACTATTGCCATGCACATCGAAAGATCCAGGGCCGGCTCTATTAGCTTCATTCCACCTGCAAGATTTATATAGCAGTCATATGAAGAAAGTTCCAGTCCTACACGCTTTTCAAGCACTGCCATAAGAAGATTTACTCTGTTGTAATCAGTTCCGTTGGCCTGTCTTCTCGGAAAATTGAAATTAGTATGGCTGACCAACGCCTGAATTTCTATAAGGATTGGTCTTGTTCCTTCCACAGAACAGGTCACGATTGAACCGCTGGCATTCTCAGGCTTTCCCTCAAGCATAAATTCCGAGGGATTCTCGACCTCGATCAGCCCCTCCTGTCGCATTTCAAAGACACCTATCTCATTGGTAGATCCAAATCGGTTTTTTACTGCTCGAAGAATTCTGTAGGATGCATGTCTGTCACCTTCAAAATAAAGAACAGTGTCTACCATGTGTTCAAGCACTCTTGGTCCTGCAACGGTGCCCTCTTTAGTTACGTGTCCAACGATGAAAACTGAAATTCCAAGTTGCTTCGCGATTCTCATAAGGACAGCGGTGGACTCCCTTACCTGGGATACGCTTCCGGGTGCGGAGCTGACATTCTCATTAAACATGGTCTGAATTGAATCTATTATAACTATCTCAGGTGAATGCCTTCTTATCACTTCCTCTATTGTGCCAAGATCAGTCTCGCAGAATAAATTCATATCATCAGAAAAATCACCTATTCTGTTTGCTCTTAGCTTTATCTGTTGAAGCGATTCCTCACCTGAAATATAAAGGACTTTCTTCTTATCTGCAGCAAGGAGTCTTGCGGTCTGAAGAAGAAGTGTTGACTTACCTATTCCCGGATCTCCTCCCACAAGGGTAAGCGAACCCTTAACAAGACCACCCCCAAGGACTCTGTTAAGTTCTCCTATGTGCGTATCATATCTGTCCTCTTCATTTAATGTTATTTCTGAGAACTTCATGGGCTTGGTCTGAGGCTCTCCACCTACTACTCCGGATATTGATGATTTCTTGCTTGATTTTCCGGTTACAGAGGGCTTTATTGTCTCCTCTACAAACGTATTCCACTCCCTGCAACCGGGACACTGCCCCATCCACTTTGCAGATTCATAGCCACAGTTCTGACAATAAAATACTGTTTTTATCTTTGTTGCCATTATTTTGGTACTCCCCTTTTAACGCATTCTTCCGGCCAGATATGGATACCGTAAGCTCCAAAAAATATACACTAACGTTAACCAGTTCCTACATAATTCATTTATTGCTTATCTTCAATTTCTGGTCCCATATTATTCATTTTTGCTCATCTTCATTGCATGCTCACATATAATTCATTTAATGCTCAACGGCAATTCCTAATGTCGTTTATTATCAAAGTAAAAGGGCTGACAAGCAGCCCTTTTTATCATTTGTATTTATTTATGAATTTCTACTTTTGATGGAGCAGTTCCAAGCGGTACGCTCAAGCTAAGCTTTCCACCGACTCCTGTTTTCATCGGCCCGATATTCTTGCCATCCACGAGTACGTGATACTCTGCATTCTCTTCAAGACCAACTGTAATCTGTGCATCTCCCGGTCCTTCAACCTCAAAGGCTACGCCTGAATCACTTTCTCTAAAGTGTGTAACTGTTGTCCCCGGCACTGATTCATAGAGGAACATCTCATTTTGTTCCAGCTTGGTAATGTCCTTAAATGTCTTGACCTTCAAAATGTTTCCTTCATGTTTGAAGTTATCAAGCTTGTTCTTTTCAGGTAATTCATAATTACCAAAGCTTATAGTCCCATCAGATTCCGCTCTCAGTAACTGTTCTACGACAGCCATTTTCTACCTCCTATTTGATTATTCTGTTTATAAATATAACAGAATAATTGTACAAAGTATTTTTACTGCTTTAATTATATAGCATCCTACTCATTTTTTTTATTAAAACTTTATGAATCATTTCGATTTTTTGGATACTGATTTCTTGGCAGTAGTTTTCCCGGTTGCCTGTTTCTTAGAGGCAGTTTTACGGGTGGTCTGTTTCTTGGCACCAGCCTTCCCGGAAGATTTCTTCTCTGAGGATTTCTTATCTGCGTTGTCAATTCCACCCTTCTGTGAAAAAACAACCTTGTCATCCTTGATGCCAATTGTGACATTGCCGTCACGTTTAATATTACCCTTCAGAAGCTCCTCAGCCATAGCATCTTCAATAACTGACTGTATCGCCCTCTTAAGCGGTCTTGCACCCATCTTGGCATCAGAGTATTTCTTAACCAGGAATTCCTTCACAGCCTGAGTCATGGTAAGGTTGATATCAAGCTGTTCCTTGCATCTCTTTGCAAGATTCTTGCTAAGAAGAGTCACAATCTCCATCATCTCATCGTTATTAAGCGGATGGAATACCATGATCTCATCGATACGGTTAATGAATTCCGGCTTAAAGAGGCGCTTAACCTCTTCCATTACGCCGCTCTTCATGTGCTCGTAATCCTTCTTCGCATCAGATGCGGTATCAAAGCCAAGTTTCTTAGGCTCAATGATTCTCTGAGCACCAACGTTTGATGTCATTATGAGAATAGTGTTTTTAAAGCTTACCTTTCTACCCTTTGCATCTGTAATATGTCCATCATCAAGCACCTGCAAAAGTACGTTGAATATATCAGGATGAGCTTTTTCAATCTCATCAAACAAAATTACAGAATAAGGATGGCGTCTTACCTTTTCACTGAGCTGACCGCCCTCATCATAGCCTACATATCCCGGAGGTGATCCGATCATCTTGGATACGGAGTGACCTTCCATATACTCAGACATATCAACTCTTATAAGGGCATTCTCATCGCCAAACATAGCTTCAGCAAGTGCCTTGGAAAGTTCTGTTTTACCAACACCTGTAGGACCAAGGAAAAGGAATGATCCAATAGGTCTGTTTGGATCCTGAAGACCTACTCTTCCTCTTCTGATAGCCTTGGAAACAGCAACAACTGCATCCTCCTGTCCGATAACTCTCTGATGAAGTATCTTTTCAAGCTTAAGAAGTCTCTCAGACTCTTTCTCTGCGATCTTCTTAACAGGAATCTTGGTCCACATAGCCACTACTTCAGCTATATCATTCTCAGTAACTACATAATCTGCGTTTTTCTCTTTCTTATCCTCCGCAGCCTTCTTACGATTGAACTTCTTAATAAGTGCTTCCTGCTCGCGGTGAACCTCTCCGGCTCCGGCAAAATCTTCCTTAGCAAGAAGTTCTTCAATCCTGCCATCCATCTCTCTGATGTCCTGCTCCATCTGGCGAATGGCAGCTGATGAACCCGTGAGACGAAGTCTTACTGCTGATGAAGCCTCATCTATAAGGTCAATTGCTTTATCCGGGAGATTTCTGTCATTTATGTAACGACTGCTGAGATCAACCGCTGCCTGAATAGCTTCAGGAGTGATCTTTACATGATGATGCTCTTCATATTTTCCGACAATTCCGTTAAGGATAGCAAGAGTCTCATCTCTGTCCGGTTCCTCAACGCTAACCGGCTGGAAACGTCTCTCAAGAGCAGCGTCCTTCTCAACATACTTGCGATATTCAGTGATGGTTGTTGCACCAATCATCTGGATCTCGCCTCTTGCAAGTGAGGGCTTAAGGATATTGGAAGCATCGATCGCACCCTCTGCACCACCGGCACCGATAAGGGTATGCATCTCATCAACAAAAAGAATTATATTGCCGTCATCTATGACTTCTCTGATGACACGCTTAATACGTTCCTCAAATTCTCCACGATATTTTGATCCAGCGATCATACCTGACAGATCCAAAGTCAGAAGTCTCTTATTCTGAACAGTAAAAGGCACATCTCCTGAAATGATTCTCTGGGCAAGGCCCTCCACTACTGCTGTCTTACCTACACCAGGCTCACCTATAAGGCACGGATTATTCTTGGTTCTGCGGCTAAGTATCTGAATCACACGCTGAATCTCATTATCTCTTCCGATAATTGGATCAAGCTTGTTATCAGCAGCCAGTGCCGTAAGGTCACGACTGTACTGGTCAAGCATGGATGCCTTTTTATTGGCGTTCTTCTTTCTTCCAAGGTCTTCCTTAACCAGGTTCACATCCTCGCCCATGGCGGACAATGTCTCTGCATAAATCTTCTGAATAGAAACATTCATAGTTCCTATAAGACGTACAGCAACATTCTCCCCTTCCTTGATAAGTGCAAGAAGTATATGCTCAGTTCCAATCTTCTCAGCACGGAATCTGTCAGCCTGTCTTGCAGCTTCATTAAGGACATTCTCAGCTCTTGGAGAAAATCCCTCTTTATCAAGAAGTGTAAGATTACCGCCTTCTACAATGAGGTCTCTGATGACATCCATCATCTTATCCTCATTAATTCCATTATCAATAAGTATTCTTGAAGCTACGCAGCCTTCAGTTTTTATAAGGCCCATCAAAAGATGCTCAGTTCCAACATAATTGAGCTTTAAGGTCCTTGCGGTTTTTCTTGCGAGCTTCAGCGCTTCCTGCGCTTTCTCTGTATATTCTTTACTCAAGTAGGCTCCTTTCTTCGCATATTTTCCATATTACCTGCGAAAAAGTATTTGTTCATCACAGCCCGTAGTCACTATAGATATTATCTACGAGTTCATGTATTTCATTCTTAGTCACACCTTTACACATGGCTCTCGCCAAAACCACGCTCAACATATCGTGTGCCTCATCCAGTGCCTCCAGCTTGTTTAGATCAATAGCTATTATAGCACCTCTTCTCCTGTCAATCTTAACAAAGCCCTCCTGCTGTAAAATGGAGTAAGCCTTATTGACCGTATGCATATTAATGCCGATCATCTCAGCCAGCTGCCTGACACTTGGGAGCTGTTCTCCCTCCCGGAACTGAGACGTGGCAATTCCCATTATGATCTGATTGCACAGCTGAACATATAAAGCCTCGTCACTGTTAAAATCAATTTCAATTACCATGGCAGTCTCCTTTCCTGTGATACGTCTAGTATAACAAAGGATGCCAGGTTGTCAAATAGGAATCTATAAGAAAAAATCCACTTAAATCGTGAAAAAGCTTGCTAAGTGCTCTCTTCAAACTAAATAAAGAGTTGTAAGTAAAAAGACCGCGCAACAAAAGCTGCGCGGTCATACCAAACTCTATAAATATTAAATACTTAGTTACGATCTTCATCATCCAGATCAAGGAATTCAAATTCAAAATCCTCATCATCAAGAAGGAAGTTGCGGGACTTACGTCCTGTAGGAGCCTGTGGAGTTACCTGTCTGGGAGCATCATTTCTCTCACGTGAAGGAGCTACTCTCTCAGGTCTCTCTGCTCTGCTTACTCGCTCTGATCTCTCAGGTCTCTCTGGAGTTATAGGTCTTCTTGCCGGCTTGTCATCCTGAAGAAGAGATGCAGCAGAACCCATAGGAGCATTCCTTCTGGGTGAAGTTGTTCTCTTGCTGTCAGCTACTGTTCTTCCAAGAGACTTGGGCTCATCATTTTCGTCCTTATCAAAGAATCTCTTAGCAGGCTTCTGCTTCGGAAGATCATCGTACTTGTTCTTCTTCTGAGGTGCAGCTTCTTCTTCCTCATCCTCGTAATACATAGCATCACGAAGCTTATAAACAAGGAGAAGAATACCAAGTACCAGAATTGCGATAACTACTGCCATTCCGATAAGAGCACCTTTAAGCTTGCCTACCTGCTCCTGAAGTGCATTAGCCTGCTGACCTGCCTTGGCATAATCTAAAAGATCACCGAGCTTAACCTGTGTACTCTCAACGTTATCATAGAGATACCAAACCTGATTGCCGGTTCCGTCATCCTTATAAGCAAGCGAAAACTCACCGTTACCTACATCCACAGGATTAGCTGCAGGCTGCTCTGCGGGCTGTTCACCCTCTGCAGGCTGTCCTTCAACTGCTTCGCCTTCTACAGGCTGTTCACCTTCAGTGGGAGCCATCTCTCCGCTCTCACCCTGAGGGTCATCTGCAGGTGCTTCTGCAGCAGGAGCACCCATTGTCAAAAGGTCAGCTCTTACAAATCCTGCTCTTCCGCTCTCACCAAACTTTATCTGATACCATTTCTTGGAATCAGTTCCCTGTGCTTCTCCTGTAACAGTAACGCCATCCCCGTTTTTAACGGTTCCGACAGTAGTATATCCTGTGCCTGCACCTGATCTTACATTAGCACTTTCTACAGAAACCGTAGCAGCCTGTTCAGCAACAGCTGTAACCTGTGTCTCAGGAAGTGATGCACTTGCTGTACCGGCATCAGTACTCTTGGTCTCACCTGATTTCGAAACAAGGTCACTTCTGATATATCCGTATTCATTCCCATTTACATAAATTCTGTACCACACATATCCTTGCGAATCTGTAGTCTCATCAATAATATCAACCTTGTCCCCCGAATCAAGACTTGATACCTGCTGGGAAGATGTGCTCGCTTCTGATCTGACCTTAACATTTGATGATGTTACGGTACCTGTAGCAGCCAGTGCTACGATGGGCTGTCCAAAAGCCAATACACCGGCAGTCATTATAGATGCCGCATATATGGCACTTTTCCCAATTTTCCTACTCATCATACCTTAATACCTCCGGTTGCAAGTGCATTATTTTTTTAAATCCAATGCACAAAATATTTCTGTCTGCTGATAATTACAACTCAACATTTGGTGCTAGTATACCACAAAGCCACTATATTTTCATCCACCAAAGGATATTTTGCAGTCATATATTACAAAATCACCTGGCCCTGTGCTCTGCTCATGCAAGCTCCACTAAGCTCGACAATACCTCGCTAAGTGCTCTGCTCAAACAAGAGCTGTGAAAAAGCTCTCTTTTCCACAGCTCTTTATTTAATATTTTCTTTGCTTAAGAAAACAATCGCTTACGCTTCTTCGATAGCTTTACCTATATCATGGCGCATGTATTTATTCTCAAAACTTACCCACTCTGTAGCTTCGTAAGCTTTCTGTCTTGCTTCCTTTAAGGTATCGCCCTTTGCTGTAATACCAAGGACACGGCCACCATTTGTTACGACCTTGCCGTTTTCATCAAACTTTGTTCCGGCATGGAAGCAATAGTAACCATCCTTATCCTTGAAGTTCTCAAGGCCTGTAATCTCCTTGCCTTTCTCGTAGCTTACAGGATAACCGTCTGATGCAAGTACAACACAAACTGCTGCCTTATCCTCAAACTGAAGGTCAAGCTCATCAAGAGTACCGTCAATAACTGCCTCGCAGACTTCGATCATATCTGTCTTAAGTCTGGGAAGAACAACCTGTGCTTCAGGATCACCAAATCTTGCATTGTACTCAAGTACTTTGGGTCCGTCCTGTGTAAGCATAAGTCCAAAGAATATTACACCCTTAAATTCTCTTCCCTCTGCTCTCATGGCATCTACTGTCTTCTGATAAATGTGCTCCTTGCAGAACGCATCCACCTCAGCTGTGTAGAAAGGACTGGGTGAAAAGTTACCCATTCCCCCTGTATTTAAGCCTGTATCGCCATCTCCTGCTCTTTTGTGATCCTGAGCAGAGCTCATAAGCTTTATGGTCTTTCCATCAACAAATGAAAGAACAGATACCTCGCGACCTGTCATGAACTCCTCGATGACCATCTTCTTACCGGCATCACCAAACTTTCTGTCCTCCATGATCTGGCGGACACCTGCCTTGGCATCTTCCTTTGTCTCACAGATAAGAACGCCCTTACCAAGAGCAAGTCCGTCTGCTTTAAGAACAATCGGATACTTGGCATCTTCAAGATATTTAAGTGCTTCCTCGGGATCCTCAAAAGTCTCATATGCTGCTGTTGGAATGTCATACTTTTTCATAAGATCCTTGGAAAATGCCTTACTGCCTTCCAGAATAGCGGCATTCTTTCTGGGACCAAATACTCTGAGTCCCTCTGCTTCAAAAGCATCAACAATTCCGCCTACTAGCGGATCATCCATACCTACAATAGTAAGATCAATTTCCTTTTCCTTGGCAAAGCTTACAAGCTTATCAAACTCCATAGGTGAAATGGCAACGCACTCAGCAAGCTCTGCAATGCCTGCATTTCCAGGCGCACAATAGAGCTTATCAAGATGCTTACTTCTTGAAACCGCTTCTGCTATTGCATGTTCTCTGCCTCCCCCACCAACTATAAGTACCTTCATTTCTTCCTCCTCTTGTGTATTGGCACGATTACTTCGTAATCCTGCCCTATCGGTCGGAACCATTCCGAATCATGACTTCGTCATGATGGTTCCTCCTCTGTAAATGCTGGTTTATATCTGACTCAGTACGATTGGATACGGATACCGTAAGCGTCCAAAGGTCGTGCACTAACGGTATCCGCTCATCATATAAACATTGATCTGCGAGGCTCAAAGCTCGTCAGGATCATAACCATCAATTATAACTTTGCCATCCTCAATTCTGATTTTCTCATTGGCTATGAGATCGATTGCCTTGGGAAGTATCTTCCATTCAGCCTGCTCCATAATGCGCTGCTGAAGACTCTTTGCGTCATCATCAGGTCTTATCATCACAGGTTTTTGTAAAATGATAGGGCCGGTATCAGTACCCTCATCAACAAAATGAACCGTTGCTCCCGATACTCTGACACCTCTTTCCAGCGCTTTCTCATGAACCTTAAGTCCATAGAAGCCTGTTCCGCAAAATGACGGAATAAGTGAAGGATGAATATTTATGATTCTGCCACTGAATGCTTTAACGATTTTTTCAGGAATCACAACAAGACATCCTGCAAGCACAATAAGATCCGGATTCTCAGCCACCAGTAAATTATAGAAAGCATCATTAAAAGCTGCGCGGTCCTCAAATTCCCTGGGTACAAGCACCTCTGTCTTTATTCCGTGCCTTTTGGCGCGCTCTATAGCGTATGCGTTTCTGTTGTTACTAAAAACCAGACCGATCTTAGTATTGGTTATAGAACCATTATCTATGGCATCAATTATTGCCTGAAGATTTGTTCCTCCACCGGAAACAAGGACTGCAATGTTTAGCATATCTCTACTCCCTTGTCACCTGCCTCAACAGAACCTACGATCCAAGCCTTCTCTCCTGACTTCTCAATAGCCTCAAGAGTCTTCTCTGCGTCTGCAGGATCAACTGCTATAACCATGCCAAGACCACAGTTGAAGGTGTTGAACATCATATGCTCTTCAAGATTACCAGTCTTCTGCATGAGCTTGAAGATAGCAGGAACCTCATAACTGTCCTTCTTAACTACAGCCTTGCAGCCTTCAGGAAGCATTCTCGGAATATTCTCATAAAAACCACCGCCTGTTATATGGCTGTAGCCTTTAACTTTAACGCCGGCATTTTTGATGCCCTTAACCATTTTTACATAAATTCTTGTGGGCTCAAGAAGTGCCTCACCAAGTGTGCAGCCCAGCTCATCGTAGTACTTTTCAAGGCTTTCCTTAGTCATATCGAAAACCTTTCTTACAAGTGAAAAGCCGTTGCTGTGTACTCCGCTTGAAGCCACACCGATAAGTGTGTCTCCGGGCTTAATTGTACTTCCGTCAATCATGTCAGCCCTGTCTACAACACCTACAGCAAAACCTGCAACATCATACTCATCCTCAGGCATAAGTCCGGGATGCTCTGCTGTCTCACCACCTACAAGGGCACACTCTGACTGCTTGCAGCCTTCTGCCACGCCCTTAACGATTGCTGCGATCTTCTCAGGGTAATTCTTACCGCAAGCTATATAATCAAGGAAGAATAACGGCTCACCGCCGGCACATATTACGTCATTAACACACATCGCAACAGCATCGATACCGATTGTGTCATGCTTATCCAAAAGAAAAGCAAGCTTAATCTTTGTTCCTACTCCGTCAGTTCCCGAAAGAAGAACGGGATCCTTCATATTTTTAATATTTGCAAGGGAAAATGCTCCTGAAAATCCTCCGATACCACCAAGAACTTCGGGTCTTGTGGTCTCCTTTACATATCCCTTTATCATCTCCACTGACTTGTAGCCTGCTTCGATATCAACACCTGCGTTTTTGTAGTTAAGCTCTGACATTTTTTCCTCCGTTTAATACACTTCACAATTAATAATTTTTATATCCAACTTCCTGAAGATGCTCATCCTTCTTAACAACGGCATCCTTAAGACCCTTAGAATATTCCTTAAGCTTATTAAGAAGCTCCGCATCACTTGTAGCAAGAATTTTTGCTGCAAGAAGTCCTGCGTTCGCGCCACCATTTATGGCAACTGTTGCAACAGGAATACCTGTGGGCATCTGAACGATGCTGTATAATGAATCTCTTCCGCCTAATGAAGTTGTATGCATGGGAATTCCGATAACAGGCATAGGGAAAATTGCGGCGCACATTCCCGGAAGGTGTGCTGCCATTCCTGCTCCGGCTATAATGACTTTAAAACCTTTTTCCTCAGCGCTCTTCGCATATGTAAAGAACTCATCGGGTTCACGATGTGCTGATATAATGTTCATCTCATAAGAGATACCCAGCTCATCAAGTATCTGTGCTGCTTTGGACATAACCGGCATATCCGAATCCGAGCCCATAACAATTCCAACCTGTGCCATATTGCTCCTCCTGTTACCAAAAAAAATAGAACTACTATACTAGTGTACTGACATGCTATTTTAATCAAAATATTACCGTGTCCGTACACTAGGCAATCCTACCACAACCATAGGGTTATTATCAACTAAATAAATCAGAAAAATTACCACATTTTAAACGAAAAAATCCCCTTCTAATGTGTCAGAGACTTCACTCTGCTCAAAGCTCTCTTAAGCCTCTTATCCAGGTCTCTGAATCTCTCAAGATGCGCTAAAAAGGCTTCATCATCATCGTCCTTAATACCTTCCTCCATTAAAAGTGCCTCATTTGCCAGTTCCTGTGCACCTATGAGTCTTGCACTGTCCTTTGCGGCTCTTACGTCATAAAGATATTTCCCGATATCAGACATATCAGGCTTTTCAAAAGTAATAGCTGAGCTTTCAATCTGCTCATACTCCTTTAGTATCTCAACATAAAAAGTCGGATCAAAGAGAAAATACTTTTTTGAATCCTGAAGATTCAGTCCCTTTAAATGCTGCTGGAGTTCCTTCCAGACTTCATCCACGGTAACACTACCGATAATCCCGTATTTAATAAGAATATCCTCCACTATTTTTGCAGAAAAAGGCTTCTTCATATAATCTGAAAATCCTGCCTTCAGATACATTGTTCCGTCCAGGGCAGAATCATTGGCAGTAACCATAACTATGGGTACTCCATGGCAGAGATTTTCTCTCTTCATAACTGAAAGTGCTTCCATTCCATCCATCACAGGCATCAGATGATCCATAAATATCAGGTCATAGTAATTTTGGCGCACTAATTCAACCGCTTCCTTTCCATTGGAAGCAGTTTCCGTTTCAGGTCCCAGCATTTTTACCATCTCTGCAAGAACCTCTGCATTCATTTCCGCATCATCTACAATAAGAACTTTAGCCATGAGTCTCATTCTCCGCAAGCATGTATAAAAGGCCAAATGCTCCACTTCCATGGATTGCTGCCATTGAAGCGGATTCCTTCTGTACTATAATTTCATCAAAGGTCATGATATTTGCTACCCATCTGCGAATGTCCTCAATTTCTGAAGTAGACAGATCCGAATGGGTTATAAATAAAAGCTTCCTGTCTATAGGAGCATAGTGCGTCAGCTGATCCTCCACATAGGCTTTACGGGTCTTAGTTGCAGGTCCTATCATCATTCTACCAAGAGTTCCTCTGCCATCCCTGAACAAAATAGCAGGCTTCATCATAAAAATTCTGCTCATACCGCCGGTTCTTCTTTTTATTCTTCCCATTCTGATAAGGTAATCGATGGTGTCAATAAGGAAGCTTGTGTGTATGCGCTTCTTAATGGAATTAAGAGCAGCCACACAGTCCTGTACACTCTTTCCTTCTCTGCATAGCTTTATCGCCTGAAGCACCAGAATTCCGATTCCACTCGAGAGGCTCTCGGAATCAACAACAGTGACCTTATCAAAGGAGCCTGCAGCCTCAAGTGCCGCATGATAAGCCCCGCCTGCTTTTCCTGACATGCTGATATGAATGATATTCTCAGCATCCGATAGATGGGATGCAAAGAAATCCTCGTATTCCTGAACCGATGGAATATCCGCTGACAGATCCTCCGTTCCTCCCTCACGCATATACTTAAGAACGCCCTCTGTTTCCACCTCAACTCCGTCAAGGAACACGCCGTTCTTGGTCTTTATGTAAAGAGGAATGGTTGGAATTCTAAGCTTCTCGATCATTTCCTTCGGAAGATCGCAGGCACTTTCTGTGGTCACAAGAATTGGAAGCCTCTCTCTTGCCGACAGGAGCTTCTCTTCCTCCGGGTCAATATATGTAGGACTTGTCCTGTGAATCTTCTCAGCAGGAAGTACGCGCAGTAGCGTATTCTCAAGCATTTCTCCGGAAATAGGCTTAAGCAGATACCCATCAAAACCTGCAGCCCTGTACACAGCCTGGTCATCTGCAGAAGAATACGCCGTAGTAACTATAACCGGCGTCTCACGGCACATGCCTCCAACCTGAGACCTTATCTGCCTCAGGCACTCTATTCCATCCATCTCCGGCATCTCATAATCCATGAAAATGCAGTCATACTCAATATCCGCACATCTTGATATGCAGTCCTGCCCGCTGTCAGACTGATCGATTACCATTTTTGTGTCCTTCAAAAGCTTGGCTGTAACCAGTCTGTTCATCAGATTATCATCCACTATCAAAATCCTACAGGTCGGAGCCTCAAAGCTCTGTCTGTAGAACTGACTGGCTTCCCTTTTCCTCAGGGTCTCAATAGCCATATCTCCTATAGGCTCTGCCTTCACAATTTCCTGGGGAATGGTCACCGTAAAGGTTGAACCTTTTGTGTATATACTATTGACCTGAATATCACCATTCATTGCACTCGTCAGCTGCTTGACTATGGCAAGTCCAAGTCCCGTTCCGTTTATTCCCTTTGTCTGCTCTATATTTACTCTCTTGAATTCATCAAAAAGGTATGGCATGCTGTCTCTTTTTATACCCATACCTGTATCTTCTATTGAGAAAGAAACAAGTACCTGATTACCTTCCTTAATTCTTCCCTTTACAGTCAGCTTGACGCTTCCTTCATTAGTATATTTAATCGCATTGCTTATAAGATTCATAAGAATCTGTTCAATTCTTACGTCATCTCCCTTAAGCTTTCTTGGTATGGTTCTATCAATGTCCACATAGAAAGCAAGCCCCTTTCTTGAAGCCTCTTCCCATATCAGGTTTACCGTCTCTGACAGAAGAACCGCAAGATCATATTCAGCAGGAACAATCTCCATTTTTCCTGACTCTAATTTACTCATATCCAAAACATCATTAATAAGCGACAGCAATATCTTACTTGCGCTCTTGATATTCTGGGCATTTTCCGAGACCTCAGGCGAGTTGGCGTTTCTTAAGATAAGCTCATTAGAGCCAAGTATTGAATCCAGCGGAGTTCTGATTTCATGACTGACGCTTGAAAAAAAGCGCGTCTTTGACTGCCCCAGCTCTTCTATCTCCTGCTTTTGCTTTTCTATAAGCCTGTTCTCCGATTTATATATCTGTGTCTGGAAAAGAATCATAACTGTCATCAGGACACTGACAATTACCACACTTGAGAAGGAATCAAAATGCGCTGCTTCAACAGTATGTTCTGCCACGTATTGCGGAAAATGGAATGCAATATAATACGCGAGAGCTGTTGTAATCACACCAACTCCAAGTAGTACATATTTCCGCTTACCCTCTACAGTCATACCTACATAGGCGAATCCAAACACGAACCATACAGGGGAGCCTCCGTAAATTCCTCCACCGAAGATAAATGCTGCAGGCAGAATAAAAAGAATCAGTACAGCTGCGATTATGGTTGCGCCGGTCTGAACCTTACGCTTCTTTATAGTGAGTGTTACAATTATGGAAAATACAAGTAAAAAAGCGGCAATAATAATAGTATTAACTATGTCATCCTGAACTATTATCCCAATGAATATCAGCAGAAACATAGCCAGAAGTCCGATTGCAGGAATGACAGAAAAGATTCTTTCCTGCAACGTTTTATTGCGGTCATTAGCCACATTAAACAAGCGATTGATGATCATGATGCATTACCTCCGTAAACGCGCATAATGTCAGCTCTGACATCACCTATCTGCCGTTTTAGAGCATCGTGGTTTGCAATTATGAAAGCTTCCCATTTAACATCTGCTGCCTTTTCAACCTCGGCAGCTTTTCTTGAAAGGTCATATGCCCCTATGATTCTGCTGGAGAGTTTTAGAGCTTCAAGCTTTATCCTGTAATTCTCCCAATCTCTCTCATCATAAAGCTTTTGAAGCTCTTCAATTATAGAGTCTGCTTCTCTGTCAAATTCATGAAGCATCTCCTCGTAGAACTCATCACTTCCTCTGCAGATCCTCGTACCCTCAACTGCATTTAAAACCGCATAATTTCCTCTTCTGTTTGTGGAAGCATCGGATATATCATCATCTTTGACAACATCCATGGTCACATATTCCCACATGGTTGAAGGCAGAAGCTTTTTAAGAACTCTCTCAAGCTCAGATATCTCAATGGGCTTTGCCAGAAACTCATCAAAGCCCTCCTTCATAAACATCTCCCTTACACCACTGACAGCATTTGCCGTAAATGCAATGATGGAAGTATGATCGTCAGGCCCTGCATTATGCCTTATCATCTTCATCGCTTCCACACCGTCCACATCCGGCATCATATGATCCATGAAAATAACATCAAACTTTTTCTTTTCACAAAGATTGACAGCTTCCATTCCACTGCGGGCAAGCTCAGCATCCATTCCGTAACCGGCAAGGATACCCTTGGCAACAAGAAGATTCATCTCTTCATCATCAACAACCAGGGCACTTACATTATTGAATACAAGCTTCTTTCCACTGGTTTCGGGATCAAACTCCCATACAGCCATCTTTCTGTTTACAGAATTCACTATAGAATGGCTAAATACCGGTTTTCTGATAAAGGATACCTTACTGCCATTAGGAATTCTGAACATACCGGACACTGATGCAATAACCGATATATCCGGCTTAATATTTTCATAGTAATCCCGATTTTCTGTATATTCTTCCTCAGCGATTATTATGTGAGTGATCTGATTTTTAGAGCACAGACTCTTAAGTTCCTCAAACTCAGAGACCTTATGAATAGGCACAGAAAGCCCCTTTAGAATATTGAGTATCATCGTATTGTAATACTCTCTAATTGCGGGGCTTTTATACTTATCATTTCTTATATAACATGCAATTTCCAGCTTTTCAGGGTGATCAACCATAACGCTGGGAGTTTCATCCTCAACCTTTTGAGGTATTGTGACCGTAATCTTGGTTCCCTTTTTTACTTCGCTCTCAATCCTGATAAAGCCGCCCATCTTCTTTACAAAACCGAAGACTATGGACAGTCCAAGCCCTATACCTTCAGCTCTTCTGCTTCGTCCGGAATCTATCTGGTACAGTCCCTCAACTACTCTTTTTCTCTCATCTTCCGTCATACCGATACCGGTGTCAGTTACTTCTATGCACAGATTGACACCATAATCCTTCTTACGGGTAAAAATGCGCAGATTGACACAGCCGTTTTCACCCGTGAATTTAACCGCATTTACCATGAGATGTCGCATGATTCTCTTAATCCTTGCGGCATCTCCCACAAGCCTCGCCGGGATATTGGCATCCATATCGATGACTATCTCAGGAGTTCCCTGCCTTACCATCCTGAACTCCGTGGCAATATCATTAACTACAGATGATATGCGGTAGTCCTCCTCTGAAAGCACAAGGGAACCTGTATCTATTTCCGTATAGTCCAGAATATCCTCAATCCTACTGAATAACCTTCTACCAGCCCCCTGTATTGCATTAAGATCAGCTTTCTTTTTCTCCTCGCGCTCATCATTTAATAAAAGCCCTGATAGTCCTGTAACAACATTGATGGGCGTGCGGAGCTCATGGGAAATATTAGCCATGAAATCCTCGGATTTGCGCTTCATTTCACTCATTTCATCCTCAAGTTCATCCGCCATCCTTTTGGACACAGAGAACATTTCACAGATATACCCCGCCACCCTGTCAGCCAGGATCACCGCAAGAATATCCAGAAAAAGGATTGGAATGGACAGCTGCTTAAAGCTCTCCACCTTGGAAAACATCAGAATTACGTGATAAAGAATCAGAATCACATATCCCATCAGGAATATGCGAAGAGCAGCTTTTTCCTCAGTAAGAGAAAACAGCATCATGGCAAGCACTATAATAAGTGTAGCATTATACAATTGTTCAATATGGGATCCATAAAAGAATATCGCCAGAACGACAAAACCGGCATAGACAAAAATCCGGAACCTGAATACAAACTGTCCGGAAACATAAATACTCCAGGAGATGACAACTCCGACAAAAATTATCGGAATTGTCCAAAACTCCCATGAACTGGTAACAGATACAATTGCAAGACCCAGAGAAAAAACCGTATAACAGCTGAGTATTACCATCTGAATACTCTTACGTATTTCCTCATTTCGCTTGCCTCTATCCATAACTGCACCTCACATAAAGGAAAAGTACAACAACAACCCTACCCAAATTATTGAAATAACATTGAGTATTATCCCCACGTTCGGAAAAAGTTTGAATATGTCCCTTTCCATCCTGGCCAGTATACCAAGAACAAGTCCTGTGATTGAATACAGCAGGCAAAACATAACCGCCACCGCGTATTTTGCTTCTGCCTGTCCGCCATTTCTATAGCTTAAGTAAACAGCATAGATAATTGTTGCTACAGAAATCACTCCAAGGGCCGAAGAAAGAACTCCCTTTTCAGGATGCTTCTTATCAGTAAACACGTATCTCCCACGGCTCCTGACAGGAAGCTTAATATTGAATTTTTTCCTCTTTTTTCTCTCCTCCATCATAGAACCTGATTAGTTTGCAGACAGATTGCCTGCGCCGTACTCCTTGTAATACTCATCTATTGCTTTCTTGATGTTCTTATCTATAACAACATCACCATCGAAAGACTTTCCATAGAGGTGTTCAACAACCTCCTGCATTGTTACAATGGCACCAGTCTCAAAGCCATAGCGCTCTCTGATCTCATCAAGGGCGCTCATATCAGTCTCAAGGCCCTTCTCCTGTCTGTTAAGTGAAACCATGAGACCAACAATATCAGCATCAGCCTGTTCTCTGATGATCGGCACTGTCTCTTCGATTGACTTTCCTGAGGTTGTAACATCCTCAATGATCATAACTCTGTCGCCGTCTCTAAGCTTTGTTCCAAGGAGGATACCCTTGTCGCCGTGATCCTTGATCTCTTTTCTGTTGGAGCAGTAACGGATCTCTCTTCCGTAAAGTTCGCTGATGGCGATTGTTGTTGCAACTGTAAGCGGTATTCCCTTGTATGCAGGTCCGAAAAGTACATCGAACTCAAGACCGAATCTGTCATGAATTGCTCTTGCATAGTACTCACCGAGCTTCTTTAACTGAGCACCTGTAACATATGCTCCCGCATTCATGAAAAACGGTGACTTTCTTCCACTCTTAAGTGTAAACTCCCCAAACTTAAGGACATTGCTGTCCACCATAAACTCAATAAACTCTTCCTTATATCTTTCCATTTTTGGACATACTCCTCTAAAACTATATTTATTATCCGGTTTACTCCGCTTTGATGCAAAACCACACACTCCGGGCTTGCATTCGCGGAGTAAACCAGACTAATTCACTGTACTGTTATCAGAATTGTATCATAATAAAAAGCTTGTATACTATTAATTAAGTATTAAAAATGACTTAACCAAGCGGTTTGTCGTATAAAAATATTTTTATTTTAAAGCAGAAGCTATATCTTCCTTCATATCAAGAACCGCTTTTCTTGCAGCCTCTCCAAGAAGTTCCTGTGAAGGATCTCCATACTTTTCATTCTTCCATGCAGCTATGATTCCGCGGGATGAATTAACAATTGCTCCAAGTCCGTCCTTATCAAAGAAGTGAACAAGGTCTTTTCCTTTTCCGCCCTGAGCGCCATAGCCGGGAACCAGTATAAATGCATGAGGCATAATATCGCGAAGTACCTTACCCATCTCCGGATATGTAGCTCCCACAACTGCACCGACGTTACTGTAAGAACCATCCATAGATTCTGCACCCCAGGTCTCAACAAGACTTCCTACTGTCTCATAGAGAGGCTTGCCGTCAGCTACCTTATCCTGAAGCTCACCGCTGCTGGGATTTGAAGTCTTTACAAGTACGAAAATACCCTTGTCAAATTCATTACATACATTTATGAAAGGCTTTACTCCATCTGATCCCAGATAAGGATTAACGGTAGCAAAATCAGCATCAAACCCTTTTATAAGTGTATCGCCTACCTTAGATGCTCCAAGGTGCGCGATAGCGTAGGATTCAGAAGTTGAACCTATATCGCCTCTTTTTACATCAGCAATGACAAGGAGCCCCTTTTCATGGCAGTAATCAATGGTCTTCTTATAAGCTTCAAGTCCGGGAAGTCCGAACTGCTCATACATGGCAACCTGCGGCTTAACGGCAGGAACGAGATCGTAAATATTATCAACTATCTCTTTATTAAACAAAAAGAAGCTCTCGGCAACTGCTTCCTGAGACGGTCCGAACTCAGAAAACGCTTTGTCAAGAATTCTCTTTGGGATGAAATCCGTCTTCGGATCCAGGCCTACAACAATAGGTGCTTCGGTCTTTTTAATACCATCAATCAACTTTTTAATCATGGGGATTCTCCTCTATAAACTGTATTTATTCCACGATAGTATACATGATTTTTTCACATTAGTTAACCCCTCATTCAACAGGATTATCTGCGAATAAGGGGCGGTTATAATTCTGATATTTTATTTGTTTGAACCAAAGAAAAAATCATCGATGCTTCCAAGGAGTTTAGCCTTGGGCATGGTCTTCAAAAGATACTTCTCAGGCTTTAACGCTGCTACTGAAACCACACTCTCCTTGTCACTCTTGGATGTAAGGAACATTACAGGCAACTGTTTTATCTTAGGATCATTTCTGATTTCATTTAGTACATGAGGACCATCCATCTGAGGCATCATGTAATCCAGAAGAACCAGGTCAACTTCATTACTTTGAAGGAAATTCAAAGCTATCTTACCTGTGCTTGCCATGTAAACTCTATATTTAACTGAGAGCCAGGTCTTTATCATCCTGAGCATCGTACCGTCATCATCAACCACGAGAATTTTCTTTTTCTGATCTTCTCCAAGTGCATTACTCATTACAACAGTGTCGAGCTGATCAGCCAGCTCCTTCACATCAAGTGGTCTTAAGAATGTCTCTGTGACCTTGATTTTTGAGATGAATCTGGCTGCACACTCCAGCTCATCGGTATTTCCCACCTCATATAGAAAAAAGCGTTCCTTATCAATTGCTTCATCCAGATATTTAAAGGTTTCGATATCATCCATCTCCGGATTTTTGGCGTCAATATCACCAAGATATAAAACAAATAACTCAGGTTTGTTCTCGAGTGCCATGATGTCGTCCTTAATAAAACCACATCTTACAACCTCGTATCCGTCATTCTGTAGTCCCTTGGCTATGGCATTTACCATGAAGCTTTTTTGTGAACCTATCAGCAAAACTCTTTTATCCATATGATTCTTCCCTTCTTTATGTTAAAGAATCTTTAACAAGCCATCTCTATCTACAGCTGCCAGTAGCCTCTTAATTTCTTTATACGTATCTTTAAAATCATCCGGCATTCTGTAGTCATCCATCATGGATACAACATCATCCGCGCTGTCGAAATAGTTACCTTCAACAAATTCTCTAAGACTTTTAAGCGCTCCACTAAGCTCTTCCGGTTCTATCAAAGGTTTACCAAGTTCATCTTCAGCCTCACTGTTTGCAGCTTCTATCAGTGGGCTTAAGAATTCAGCATATTCTTTGTAGTTGTGCAAAAGTTCAGGTGTTCTTCTCTCAATCTCATCAAGATCACCCTTGTTACCGCATTGTTCGAGGTATGCAGCAAGATTGGATAATTCTGTTGCACCTATAACTCTCGCGGAGCTCTTTAAACCGTGAACATAGGTAGTATAGTTTTCGATATCCTTAAAGTGCCAGGCATCTTCTATCGATTTGGCATTAGCTTCTATCGCCAGTGCAAAATTGGTTGCAACCTGTTTTAGTGCAGCAGGTCCTCCACAGTTTTTGGAGCCTGTTTCGTAATCTATACCACTTATATTGGTCATGACGCTTATAGCTTCAAGATCATCTGCTCCTATCTCATCTACCGTTGAGCTAAGTTCGAAGCCTTCGTCCTCAGGTTTTATTATAAGGTCTCTGGGCAGCGTCTTTAATATTACATCTTCTAGCCGTGCTGAATCAACAGGTTTTGGAAGATATCCTGAAAAACCTTCCTTAAAGTACATTTCTCTTGCGCCGCTTATTACGTTAGCAGTGAGCGCAAATACCGGAACATCCTTATTCAGGTTCTCATCCAGCTCTTTCATTGCACGGAAGGTTTCTATTCCATCCATCCTTGGCATCCTGTGATCCATGAAGATAATATCATACTTGTTATCACAAACTTTTTCCAGTGCTTCAAAGCCACTTTCTGCAACATCCACCTGAATCTGTGTCTGCTTCAGAAGTCCCTGGATAACAGTGAGATTCGCCAGAGTATCGTCAACTACCAGGATTTTGGCATCGGGAGCATGGAAGCTCTCATGATAAGTATCCTGTCCCATGAGTGTCTCTTCATAGGTCGCAGCGAAATCACCGATAGGACTCCAGTTTAAGACCTTCTGCTTTATTGAAAATGAAAACTCACTGCCTTTTCCATACTCACTGCTGACAAGAAGCCTTGAATCCATAAGGGCAAGGAGCTGTTTTACTATATTCATTCCAAGGCCGGTGCCTTCAATTGTTCTGTTTCTGCTCTCCTCAATCCTTTCAAAGGGTGAAAAAAGCTTATCCATATCTTCTTTGCGGATTCCGATACCGGTATCCTTAATGTTGAATCTTAGGGATATATTATCCTTATCTATAACCTTATGATCTATGGTAATTGTTACACTGCCTTCATTCGTATACTTTATCGCATTCGTTATGACATTCATAGCGCACTGCTTTATACGTATCTCATCGCCCATAAGTATGCACGGAATGTCTGTAGAAATATTGGTCTTAAGTTCAAGACCTTTTCCCTGCATTCTCATATGTGCTGTGTTTATCAGGTCATTAACAAGTGAACTGAGATCATATTCAACAGGTATTATCTCGGTTTTTCCTGCCTCAATTCTGGAAAAATCAAGAACATCATTAACAAGTCCAAGCAGCAGCTTTCCGGAGCTGTTAACGTTGGAGGCATACTTTAATATCTCAGGATCTTTACTTTCCCTGAGGATCATTTCATTAAAACCAAGCATGGCATTTATTGGCGTTCTAATCTCGTGAGACATGCTTGACAGGAAGTTGTTTTTAGCCTCATTTGCCATCTGCTGGGTTCGCAGCTCATCTGCAAGAGACCGCTGGGCCTGGATCATCTTAATATAGTTAACCATGGTCTCCGCAGTTTTCATAGAATTTGCATACATATATTCAATCTCATCATCCGTATGGATATCGAGATTACGGAGTTTTTCAAGACATTCATCAAGCCCTGTAACTCCTCCGTCATAGAATGCCTGCACAGCATCCGCCAGCGACATGATAGGCCGCGCTATCCTGTACTGGGCTATCTGATTGGCAATTACACTAAGGGGTATAATTACCACCAGAATAAGCAGTATTAGTTTTATATCAAAAATAAGTGTCTCATTGTTCAGTCCGAAATTAATATAGCTTGGTGCTCTTGCAGCCTCTATCTCACTGACCTGCTTCTCAAGAGCTATAATGTTAGTCATCTTGGACCAGTCAATTGAAGAAATCACCTTTTCTACAGCCCGATTGACTTCCTCAGAAATGGAGCCCTTCATGTTGGGAATAAGTGTATTAGCAAAAATTGCAGCGGTAAGTCCAAGTGCAACTGCCTGTATAAAGATGATAAGAGAAACTGTAAGACTTAGCTTTGATTTTCTTATATCCGCCATTTTCATGGTGAGTTCATCCACATCATCTCTGTAATATACGCCACTGAATATCAGCGATTTTACCTTATTGGGCGACTGTTTAAGTATTATATAAGCTATCGCTACTGAAACGAATGCCTCCGGAAGTTCATTAAGAAAATAGAATATTGATCTTGAGGGAGCAAATTCAGCAAATCCTCTTCCTGCAAGGATTCCAAGGCAACCTCCCCACAAGCTTCCATAAAACAACATATAAAAGAGCATAACAAAGAAAGCTTTTCTCTTTTTACCAAACATTCCGCTCATGGAAAAATAGTGCGTAATGGCTGCCCCTACAATATAAATACCGGTAACAAATGCCAGCTCTTTATTCACAGATGTTTTTGCTGCAAAAAGAATAAAGCAGGAAAGTATTGCAGGTATAACACCTTCAAATGCAGAAAGCACAATAAGAGGTGAAAACTTGAACAGGTAGACAGAGGTGTACTGCCAAAAGTCCAGATCTTCAACACTATCCATATGCAGGCTGTTTTTAATTGTTAATATAGTTGTTATTGAGAAAAGGATTCCCAAAACAGCATATCTTAGGTAAAACTGTAAATCATGTTTATGATACATGGCAGTTTCCTCATCTAATCACTGTTCGTTGAATTGTAGTCCCATCCCCTTACCTTTCTTTTTTGCATCTCCCAAAGCCATATCGGCTTTCCTGAAAAGATCGTGATAACCTCTTCCCTGATCCGGATGTATCACAAATCCTGCTGAAATCGTGAAGCTTATCTTATCGTTGTGATAGTTAACTTCAAAAATATTTTCACAAAGGGTATCAATTCTGCTCTTTAGATTGTCCTCATCAATATTTTCCACAAAGATCAGAAATTCATCCTGATCAAGATGACAAACAATGCCATCTCGTCCGAAGATATCATCAAGCCTTGCAGAAATACGCCTCAGAACCTCATCCCCTGCAAAATGTCCATACGAATCATTAATCCGCCTGAAATCATCTATATCAGCCATGATCAATGCAGATTGTCCGTGCTGATGTCTGTATAATCTGTTTCTTATAAGCGGTACAGCCGTATGCCTGTTGTAGAGCCCTGTAAGCGAATCTCTTTCAGCCATCTGCCTTACAAGATCCTTGGAACGCTTGTACTCATCTATATCAAAGGAAAGGAAATAACCTATCAGATCCCCCTTGTCCTCCATTACCTGATAAATTGTATGCGTCCATCTCGGAGCCATCTTTTTATCAACTATTCTATGGAACTCTATCTCATCAGAGGTAATTCCGCTGTGATAAGCAAGTATCAGTCTGTCTTTTCCAAAGAAGTCCGCAACATTTTCCTGCTCATCCTGAATTACCGTATTCTGCACTATTTCATCAATCATGTTCTGATAGGACTCATCACTATAGTAAGCTTTATCCAGAATTTTCCTCTTGCTGCTAAGATGAAGTCTTAAGAGCTTATTCTGGGATAAATTGGCTACTATGAAAAATGAGTGCTTCTGGAACTGAGAGTATGAGTTGTATTCCAATAGCGAAACAAAGCCTCTTGCCGCAAGGGTAAGGTATACCGGAGATTCCGCCATAAAAAGCTCGTCGTCAATACTTCCGATTCTCTCTTCTTCCGCGGGATCATCATCTTCCTTTTTCAGCTCTATGATCTTTTTATTATGATCAAGTGCCTCTTCATCTTTTTCCGCGACAGATTGTCTGGTGATTTCTTTGCACTCATCCAGATAATCCAGACACTCCTCTTTGGTCATGGGTCTTCCAAAGAAGTAACCCTGAGCCTTCTCACAGCCTACTCTTTTCAGGAAATCCCAGGCTTCAATGGTCTCTACTCCCTCTGCAAGAGTCTGGATTCCAATCTCTTCTGCCATGTTTATAACGTTTTCCCAGATGGCAGTTTCTTTGGGATTCGACCCGAAATTCTGTAAAAACTTCATATCGAATTTGAGGACATCGAATTCATAATCCTTCAAAAGATTAAGAGATGAATAGCCACTGCCAAAATCATCCATCCATACCTGATAACCGCCTCTTCTGAATTTATCTATTGTGCCTTTAAGTACATCCTGGTTGTCATCCAGGGCACTCTCAGTAACTTCAACATGGATAAGATTCTTGGGAATATTGAACATTCCAACCGCATCATTAACAACCCGGTACATATCCTTTTGATGAAAATCCGTGCGCGATAAATTCACCGATACGGGATGAGGCTTAAGCCCCATATCCATCAGTTCCTTGAGATCCTGACAAACCTGCCTGATTATGTAGGTGTCAAGCTTATATATAAGATGTGCGTCTTCCAGAATAGGAATAAAAACGCCGGGCATCAGGAAACCATGCACAGGATCCACCCACCTTGCCAAAGCCTCAAATCCACAGACTCTTCCGGTTATAACCCTTACCACGGGCTGATAGTAAACCTGAATATAACCATGAAGCACAGCATCTCCAATATGGTGAATGATATAATGAGCAAGCTCAAGCTGAATACCCAGTTCCTTATCGTAATATCTGAAAATACTGTCGTAGTTCTTTTTTATGCTATTGCAGGCTATCCTCGCCCTGTCGCAGGCAATACTGATATCCATATCATCCGGATCGATCTCATAGATACCGGCGCGAAGATCAACCCCGGCATCAGGATTATAGCTTTTAACCCTTCTACCAAGATCGTCAATTCTCGATTCAATGCTGTCATAATATGCAAGCACAACAAAATGATCATCCGAGAACCTTGCCACCATCAGTTCCGGGAATATCTTACTTATGTGTTTAGCAATATTCTGCAAAAAACGGTCCCCTGCCTCAAATCCATAGCGCGCATTATAGCTCTTAAAATTCTGAATATCAAAATAAATAATGACAAACTCCCGCTCTCTGTTCTTGCGGCTGTCCATTAGTTTTTGCGCTTCTTTTCTAAATGAATATAGATTCGGCAGTCCAGTTAACTGGTCAATTTCCTCATTTCTATGCATATTCCCCTCGCAGAAACAAAAAAAATCAAATCTCTTTTGGTGCGTAATACTGATTATGCTTATTTATTATTACCGGAGCAGTACTAAAAACTTCGTCCCCTATATAGCATCTGTCCCTGTCTTCGTCTAATGTAAACTTTCGTCCGTCCGGATCGTTTTTCATAATGTTATCAAGAGCCTCATTTAAGCTTTCTTCCGGACTACATAAATAAATATTCATAACAATTCCCCATTATTTTTTATTTTTGGACAAGCCTCCGACATTGCGAAGCTTTTGTCCGAAACCAATTTCTGACATTCCAAAAAACCTCAAAAATCCAATCTCCCATGATTTATCTAAGAACTATAATACAACGAATATAGCGGCAAAAGAGCGTTTTTATGTTTTTTTAAGAGTAACTACAGTATTACTTTACAAACTTAATAAAATAAATCAAAATAGGAAGGATTGCGAAAAAAGGAGGATTATGAAATGAATTTAGGAGATAAGATACGCAGGTATTTTAGTCGCCCCGGATTTGCAAAAAAGTTTTGGATCATGGCTATTGGAGTTTTCTTTATGGGATTTTTCCTCTCATTTCTGATTGAGGTTGATCTCGGAACCGATCCGTGTACCTTTATGAATATTACAATTTCAAGGCGCCTTAACATACTCTTTGGAACCTGGCAGCTGATAATGAACACTTTCCTGTTCATTATAGTAATACTGTTCGACAGGCATCAGATAGGCCCCGGTACTATAGCCAACATGGTCTGCATCGGATACACCGCGGATCTTTGCAGATGGATATGGAAAAGGACCATCCCTGAATATCTGTTCAAAGAATGGCCCTATAGAGCTGTTATATTTGTCGCAGCACTTATTCTGTTTGTTATCGCCGCATCCCTCTACATGAATGCGGACATGGGAGTTTCTCCCTATGATGCAATTCCGAATATCCTTAGCAACAGACTTTTTAAGAATATCTCTTTCAAGTTCGTAAGAATCGCTTTCGATGGAGCTGTCTTACTGATTGGCTTCCTTCTTGGCGGACGAGTTGAAATCTGCACAATTCTTATGGTCTTTCTGCTTGGTCCCACCATTACTGCAGTGGGCAAATTCTTAAACAAGTTTGAGTTTTAATCATAATAATTAAACTATCAGACTGCATCTTCAGTCGGCGTTTCTTCTTCAGAATCGCCGGCTGTATTTATTTGTTCTAAAGATTCAACTGCTGATTCATCTGTATCTTTATCCGCTTCTTCAACTGTCTCTTTATCTGCTTCTGAAAAGACATTAGCTTCGCTCTCGTCATTAAGCGAAGTATCAAAATTTTCGCTCTCTTCTGCCAGAGAGTTTTCAGCTTTTTCCTCATCTTTTGTCAGCGATGTTTCAGTCTTTTTATCATCTTCTACAGGAGATGTTTCTGCCTTTTTCTCATCTTTTGCCGAAGCTGTCTCAGCCTTTTTCTCATCTTCCAAGGATTTGTCCAAGAGATCCTCAGAAGTTATGATTCTGATCTGTTCAGCAGTGGGATTTTCAAGCTGGGCAATTCTTCTTGCCTGGTTGGTAACTATCTCCTCGAAGAGATTTCGTATTTCTCTTGCATTGGCAAAGTTCTCAAGTCTTGACAGCTTCCTCTGGCTTATCATTTCCCTTACGTGCTTTTTAGCATCTTCCTCAAGCTCGTACTCATATTTATTAAGATTCATATTGAAAATCTCTTCGAGCTCATCAACAGAATAATCCGGGAATTCAATGTACTTGTTGAAACGGGACTTAAGTCCAGGATTGGAGTTGATGAATTTCTCCATAGGTTTTGTATAACCCGCAACGATTACCACAAGATCATCTCTGTGATCCTCCATCGCTTTAAGGATAGTATCTATAGCTTCCTGGCCAAAGGCATCATTTTCCTGAGAAAGAGCATAGGCTTCGTCTATGAAAAGCACTCCGCCAAGGGCCTGGTTTATCTTTTCCTGAGTCTTAAGCGCTGTCTGTCCCACATATCCTGCAACAAGTCCGGATCTGTCCACCTCTATGAGCTGACCTGATGAAAGCACCCCAATCTGCTTATAAATTCTTGAAATGATTCTCGCCACAGTGGTTTTACCGGTTCCGGGATTACCTGTAAACACAAGGTGAAGAGATACCGGCACAGATTTCATGCCCTCATCCTTACGCATCTTCTGAACCTTGGCAAAATCCGTAAGTTCTTTTACATCATGCTTTATTGAAGAAAGACCGATGAGACCATTAAGATCCTCCATGGGATCTGTCTCCGGTTCCTTCTCCTTTGGCTGCTCCTGCTTTACAGGGTCTGATGTGGTTGTAGCTGTGGGCATGGGAGGCACAGGCTTATCTGCATTATTAAAAAGTGCTCTTGCTTCATTTAATGCTTCATCTGCACTTGTGATTGCTTTGTTATTCTTTTTATCGTCTTTGTTTTTATCCTGTGCTGAAGACTGGATTTTTCCTAAAATTCCTTTGTCCTCAGACTTTCTTACCCCAATGATATCCTTACCGTCTTTTACTCTTTCAAAGTCTTCACTTACCTGTTTTGTTATCTCCGCTTCCTTTTTAGGATCATCAAACTTCGGAGGCTTTCCATCCCCTCCTGATCCAGGTCCAAAGAAATCGTTATACATATTCCCCAAATAGCTGTTTGACATTTTATTAGCTCCTCATCTATAAACATATATTTTTATCTGATACAAACCGGTCTGTTACTATCGTAAGCGCCAGATAACTCTGCTGCTTACGGTAATACCGTTGCTCTGTAATGCTTCGCTATCACGGATGGTATCAGACTATATATTACTATAATTTATTCAATATCACTACTGCCTCAGGCAGCATAGCCACCTGAGGCAGATTATTTTTTAACAAATATCTCTTAACAATTTAGTTATACCAGTTGGATACATCGCATCTGTTAGCCACACCGTAACCTGTTGCACTTGATGTGTACTGCCATGCGAATTTACTGCCTGTGTAACCGCAGTATCCTCTATAATCTGCAGCCCATACTGAGTACGGAATCTGTCCCATATCCAGGTTATTGTATAACCAGCTTGTGGATGCATAAACTCCTGAAGGTATTCCCTTTGCTGCAAGCTGTGCACATGCAGCCTTAACTGCTGCTGTTCTCTGTGCCTTGGAAAGTCTGTCTGATCTTCCGCTTCCGCCACTGCTCTCTGAATCAATGAATACAGGCATTGATATGCTCATTCCTGCAAGCTCATTAGCAATCCAGTTGGCTTCTTCAACCCCCTCTGCTTCGTTAACGGCAGTTGTAAAGAAGTATACAGAGAAAGGAATTCCATGCTGCTGACAATTGTAAACATTACTTCTGAACTTGATATCCTCCTGTAATGTTCCACCTGAATATCCACGATATCCTACACGGATTATCACTCCGTCACAGCTGTTCTTAAGCTGCTGCCAGTTGCTTACCGTATTGTGGCTTGAAATATCAACCAGTTTTCCTGTTCTGTAAGTCAGCTGATTATATCCGGTATTACCACCGCCCGCATTCTCATTTGCGTTGGGATCTTTTACCTTAACACTGCACTTTGCAACCTTATTATTTGAACCTGCCTTGCAGTATATCTCACAATCACCAAAGCCCTTTATGGTTACGAGTCCTCTGTTGTCGACTGTCGCAACACTGTCATCTGTTGATCCCCACAGTACCGGTATCTCAGCATATTTCGCAGGCTTAACTGTTGCCGTTAACTGGAATGTACCCTTATCCTTTTTGAATTCCTTAGAGGTCTCATTGAGCTTTATGTTCTTAACCTTTACTGTCTTTGCAACGGTCAGGTGCAGCAGATAAACATTGCCGTCCTTCTTATCGGTGATCGTAATATCACATTTACCCGCCTTTACCGTTGTAACTACGCCCTTCGCTGAAACCTTGGCAATCTTTTTATTTGATGATCTGAATTTATATGCAGATTTGTTTTTCGTTGTCTTTACAAGTGTTCCGTATCTTGTCACGCCGATCACGAATTTCATGCCGGTCATGACTCTGACATTCTCTTCCTGGGAAGCCATGACTACGCCCGGCTGAGCTGCCGGTGAAAAAGGTGTTGCGCCCTGAGTGTTAACCGTTGCTGCCTCAGTGCCGGATCCTGTGTCTGTACTCTGACCTGCTGCAGCACTATTGTTCGTATCTATAACAGCATTATCTGTGGTCGCCAGAGCCTGTATTATCGTAGCTGAATCATTCCCGCCTGTACTTGCTGCTGAAGCAGGCGCAGCTTCCTCTATATCAATTTCCTTGGTGTAGGTACCTGCATACTTAAGCTTTGCAGCACTTACATTCACAGCAGGAAACGATGTGAATAAAACAGATGCAGCTATCACACCTGCCAATATTTGATTTTTTAGTCTCATGAAAATACCCCCGAAATTTACAAAACTTTTATGTCAGCATAATTGTATCACAAATAAATTAAAAAAACTCCCCATTTCAGAAGAAAAAGGGAGCTTTTTATCTCAATATCGTACAAAATATAAATCTATTTCGTATTTTCAGTCTTAAGGAATGTGCTTTTCACACTCTTTTTGCTATGATCACAAGTCTGTGGGTAGCTATATAAATCGGGGTGCAGGTATATAAAGTAAGTATTTCCTCTTCAGTATTATCCAGCACGCTAAGATCAGTTGGTTCCACCACTTTTATCTCCTTCACAGAGTACTCATAGGTTTCGCCAAATGTATCCACATAGATCGTATCGCCTATTTCAAGTTCACCGAGCCTGTTAAAATACTTTCCAAAAGTATAATTTCTATGACCTGCTATCACGCAGTTCCCGCTTTCTCCGGGAGAAGCCGTTTCTATCTCATGTCCAAGAGAAGCCACAAGAGCATTTCTGTCTGTTCCTTCCTTAACAGGTTCTATGCAGTCAATCTTAGGAATTCTGACAAGATATTTCGTAGCACAGGCTGCCACATTTTTTGAATTAGTGGAAGAGTCCGAGCTATCTGAAACAGCTTCATCCAGAGTTCCTCCATCCATAGAGGATTCACCATTTGGGGTTGCAGCCACTCCCTGCTCTGTATCTTTCTTAGCATTAGCCTTTTTACTTTGTTCTTCAAGACTCATCGCCAGCAATCTTTTCTCTTCTTCGAATTGACTGACTGCCTTATTTTTGTTCAGGTTCTGGGCTACATTCACAGCAATAGAAGCGAGAAGAATCAACGCTCCTACTGCCATAAGCCCTATACCGAATACAAACTTTATTCTATCTTTCACTTTTCTTTTCTCTTTTTAAATACGATAACAGCACCACCTATTATCAATAAAAGTCCTGTAAGATATCCAAAGACAGTTCCAAAGAAACCACCTGTCTTGGCAAGTGTTCCCCTTGATTCCTGCTTATCTTTTTCTGATGCAGCATCATTAGCCGGGTTCTCATTTTTGTCAGCAGTGCGGTCTAAAGCTGCAACATCCGCAGAACTTCCATCTGACGAATCGTTAGTTACATTGTCAGTTGACGCAGCATTTGGATCGTTACCTGCATTATCCGTTGACACAGCATTTGTTTCGCTATCATTACCAATTGAAGCATCTTGTGAACTGCTGCTTCCTTTTTTACCTGACTTCTTTTTATCCTTGTCAGCTTTTACAGAATTATCAGGTTCTACATTCTCCGTTAAAGGTTGCTGCTTTGAGGGATCAATAGGCTCTAAGGCATTATTGGAAGAATCATCTTTTGAAGAATCCGCTGACTTATCAGCACCTTTCAAAGCACCATCCTTTATGGGTTCTCTACTCTTATCCTGTCCATTTGAGATACCAACATTTGAAGGTTCGTTCACCTTTCCCGTTCCATTTGGAACAACGTCATTTGAGGGTTCACCAACCTTTTCCGGGCCATTTTGAAGACCATCCTTTGAAGGTTCACTTACTTTTTCAGGTCCATTTGGAAGACCGTCCTTTGAAGGTTCACTTACTTTTTCAGGTCCATTTGAAAGACCGTCCTTTGAAGGTTCAATTCCCTTACCAAACCCTTCTGCAGGATTCCTGCCTGCGTTTTCTTCTTTGCGGTCATTTTCTTCTGCAGGTTTTTCAACGGGGGATGTATTATCAGGTTCTACAGCCGGAATGCCAGGCTTTGGCAGACCTACAGAATTATTTTCATTTGAAGGATTGTGTGTAGAATCCGGAGTTTGTCCCTTTGGAGTTGTTGGTACTTCATTGCTGGGTGGTGTATTTTCTGCCTCATTTGGAGATGGTCCATTTCCAGGCTGTATTCCAAAGCCAGGTGTCTGATTTGTATCTTGTGCATTCTCAGATTCTGTTTCGGTTTTAGGCTTCGTCACAGGCTCACTTACTACCATGTCCGCTTTTTTTGTCAACTGCAAATTAAGCTCAAATGTTGTCCCATTACTCACTACATAGTGTCTTGTTTCTAAATCGAGCCAATAACCATCAGGAGCAGATTCCTGCAACAGGTAATATTTTTTATTCAAATCAAGTTTATTAAAAAGTTTGGAAAGACCATTATTTCCAGTCTTTACCGTATAAAGTTTCTCAGAAACCTCATCTCCTTTATCCTCATATACACCATATGTTACATCAGGTATCTTTTCATTTGTTTTTGCATCGGATACAGTCAGTACAAAGCGATTTACACCAGTACTTTTTGCTCCACTGAAAACATCTACCATCCCGGTATAATTGACACCTATCATATCATCACCAGAGCTGCTCACAAGTTTAACATTATTGACATAATCTTTGCGCTCAGGATATTCAGGGCTTGCTGTATACTCCAAAATATATGCATCTGATGTATCCTTATTAAATTTCACATTCAATACAGGATTATCTCCTGCAGTTTCCGACGTAATTATTACATCTTTGTACTCTGCGCCCTTAGTTAGTTCACCTGTACCTTTATTGACAGTGGCGGTGTAAATATGAACAGAATCCTCTACAAGTTCAAAACTCTTACCCATTACATCCTTGATAGCGGTTCCTGCTTTTAGTGGCAGCTTTCCGCCATTTACTTTAACTGTAAACCGGGCTAGTCCATCTATTTTTTCTCCAGATTTTGTAAGTATAATATTATTGACTTTATTAGTTGCAGATACTGTAACTCCGTCCGTAGCATTATCTTCTGTCTTAACATTGACACTATTTTCTATATCTCTACTCTTGCCATTTTCAATTTTTCTGATTTTTTCATCTGTCACTTTTGCAGTAAATTTCATTGTCTTATCACTATCATCATCTACAAAATCAAGGCCCTTAACAGTTAACATACCATTTTCATAAGTGTATTCAGTATCAGTATCTCCTTCTACAGTTAGTTTGTGATTTGCATCTTCAACGTACTCAAGCCCTTTCTCATCAAGCTTATCTGTTAATACCACATTCTTAATACCAATTTTTCCTGACTTGAGTTTTATCTCATAATCAATGTAATGCGTATCATAGTTATATGGAGTTGATTTCATCGTAACAAATGTATAAGGTCTCTCGTTAGTCGCAACATCAGAAGCAATTGGATTTTCATCAGAAGCAATTGGATTTTCTGATGCACTATCGTTATTTCTACCGGCAAATAGTTTGACTGTATTCGTAAATTTTCTAGGTGTTTTGTCAGGTATATTTGATGACCAGAGGCTTTTGTCTGTAATTTCTGTTACAACATAGAATGTTACAGTTTTCCCATTCAGATTATCACCAAAATCAATAGTATACTCTGTTTCCTGATTGCTAAAGTTCTGTTCGAGATCAGTTAAATATGTTAAAACATCTGATGAGTCCTCTACTTTTATCTCATTTATAGAGACAAGTTTTTGTCCTTCACCTACTGTGTCCTCAATCTTTGCATTCGTAAGAGTTTTTTTATTCTTATTTGCAACTACCTCCCAGGTAATCCGGTGTAAATCCTTATCGTATCTAACAGCACGCTTATCTATACCGGCTTTAGGTTTAACCGTAAGACCGCGTATATCAACTTCTGGTGTTGATGCACTTGTAATACCTTCACCTGAACCGGTTTTATAGCTAAGCCATGCTTTATTTGAAGGAATTTCATGGTTTTCTGATTGGAAATTCTCGTAGTCGTTGATTATTGTATTATAGGTGACTACTATCGTACTAATCTCCGAACTAATATCTCCTAGATTGATCAAAAAATCACAGCTACTATCCTTTGAAGGATTATCTATTTCTATTGTTTCTGCATTTTCACTATTACCTGGTGTAACTGCTGACTTGCCATGAATCTTTTTTACTACAACACTGCCATCAAGACTCATCGTGGTTCTACTGTCAGTATTAAACTTGTCATATAAAGTCAGTGCATTAAAAGAATATCCGTTAGTATTTATCGTGACTTCCCAAGCGGCTTTTCCATTTTCATCAATCTCTCCATTACCTTTAGTTATCCATGTGCCAAAATCCTTAGTAATATTAACTTTGGCATCAGCCTCCTTAACTTTAACTTCTCCCTCCACTATTTCAGCTTTAATAGAAAGCTCTTTTTTATAGTTCTTATAATCGCCTCCGTTATTATTCTTAAAAGATTCCTTCTGTAAATCTAAATAGACATTATCCGATGGCTTTGTTTTGAATGTGATTTTATTATTTTGCTCAGTTTGTTCCTTGCTAAGATTAAGTAGAATATTACCTTCTTCAGGTATATTTACCGTGCTAACTTCGCCATTAATGGACATTGTATTTTCCACAAATATCTGGTCCTCAGGAATAACAATGTTCACATTATAACCTTTTTCATAGTTCTTGGGATTAGGATCATTTGTAATATCCACAGTCCAATCAATGACTTCATCCAAATTGTTATAAAATCCATTAGCTTTCATAGTTGGAGGATTCTTCTTGTTATCTTTAAGAATTATTGAATACTTAACTCCGCAAACATTTAATTCATACTTTTCCTTATTCTGTAAATTGTCACTATCTTTACTAAAGCTTACTTCATAGCCAAAATTCGCATTTTCAATTATGTGAGGTTGCGGGTTATCATCAACAATTTCGATCAAAACACTATCCTCATACATTGAAACTTTAGCGAATGTATAAGTTTTTCCATCAACTTCATAACCATATGTTATAGCCGGGATTTCTATATTTCCAATATTCGTAAATACTGTATTGTCTATAGCTAGCGTAAACTTCTGACCATTTGTAACGAAGGGCTTCTCATTCAGGTCAACATTTCCTTTGGCTTCATCTTCTGGAAAGTTTACACCGATTAGATCTGTAAAGTGATACGTGAACTTGATTTTGTCATCAAATCCTATCTCTGAATTATTCTCCAAAGAGTTTCCATTTACTGTAGCTTCTACACGATCAATGATAGAATTCCCCCTGGTATATAGAGTTGATTCTGCATTATCTCCAGTTTGTTGATTATCGTTCACATTAGTTTCAGTTTGTTGATTATCGGTTACATTAGTTTGATCATTAGTTTCAATTTGTTGATTATCGGTCACATTAGTTTGATCATTAGTTTGTTGATTATCGGTCACAGCTATTCTATTGTCTGTTACAGCTGAAACTGAATTTATATATGCAGGTTCGCCTGCACTAACTAAAGCTACACTAAGCGCAATTGACAATGCTAAACTTTTTACTTTATTAAATCTCATATTTGCTAATTCCTCTTTAAATTGTATGCAACTATTTTTAAGCGCATAAATTTAAATATACTATAATTTATTGTATTTTCCAAATCATATTTTTAATGTGTGTATCAATCTTAAATGTACATATGATTCTAGCACATTAATTACTGAAAAATTCATATTTGAGCAAATATGTATTAGTTTCTTGTGGATATTATCTGCTTAACCCACAAGAATTCATAGATTCCTGTTTTTCCTCAGAAAAACGGGAATCGTATTGGACCAGGTCCTCGCGAAGCGAGGAGCGTGTCCTGCCGAAGGCAGGATTTTTGCGGGAGATTTCCGCTTTTGCCCACAAAAAGTCATAGTCAATAATCTCAACCATGCTTGATAACACATCGCTGAGTTAATTTGCATGGCTTGCACTAAGCTCGTGAAGAAACTCGCTAGTGTTTTGTCTGGGTGACTTTTGATTTAATTACGAAGTATCATTCTCAATAGGCTAGGAATCTGAATGAGTCGTAGCGGTGGCTACGGCGATTGAAGATGACGAAGCGTATTGAGAATTAGACAAGTAATTTATCAAATTGTCATTCAGACAAGACACTAGCTTTGGCAGGATTTTGTGGCAACGGCGATTTATTCAGATTCAAATAATTTGATTAAAGATGAGCAAGACAGCACACTGGTACTCTGATCAAAAAGAGCAATTTATCAATTATATAATAGATATAAATGCACGTATTATTGTTTATATGCTCAGTCACAAACAAGACTTAATATATACTGACTGTCAGATATTCGAAATACAGATATGTTTAGCGCAAAATCAAGGAGTCAAATTGTGTATTATACAGAAATTGACTCCTTATTTTGGACTTTGAGCTTGTAATACGCCATTTTTTTGCAAAAAATATCAGTCTATCAGTGAAAAAAGGCACAAGAGACTGATGATATACGAAATAACGATATCTTTTTAGTGAAACCTCTATACATATTGATCAATAACATCAAAAAGGGCAGGGATTCTTTAGTTAATTAGAAGATGGTGGCGCTGACCTCAAAATTCAGTAAAATCCAGTAAAAATCCAGCAAATCCAACAAAATTCAGTAAAATCAAACAAGATCCAGTAAGATTCAGGAAAAATCAGCATAATAAAAATGGGGCCTCACTCTGGATGAATCATCATCCGGAGTGATAGCCCCATTAAACTTTATACATACTTCGCTATGTGATTAACATATAGAAGTTCGACTTCGACAAGCTCAGTCAAACAGCCTTAATCACTAAGCTCAATAAAACTTCGCCATGCGATTAAGATTAGAACTTACCAGCCTTAGCAGCTTCTTCGATTGAAACGGCTGTAGAAACAGTCATACCAACCATCGGGTTGTTACCAGCGCCGATAAGACCCATCATCTCAACGTGTGCAGGAACTGATGAAGAACCAGCAAACTGAGCATCTGAGTGCATACGACCCATAGTATCTGTCATACCATAGGAAGCAGGACCTGCTGCCATGTTATCAGGATGAAGTGTACGTCCTGTACCACCGCCTGAAGCAACTGAGAAGTACTTCTTACCAGACTCAGTACGCTCCTTCTTGTAAGTACCTGCAACGGGATGCTGGAATCTTGTAGGATTGGTTGAGTTACCTGTGATAGATACGTCAACGTTCTCCTTCCACATGATAGCAACACCTTCCTGTACATCGTTAGCGCCGTAGCAGTTAACCTTTGCACGAGGTGAATTTGCATCCTTTGAGTAGCACTTTCTGAATACTTCCTCTACCTCACCTGTGAAGTAGTTGTACTTTGTCTCTACATATGTAAAGCCGTTGATACGGGAAATAATCTGTGCAGCGTCTTTTCCAAGACCGTTAAGGATAACACGAAGAGGCTTTGTACGAACCTTGTTAGCCTTCTCTGCGATACCGATAGCACCCTCAGCTGCTGCGAATGACTCGTGACCAGCAAGGAATGCAAAGCACTCTGTATCCTCTTCAAGAAGCATCTTACCAAGGTTACCATGTCCAAGACCAACCTTACGACGGTCTGCAACAGAACCGGGGATGCAGAAAGCCTGAAGGCCGATACCGATAGCTGCAGCAGCCTCAGAAGCCTTACGGCAGTTCTTCTTGATTGCGATAGCAGCACCTACTGTGTATGCCCACTTAGCGTTTTCAAAGCAGATAGGCTGAATGCCTTCGATGAGGCTGTATACATCAATGCCTGCTGCCATTGTAATATCTTTACATTCTTCAATAGAAGAGATTCCATATTCCTTAAGGCAAGCCAGGATCTGGGGCTCTCTTCTTTCATATGATTCAAATAAAGCCATTATATTTTCCTCCTTACCTTTATCACTGTTTTCTGGGATCGATGAATCTTGCAGCATCAGCTACACGGCCATACTGACCCTTAGCCTTATCAAGAGCTGTGTTAGCGTCGTCGCCAGCCTTGATGAAGTCCATCATCTTTCCGAAGTTAACATACTTATATCCGATGATCTCGTCATTCTCATCAAGAGCGAGGTCTGTGATGTAACCATCTGTAAGCTCAAGATAACGAGGTCCCTTATCAAGTGTTCCGTATGTAGTACCAACCATTGAACGTGATCCCTTACCAAGATCCTCAAGACCAGCACCAATCTGAAGTCCATCCTCTGAGAATGCAGACTGTGTTCTACCATAAACAATCTGAAGGAACAGCTCTCTCATAGCTGTGTTGATAGCGTCACATACAAGGTCTGTATTGAGCGCTTCAAGAACAGTAAGACCCGGAAGAATTTCAGCTGCCATAGCTGCTGAGTGAGTCATACCTGAGCATCCGATAGTCTCTACAAGTGCCTCCTGTATAATGCCTTCCTTAACGTTAAGGGAAAGCTTACAGCAACCCTGCTGAGGAGCACACCAGCCAATACCATGTGTATAACCGGAAATGTCCTTAATCTCTTTGGACTGAACCCACTTAGCCTCTTCAGGAATGGGAGCAGCACCATGATGTACCCCTTGTGTTACGGGACACATATTTTTTACCTCTGTTGAGTAAATCATAAGTACCTCCTTAGAATTTAAGATATAGTGATTTTATAGTGATGATCTTACAATCTATCTGCAAAGAAACGATTACGTCCATAGTATATATGCCAAAAGGGCGCACTCTTCCCTGCTTACTAAACACTACAATTGAGATACTACCAAAAATACCTTGTTTTATCAAGATTTATCTAGACTTTTCCTTTATAAAATATTGATAAACAAAATCCCTACTGCCATATTTCGGCAACAGGGATTCTATAATCATTTCGATATGCAATTAATTATTCAGATACTCTCTTATAGGTTCTGAAGGTATAGGTTGTATCAAAATATGCCTGTTCTTCACTCTCCTCATAAAGTACCCAGTCAGGATCCTCGTCCAGATTAGTAAAGAATCTGTCTGCCTCAAAGGTTCTGTCAATCTTTGTTACAATGCAGGTATCGCACATAGGAAGAAGCTGCTCATAAACGCTGGCACCGCCTATGCAATATACGATATCAGTATCATACTCTTTAATAGCTTCTTTGAGTTCATCAATATCATGAACAACAGTGGCATTTTTTACCTCATAATCTGAATTGGTTGAAAGTATTATGTTCTTTCTTCCTTCAAGAGGCTGCTGTCCGGGAAAAGTCTCAAGTGTTTTTCTTCCATAGACAAGAACCTTCCCCATGGTCTCTGCTCTGAAATTCTTCATATCATTGGGAATTCTTATAAGGAGCTGTCCCTTATTTCCTATTGCCCAATGTTCGTCTGCTGATAAGATAATCTTCATTTTATTCCTCCTGTATAAACAATAGTCTATATCTGACTAAACCGTAAACATCCAAAAAACGTACTCTAATGGTACTCACACAACTTCTACTTTTTTATCATAAAAACCCCTGATATGTAAATAAATATCACATATCAGGGGATTAAATATTATATTGCTATCGGTATATTCTGTATCTGCTCTCCTGCTACTTCATAGTTTTCAAGAGATACATCGTTTCTTGTAAACTGATAAAAATCATGGATATCAGGGTTTAAGCTGAATTTCGGTGCCGGCTTTGGCTCTCTCTTAATCAGCTCCTTGATGATATCTACATGTCTGTCATAAATATGTGCATCAGCAATTACATGTACCAGCTCACCCACATTCATATCACATACCTGAGCCAGCATGTGAACAAGAACAGAATACTGAACAACATTCCAGTTATTTGCTGCAAGTACATCCTGTGAGCGCTGATTAAGGATTGCATTAAGTGTCAGCTTATCTTCACCTTTTTTCTGTGTAACATTGAAGGTCATGCTATAGGCACAGGGGTAAAGGTTCATCTCAGACAGATCCTGGTGTACATAAATGTTAGTCATTATCCTTCTGCTGAAGGGATTGTTCTTAAGGTCGTAAATCACTCTATCTACCTGATCGAACATCCCCTCTTTATACTTGTGCTTGACGCCCATCTGATAGCCATAGGCTTTTCCTATAGATCCGTTCTCATCTGCCCATTCATCCCACACATGGCTGTGAAGATCATTGATATTATTGGACTTCTGCTGCCATATCCAGAGCATCTCATCTGTAGCACTCTTAAGTGCGGTCTTTCTAAGTGTCATAATCGGGAACTCTTTTGAAAGATCGTAACGATTGACTACTCCAAATTTCTTGATAGTGTACGCCGGAGTCCCGTCCTCCCAGTGAGGGCGAACTTTTTCACCCTCTGTACTGGTTCCGTTTTCCAGGATATCCTTACACATATTTATAAAAATCTCATCAGCTTTACTCACTGTACTTCCTCCGAGTTATTATTAAAGCTTATATTTTGCTCCTGCAGTGATTTTCTTCTTCAGAAGCTTTTTGTATGCTGTCTTATGAGCTCTGTCAGGGCAATATACAAATGCTTTCTTCTGAACATTTTTGAATGCGTCTTTTCCTACTATGTTAAGAGACAGGGTCTTGAATCTGATGTTCTTAAGATTCTTGCAATCACAGAAAGCAGCCTTCCTGATTCTGGTGATGTTTGAACCGATCTCAAGGTTCTTAATCTTTGCGTTGCCCTTAAATGCATTCTTCTCAATCTCAGTTACAAGATAAGGGATACCACCGATTGTTACCTTATCCGGAATCTTAAGTGTCTTGGGTACGCTGTTCTTATTAGTAAGACCTGTAACAGTAACAGTACCTGTTCCGTCACCCTTTACATTGGTGATCTTGTATGTAAAGCCATCTGACTTTGCCTGAGCATTCTTAGGAACAACTATTGTGTAATATTCAGTAGGTGAATATACACAGTTGGAAACCTCTATTGTGCTCTCAAGTGCTGATCTGTAGTTCTGGATTGAACCAAGTCTGATGCGAATCTTATTTGCAGGATAACCAAGTGCAAGAAGATCAGGATCGTTAGCCTTTAAGGTATATGTCTTTACTCCGCCGTTTCCAATATACTTTGTCCTTGTGCTGTCTCCATACTTAAGCTCAAGCTGGAATCCATCATATGAACAAAGGCTGTTATAGGTATTGGCCTTCTGCTCATTGTTCCAGGTAAAGGTCATAGATCCATCAGGATTGGCAACTGCCTTGAAATCACCTGCAGGAACAAACGGAACAAACTTAACGCAAAGCTTGTTTACAACGTCGATATGTCTTGAAGTGCTGTCACCATCAAAGGTTGACATGTGAATATAGTAAAACTTTTCCTTCTCAAGACCGCTGACAGGCATAACAATGTCAATTATTCTGGTGCCGCCATCCTCTCTGTAGGAAACGCCATCACCGCCTGTAGCTTCCTTTATAACAGTGCCGTACTGATCCTTGATCTGTACAGTTGTCTTACCGTTTGTCTTCTTATCTCCACACTTGATCTTGGTTGCAAAGCTAAGGAGATATACTCCTTCATCTTTCCCTGTCTTGAATTTGTAGAAATATGAAGCATTATCAGTTACAGCCTCTTCATAATAATGTGTGTTGTAGCTAAGCTCTGTAGCCTGCTGTTGGGTAGAATACCCATGGATAAGATCCCCTTCTTCTGCGTGTACACTCATAGGAAGTGCTGCTGCCAGCATCAAACATGCAAACGCAGTTACTATTCTTTTTTTCATACCATTTCCCTCGCTATTAAAAAATACAAAACTTCCGGCATATTCGTAAAACTAAACAAATAATGTGTTTTACAAACATACCACATACAACATATAGTCTACCACAAAGAATTCTTAGAAACAATTAGCCGCAAAAAAACTTCCCGCACCTCCTGTCAGAGTACCTGGGAGGCGGTGTGGGAAGTCGTTTTTTACAGAATATTTAATTCATTGATATAGGTTTCAAGCGATACTTTTTACACCTACATAATTTACTATATTTTGACTTATTGATTACTTAATTTTGAAAATTTACTCCTTACCGGTTATGACTTTTCGAACGATAAAAAGGATAAACCGTTCGGAATCCTGTTTATAAATACTCAGTTCTCCCACTTATCACAAAGGGCAAGAATCTGATCAGCAAATTTTGCCTTATCCTTATTGGTCATGCCCTCGCTCCTTGCAATGATCGCAGTAAGTCTTGCACCTGCAGCCTTAAGTCTTGTGAATACGTCAGATACCAGCTTGCCGGCTTTCTTAACTGCTGCCTTGGGAACGCCCTCTTTAATTATCTGTCCCGAGATAAGGTCAACCTCTGTTCCGCTGTAGGGTGCATAGGTTTCGTATCCGTACTCATCCCTTAGACAATTGGCAAAAGAGGTACAGGTTCCGTCTTCCCCATGGACGATAAATACTCTCTTTGGTCTCTCCTTAAATCCCTGAAGCCAGTTTATGAGTCCTCCCTTGTCGGCATGTCCCGAAAGTCCGGAAAGTCTGCATATTTCAGCCTGAACATCAATGGTTTCACCGAAAAGCCTCACTTCATCAGCGCCATCAATTATGCTCCTGCCGGTAGTGCCTATAGACTGATATCCCACAAACAGTATCGTTGATTCAGGTCTCCAGAGATTGTGCTTCAAGTGATGCCTTATTCTTCCTGCCTCGCACATACCTGAAGCCGAGATAATTACCTTTGGAGTCTCCTCTTCATTTATGGCTCTTGATTCCTCAGTTGTAATTGCAAGGTTAAGCCCCGGAAACGATATCGGATTGATATGCTTTTTAACAAGGTCCATAGCCTCATCGTCATAACATTCCATGGCGTGATCCGTGAACACTTCAGTTGCTTCAACCGCCATGGGGGAATCCACATAAACAGGGAAATCATCCACCGCTGTCACGAGATGTTCTTTTTTAATAGTCCTGAGGAAATACAGCATTTCCTGTGTTCTTCCAACCGCAAAGGAAGGAATTACTACATTTCCGCCCCTTGCAAAGGTTCTGTTCAATATCTCAGTGAGCTCTGCAACATAATCAGGTCTTTCCTCGGCGTGATATCTGTCACCATAGGTGGATTCCATGACCACATAATCTGCCGTGGAAGTATAGGCAGGGTCCTTAATTAATGGCTGGTCCTTATTCCCTATGTCACCTGAAAATACAATTTTCTTTTCGGCGCCCTTTTCCGTAAGCCAGACCTCTATGCTGGCAGATCCTAAGAGATGTCCGATATCAGTGAACCTTATTACCACACCGTCACATACTTCTATTTTCCTGTTATAGTCACAGGGAACTATGTGTCTTAAGGTGTTATCTGCATCTTCCATGGTATAAAGCGGCTCTATCTGCTTTATATCCTTGTTACGCTTTCCCTTGCGGCTTCTCCACTCTGCCTCCTGCATCTGTATATGCGCACAGTCGCGAAGCATTATGCTGCACAGATCCGCAGTGGGTCTTGTCATAAAAATTTTACCGCGAAATCCTCTTGCATATAACAATGGTAAATTGCCGGAATGATCCACGTGGGCATGCGTAAGAAATACATAATCTATCTCAGCGGCACTGACCGGGAGCTCCACATGTTCAAATGAAATGCGCCCCTGCTCCATGCCATAGTCAACAAGAATGTGCTTATCACCAATCTCCAGGTAATGGCAGCTGCCTGTAACTTCATGATCCGCACCAATGAAACCAAGCTTCATAGGCACCTCCTTTTTGCAAAATCCATTGCAGTCTATATATTAATTTTAAGTCTAATAAATCGAGCTTGCAAATTAAGAAACTATAAACCGAAGCAGTATTATAGTTACTGTTCAGACAGCTCTGCGCACTTGCTGCGCTGAGCGTGAGAATGTTCTACGTCTTGAATATAGGATTTGCCCCTTTGCCGAAGGCAACTGGAATGGGCAAATCCAGTTGCTGTGAGCACCGTAAGGTGTGAGCAGTAACGTATTATATTTTTCTGTCTGAAGCCATAAGAATACAATTCCCTCCGCCGGGACAGGGAACAATTCTTGTATATCTGAAAATGGTTTTCAAAATGGAATTCGTCATATGAGTCTGCATGGAAATGACATCCGGAGCCTCGTTTATCATATTGAGGGCATATATTCCTCCGGGATTCATCATGGAATATACACTTTTTAATGCGTATTCGGAAAGAATAGTTTTAGACACTTCACTTCCGGTATAAGCATCGAAGATAACCAGATCATATTTACTTACAGAAAGGGAATTACCTGAAAAATTAAAGTCCCTGATGAACTCGTAGCCATCCTGAATTTTAACCGTGATTCTCTTATCACTAAGATCGAGGTCAAAGAACTTTTTGGCAAGTTCAACATAGCCTGCATCAACCTCCACCACGGTGATGCGTCTTTCCGGATGGTCCTTAAGATAGAGCTTTGGAATCACAAAACCGCCGCCACCGAAAAGCAGGCAGTTATTAAGTCCTTTATGATGTGCTACCATAAGCTTTAGTGTTTTCATATAGTTAAAAAGAGGGTCTCTGTCCCCATATTTATCAAGGTACATGCCCGACTCTCTCACGTTATCACACAGAAGGAGCCTGACCGCTCTGCCGTTTTCAATGGTATCTCTTATCTCGATGTGTTTGTCTGCCGATTTAAACCTGGTCCTTGGAAACAGATATAGTGAAAGCTGCTCAAGCAGATTCATGGAAACGTCCTCCCAAAAGTTTTCTTACCTGGGATTTTATCATATTTGATATGGAGAGTTTAATTATTACTCATCCTCACAGAAAGTAAACTTATTACCCTCTACCTTTTTGCTTAAGTAAGTTCCCTTATCTGCAAGCTCATACAGCTTTTCGAAGGTCTGCTTTTTTTCTGCATCATAGAATGCAACTCCCATGCTGATGGATATTTTCTTACCATTCATCTCAGGAATTTCTATCTGATCTATTTTATTAAAAAATCGCTGCAGGATCCTTGAACCAAGCTCAGTATCTTTTACTTCCACAACGAATGCTGCGAATTCATCGCCTCCAAGTCTGAACACAACATCGGAATCACGGAAGGAGTCTTTAAGGGCTTTTGCAATGGCTATCAGAACCTTGTCTCCAACTGCGTGACCAAAGGTGTCATTGACAAGTTTAAACTTATCTGCATCCATCAGGCAGAACATTCCACAGGATACGGTAGGGAGCGTTTCGCGAATGCGCTGCTCTCCGCTTCCTCTGTTCATGATTCCTGTCAGGCGATCGGTCTCAGACAGCATTCGGAGTTTTTCCTGCTTCTTTTTATCATCATCAATTGACTCAACTGCAAGAAGCACCTGCGCTATCCTGCCATCATCATGTCTTTTCATTGAAATGTAGCGCATGCGCAGCCAGTGTTCATTTGCATCCACAAACTCGCAGGTTATTGTATTGACGCTTTCCATTCTTTCATCAAGTGTCGACAGATCAAGAAAGCTCCCCAACATCCCAACGAAACGCTCTGCACATATCATCTTCACGAATTCACTTATCCTGGAGCTGTAATTCTGATAATTTCCGCCAAGGACAACATCTGTATCTTCATTTTTCCGGATTACAGATATCATATCCGTCTCTATATCTATAGCAATCATTGCCATATAAATATCCGCAACCGCCAGCACTTCATTGCCCAGATGCTCTACTTCATTCTGTTTATAGCCTATATAATTAAAGGTCACAAAAGTCGCTGCCATGACTAAAAAAAGCACTACAGCAGCTGCAAAATAAATTGTCCTTAAGGAGCTGAAAGCATCCTTCTCATTGATAATAACCGCGATGTACCAGTCTTTACTGCACCTGTCAAAAAAGGTTGCATATTTCTTCCCGTTGTTTTCCAGGATAGTGCTGCCATCATAGCTTTTTATAAGGGAATCCACCAGCGCTTTGCCGAATTCGCCCCTGTCTTTACTGTAATCTTTCCCGACCTCCAGATAATCGGAATGAGCTATGACCATTCCGTTTTTATCCAAAATAATAGCTTCCTCGGCGTTATTCTGAACAATTATTCGCTGCAGAAGATCCTGGAATTCAACCATAAAAAGGTCAACAGCAATAACACTCTCCCCGTCACTTAAAAGTTTGCTGGCAGAGATCATCATTATATGTGTCTGTTCATTAAGGAATGGATTGGAAATAACCGTGCGTCCTTTATTGGATATGGCATCGGTGTACCATGGACGCTCCTTCGGATCATAGGAATCGTTCGGAACCCAGCCGCTTCCATCCAGATATTCTCCTCTTATATAGCCATATAGACCTGTATTGATCCCTTCGATAAGACCAGAATACACCTCGGTCTCACCTTTCAGATATTCACGTATCTCATCACTTGATGAGCCCTTATTTATCATTTCATCTATTGTGATCGAAGAGAAATTTACAGCATCGATAGGTGCTTTCAGATAGTAATCAACCGAATTTGCAGCCTCTGTTACATTATTTTTCCACGCACTGACAAGACTATCCTTGGCTGATATGTATAAGCCATAGAATAATCCACTCATTAAAAGCCCGGTAATGATCATTACCACAAAAGCCATAAATAATAACTTCGCATTTAATTTGAATTTTCTATTAAACAGTCGGATTTTCATCATGGATCCTCATAATGCGAATGTCATTCTTTGGTCAGCGCGGTCCGCATCTCCTTCTCGCACGATTTTAAGACATCATCAACACTTGCATTCCTGTCGAATACAATTTTATCCATGTTGTTTCCAAAAATTATATTAAGATCAGTAAAGTGTTCAGAGGTTTCATCCGCAGCCATCTTGGGATCAAGCGTGGTTGCTATCTCCTTGAACAGCTCCATCTCTTGCTTGTGATTTGCATAAGTAAGCTCGGTTTCCAAAAGACTCTTGCGCACAGGGATAAAGTCGCCTATTTCACAGAAAGTCTTCATCTGTTCCTTGCTTGTTATATACTCTGCCACTATAGCTGCTGCTTTAGGATATTTTGTATCTTTATAGCAAAATAGTGCATTTCCGCCCATATCAGTGCCTGTCTTGCCATTCTTTTGAGGCATGTAGGTCACACCCCAGTTGTCTGGCATGTTTTTCTGCATAAATGAGCAGTGCCAGCTTCCGGCAAAGTCAAATGCAACTTCCTCAGAGACGAAAAGGTTATTGGCTTCCTGGGGACCTGTGAAACCGGACTCAGAAAACAGATTTTCATCTCTCATGTCCTTATAAAACTGAATAGCCTCGCGAAACTCCTTGGAATCAACTGTTATTTTGGTCTGATCCTCACTAAGAAGTGCTCCACCGTTCATATAAACAAATGGAAGAAATCTGTAGCCCAAATTGTTTTGCCATATTCCCGTACCTGCATAATAAAGTCTGTTGTCTTCCTTTACTTTACGGGCAATTTCCTTTAATTCATCCCAGGAATACGCATCAGCCATGCTCTTGGGGATTCTGATGCCGGACTTCTCAAACATGCGCTTGTTATAAAACAAGGCGATGACATCAGTGTGATGCGGCAATGCAACCACCTTTCCATTATGAATGCCACCCATCATGAAACCTTCATTGATATCCTCAAGGCTTTCTCTTGACAGATAAGGTGTAAGATCAAGCATGCTGTCCTGTAACTTGAACTGTCCCAGGTACTGATACTGATATCTCATGACATCAGGCCAGTCTCCCCGGCTGATTCTTGAATTTATAACATCTCTGTACTCTGTTGAGGGGTATCTTTGTCTGATGATTGTTATCTCAGGATGGTCATTCTCGAGCTGGTTTAAGACAGTATCCCATGCCTCCATATCCGTAGGAGATCCGTCCCAGAAGGTAAATTCTATGGTTGCCCCTTCTTCTGCAACAAGATTCTCAGGATTGCCGGCATTATTTAAAACCTCCTCAATAACTGCCTGCGCGGAGGGTGTTGCTTCGACAACTGCAGTATCAGCAGTGCCATTACCGCATCCCAAAGAAAAAACTGTTGAAACCAACAACCAAGATGAAATGATTTTTTGAAGTTTGTTATTCCATTTAAATTCCATCGCAAAATCCCCTCAAATTCATTTAATAGTAAACAGTTTAATTTGTTTCCATTATACTTTAAGACTGTGGCTAAAAACTGACTTTATAAAGATTTAACAGACTATGAGGTCATCGACATATGACAACATTTTTGACAACATTGGAACTGTTTTAGGGGGCTTTTGGGAAGATTATCCACGATACCTGATAAACAAAATGTTTGCTCACAAACTCAGATAAAATCAAATAAAAATGGTTGTTCAGAACTAATCATGAACAACCATATGATCAACGTAATATTCTTCGCTTTGCTCCTCTGTATGTTTCCATAATAGCTACACGCTCCAGGGAAGTCTTACATTGGGAATAGCCAGTTTTTCCGTATATTTATGCTCAAATCTGATTCCGTTGCTACTAAGTTCTTTTAAAAAAGCATCAAAATACACAGGATCCGAAAAGTTCTGTATAAACTCAATAGTTACCTCATGATTTACTGCAGATACCTCAAGCAAAATGCTTTCATTCAGAGGATGTGCCCATGTATGAAATTCTTTAATATATTTTTCAGCCTCACCAAAATTAGCCTTACCAATATAACTGACCGTGGCTGAAAGAACAGCTTTAAGAGACTGACTGTTTTCTTTGGCGGCTTCAAACCGCTCTTCATCTGTTTGAAGTGCCAGAAGCTTTCGCGTAAAACTGTTTATTGAGGCTTGCGTAGATAGCACACTCTCATCCCGCGTCTGAGCAAATACCATTCCCCGGAAGCACATAGCCTGTTTATCAATTGGCCATGTCCACATTTTTTCTTTGTACTCGAGCCATGCTCCACCAACAAGACTTTGGTGTGCAAGCGGAGCATTCAGTGCTTTTCGCTGGTTAACGCACATGCTGATCCTTATAGGACTGACCTTATCAGGATGAACATCAGCTATAGCTCTGCTTAGAAATAGAGCAGTCATCGTTCCGGGGCTTCCATCATTAGCAGAAGAAAAGCGCATTAACTCTGATTCATCTATAGAAATTCCAAATACAGTCCTGACATCGCCTTCTCTTTTCTTCTCTATCTCAGGATTTAGAGAAGGTAGAATTTCTCCGCTGCCACCCGAGGGTGGATCAGGAATGCTGATCGTGGGGTCATCCCACTCCTGTGGCGGAATAATATCTCCCTTAAGACGAATCTTATCTCTGCTGAGCTTAACATTATAAAATTCAGAGCAATAATAATACAGTAAAGTTCTTAAGAGTTCATAAGCCCCCGTTCCATCTGTAAGAGCATGACAGATATTCAGTACGATAATGTCGTCATGCCAGGAAAAAGCCAACATATGGAAGTTAGATTCTTTGCTGTTTAGCTCAATGTCTTTTTCAGTATTTACTACTGCGACAGGTTGCTCATTCGATTCAAAAACATACCGGTCATCCATTTTTGTCAGCTTTACAGCAAAATAAGGATAACGCTCCATAGTAGTATCAACTGCATGTCGAAGTATATTTCCATCGATAGTGTCCTGCATCCTCATTATGAAGTGAATGACATTGGGACTTTCTTTACTTGATGCGTATAAAGAATTGATTTCAGAAAAAAGGAATCTTGTCATCTTTCTTCTCCCTGGTCATATGCGATAAATCACAAATTTATTTTTGCATATAATGGCAATACGCTCGCCCTTCACAACAGTCAGGTCGATTCCCTTGATTGTTTTCCAGGAATCTCCTTTACTTAGAATCTTGTATTGCCGTTTAGCGCTTATAATTGTAGCATTTTTTCGTATATATAATTGTATGCCAATTCTTACTTAAATATTAAATAAATATAAAGTACTCCTAGAGCCCTAGGCGCCGCATGTTTACAACTGTTGTCTTCCTACTTGACTCCATCTCAGATCAAATGAATAAAAGCATATCATATATCATTATGTCCATACGGAAAGCTGTCCACATTCAAATATTATTGGACTTATAGGATGAATAATCCCTCTTACAATCCTCTTGGCTATTGAAACCGGTATGCGTGCCGGTGAGCTCCCTTCCCTTAAGTGGTCTGACATTAAGAGCAACCATTTTCATATCCACTCTCAGCAGCTTTCCAACAGAAAAAAGGTGGTAAAGAGTACTACTATGCAGATTGGACAAAGAATGAGAAGGGGATATCGCAGGGCGGTAGAAAATATCCGTTAACCAAGGATATACGTAATCTGCTATCAGAATTGAAGGAGCTCCAGGAGAAAAAGGGCATCGTATCTGAATTAAACAAAAAGAAAGCTCAGAACACTTGATTTCTCAAGCTTTCTGAGCCTTCAACTCTCGTGCAGAAGATGGGACTTGAACCCACACGCCTCGCGGCACAGGAACCTAAATCCTGCATGTCTGCCAATTCCATCACTTCTGCTAACTGTTCTAATATACATCGTGAATCTCATTACGTCAAGTAACTGCCTCGGCTTTTGCGTCCTTGGGGATAGGGCATATATATCCGCCTGTAGTGCGCTTTTTGAACTCCTCTTTTGCTTCTGTAAGAAGTTCCTGATTCTCAAAAAGGTCAATTGCGGCTGCACATATTACTTTTCCTGCGTGCACTGCTGCCTTGTGGCCTATCTCAGTTCTTGCTGATGAGACGTTCTGCCAGCTGTGTCCGGGGCAGCCGTTTGGCCAGGCTGCAACGTGTATCTGGGCTGTAGGGCAGCACCAGCTAACATCTCCAACATCGGTTGAGCCGGGTTCAAAAGCCTCTCCTTCAAAATGAGGCAGAAGGAATCCGTTCATTCCTCCGACTCTTTTATCAGAAGCCTTTGCACCGGCAACTGTTTTGATATTATTATCTTCCGGTTCCTCATTATCCCCAAGGCTCTCATATGCTTCCCGGCATTGTTTAGCATATTCAGCCCTTAAACCTTTGACATTTTCAGCATACATAATATCAAAAGCTGAGCCAAGACCCGGAGTATGATCACTGTCTTCATAAGTCATGGAAAGCTTTTTTGCATAAAGAAGCTCTTCCTTTGTATATTCCGGAACTCCAAGCTCCTCGAAGTTTTTATATAGTACTCTCTCCAGTACTCTGTTTGTAACTGTGTCGGAGAGGCCATCAACAAATTTTCGCTCGTAGGTGGTCTCTGTCATCAAAACTGCGCCTTCCGCGATCTTGTCCACACGCTTCTGCAGTTCAACCGCTTCAGACACATGATTAGAACGAACCATATAAAGAACCTGCGCCTTGGCCTGAACAACATTGGGGCTGACACCGCCTGCATCAGTTATTGCATAATGAACCCTTGCTCTGTCGCTCATATGCTCTCTTAAGAACTGAACGCCTATATTCATCAGCTCAACTGCATCGAGAGCACTCCTTCCCTTATCAGGAGTTGCCGATGCGTGAGAAGCAATTCCATGAAAGGTGTACTGAACCTGAATACATGAATTGGATGAACCTGTGACAACTTCATTACAGTCCTCAGGATGCCAGGTAAGAGCTGCATCAATATCATCCCACTCTCCGTCCCTTGCCATGAAAGCCTTGGAAGCACAGCCTTCCTCGCCGGGACATCCGTACAGGATTACCGTTCCCTTATTTTCACCTGCGCTCTCCAGATACTTTTTTATTCCGAAAGCAGCAGCAAATGCCCCTGCCCCAAGTAAATTGTGGCCGCATCCGTGACCGCCGCCTCCCTGTATCACAGGAGAATGTTCCAATGCTCCGCCTTCCTGTGAAAGCCCTGAAAGAGCATCATATTCAGCAAGGATTCCGATCACCGGTTTTCCATTTCCAAAGGATGCCTTAAAAGCTGTCGGAATATCACAGATTCCTTTTTCAACAAGAAATCCTTCTTTTGTAAGCGTATCGCAATACAGGTCACAGGATTTATACTCCTGAAGTGAAAGCTCTGCATACTCCCAGATTTTGTCTGCAACCTCAGCTATAAGTTCATGTTTGTCTTCAATTTCACTAATCGCAATTGTCTTCTGTTCGTTCATATGTTCCGATACTACCTCAAAGTACCTTACTTAAAAATTCCTGAAGTCTGGGGTGCTTGGGATGTTCGAAGATCTCCTCAGGAGTTCCATGTTCAAGAAGCTTACCGTCAGCCATGAAAAGAACTCTGTTTCCAACTTCCCTTGCAAATCCCATCTCGTGAGTAACAACCACCATGGTCATGCCTTCTTTTGCCAACTGTTTCATAACATCCAGAACTTCACCTACCATCTCAGGGTCAAGTGCAGATGTAGGCTCATCAAAAAGCATAACCTCAGGCTCCATCATAAGCGCACGCACAATTGCTATACGCTGTTTTTGTCCGCCTGAAAGCTGAATAGGATAAGCATCAGCTCTGTCCTCAAGTCCTACTCTAGCAAGAAGCTCTAAAGCTTTTTTCTTTGCTTCTTCCTCAGGGACTTTTTTCACCTTAACAGGTGCAAGGATCATGTTCTGCATAATCGTCTTGTGAGGGAAAAGGTTAAAATGCTGGAAAACCATTCCCATCTTTTGTCTGTGAAGGTCTATGTCCACCTTGACCCACTTACCGTTTTCATCTTTGTATTTCTTCTTGGTGATATCGATATCATCAAAAATTATCGCTCCACCTGTAGGCTCCTCCAGAAGATTGAGTGAGCGAAGAAATGTTGATTTTCCGCTTCCTGACGGTCCTATAACCACCATCACATCTCCTCTGTCGATATCGATGGTCACACCGTCCAAAGCCTTAATTGCTCCAAAATTGTAATGTTTTTCCAGGTCTGTAACCCTGATGAGTTTATCTCTTGTCGCCACGGCTCATCCTCCTCTCAAAATATGCAATCAGTTTACTTGTAGGGAAGCACAGGCAGAAATAAATCGCCGTAGCAACTAAAAGCGGCTCTATGATAATAAATGTCGCGCCTCTTACTGCGTTAACTGCTGACATGATATCCTGAACGCCGATTGTATATGTAATAGCTGATTCCTTGATAATTACAACGAACTCATTTGCAATCGCAGGCAAAATGTTCTTAATAGCCTGCGGAAGAATTATGTATTTAAGGTTCTGAAACTGGCTCATTCCCAGTGATCTTGCTGCTTCAGTCTGTCCTCCGTCGATTGACTGGATTCCTGATCTCATGATCTCGCAAAGATATGCTCCTGAGTTCATTCCAAGAGCAACCACGCCGGGGAAGAAACGCTCAAATTTTATAAATCCCAGGAAGGTAAAACTTGGCAGCTCTATAAGCGCACCGAAAACGCCATAGTAAATTATGGCAACCTGAACGATAACAGGTGTTGATCTCAAAATCTCAACATAAGCTGTTGCAAGAAAACTTAAAGGGTTAAATTTTCCTATCACTACGCCTATTCCCTTTTCCTTCTGATGACCCTCAGAATCAAGTCCAAGGAAAGCCAGCGGATAGAATCTTGACATTCTCATGGTAGAGAGAATCAGTGCCAGCACGAAGCCGATGGCAACAGTAAAAAGAGATAACATGATTGTAACCACTACGCCCTGCCAGAACAGGCTTGCATATGGCGAGATTTTTGAGAAATTCTCAATTTTGATAAAGCTGTCCATAGTGTTCCTCATTTCAAATTTGTTGGTTGTTTTATCCCGTATCAAATTTACGAAAATCCGATACTTTTATTCATTATAACAGAAAACAAGACTCGGAAACACTTTCATTCCCGAGTCCTGACAGAATTCGTATTGTCTGCGGATTTTATCTTGAAAACCTATCCTTCAGGCAGATTACTGCTGGTCAAGAAGTCCCTCGATAATATCACCACTTGCCTGCTCATTTGCAGTAGCAACAAACTCATCCATCTTTCCTTCTTCGATTGCCTTGGCAATAGCTTCGTTAACACCTGCCTTAAGAGCTTCGTTACCCTTGCTGATGCCGATTGCAGAACCTTCTGCTCCGTCATAGGGAACATCAAGTACTACGCAAAGCTCAGGATAATTCTTGGCATAGCTCTCAGCAACTGCAGTCTCGATGTAAGCGCCGTCAAGCTTTCCTGCAAGAAGCTCAGCAATGATGTCTGTAACCTTAGTAAGCTGAATGATCTCTGCATCAGGGCTGTTGGTCTGAGCAAGGTCAACCTGGATTGAACCTGTCTGTGCACCTACTTCGATATCAGAATTGTTTGTATCTTCAAGGCTTGTGAACTTGTCCTTGTTCTCCTGTGTGCATACGAATGACTGTCCGCCTTCGTAATAGATATCAGAGAAATCCATAATGGATTCACGCTTCGGATCAGGAGAAAGTCCTGCAACACCAAGATCAACTGCCTTAGTCTGAAGCTCCATGAGCACACCATCAAAATCAACAGGTACTACTTCAAGCTCAAGTCCAAGGTAATCAGCGATGTACTCAGCAAGAGCAATATCAAAACCTGCGAGCTTAGGTGTTCCTGACTCATCAACTGCATAAAACTCATAGGGAGCAAAGTCAGGTGAAGTAGCTACCGTAAGCTTACCTGCCGTTACGGTTGAGATGTCAGCAGAAGCGCTCTCTGTGTTATCTTCAGCAGTTTCTGTCTCTGCGCTGTCATCAGCAGCCTCTGTATTCTCCTCAGCGGTTTCTGTGCTCTCTTCAGCAGCTGCGCTCTCAGCCTCTGTTGAAGCCTCAGCAGTGCTCTCAGCCTCTGTAGCAACGCCTGTGTCCTTGGCAGATCCACCGCAGGCTGTCATACTTAATGTCATAGCACCTACTAACATAGCAGCAATAAATTTCTTCTTCATAATAAATCCTCCTTCAATATCCGCATTTACTTACTGAATACGAATTGTGATCAATAATGCATTATTAAATGCATAAATATTCATTTCCGTGTTCGTTTTATACATAATAATACAATTGATGTATTTTATCAACCCCTTAAATTAAAAAACATCAATAATTATTGCTATAAAAGGGCATGAAAAAAGCGCCTGAATAAACAAGCGCTTCTCTCATCCTTAATTATTATAGAGGGAACTATATAATAGAGGAAATCATTTGGGACTTTATTATCTCATATATAGTGTCACAAAAGTGTCACATCCACTAAATACAGTAGTGGTGCGGTTTTGCGCCTCATAGTTATGAATAAATTAAATTTTATAAAACATTATCAGACAGTTGAAAAAGTTTTCCAAGGGTGGATTCTGCCCAGCTATATTGATTCATATACTCACCCACGAAACCGGTCTCATTTCTATTTCCGGCCAGGAAATCAAAATAGTCACAATCAAAATATTCCTTGTTTATTCCTGCCTCTCCTCTTCTTCTGATCAAAGCCTCTGCGCAGCCATGCTCAGCAAATATGTTGCTCATATCCGCAAACAGGTTCCTCATATAGGATCTGTGGCTTCCCGCATCATCTTCATCCTGCCATATTTTTTCCATGATCTGATTCAAAGTCTGCATTGCTCCGTTCGCGTCTATAAGCACCGCCAGAAGCTCCCTTGTCTTACTGTAAACAAAATCCAGAGGTACGCCGTTTGAGGTGAAAACCTCAAATTCTCCAAATGTATGTACCTTCAATTTGTTACTCTTTGAATCATCCTCTTTTTCCACCGGAAATCGTAAATGTTCCAGCTCTGCCTTAACCTTGGCAGCGGTAACAGGCTTCATGATATACCCACTTGCATAAATCTCAAAAGCCTGCTGCATATAATCTGAATATCCTGTGACAAAAATGATATTTATTTTAGGATTTTTCTCCTGAAGCTTTTTTGCCACATCAATTCCATTATCCGTTCTCATTTCAACGTCGAGAAAAGCCACCTCCGGAGCGATCTCGTCCGCTTTTTGAATAGCTTTTTTCCCACTTGTAAAGCCGTTAATTGATGCTGATGGTTCAACCTTCTTTATAGCATTTATACATCCCTCAAGTGCCAGTTCCTCATCGTCAACTGCTATAATTCTCATTTTCCCATTATCCCCTCTATAAACAATAATCTATTTTTATGCATATATTATTCAATTATAACCCACTTTTGGAATTTTGATAGTTGATTTTGTGCCGACGCCCTTCGTACTTTCTATTATCAAAAGGCCTTTACACATGGTAAGCAGACGCTCCCTTAAATTATCCAGTCCGATATGAAGTCCGTCGCTGTTCTTAATCTCCTCTGAATCAAATCCGACTCCGTTATCCTCAACAACTACATAATAGTAATCTTCATCTGAAAAACTTTCAACACGAACAATTCCACCTTCTTCTTTTTTATGTATTCCATGCTTAACCGCATTTTCCACAAGAAGCTGCACAGACAGTGCCGGGAGCAAAAATCTCTCATCTTTGATGTCATATTTTATTGTAAGTTTCTCTCTGAATCTCATTTTTTCAAGACTAAGGTAATTGGTCACATGGTCCATTTCCTTTTGAAGGGTTATGCACTCCGCTTTTTCAAGACTGTCAAGATTGCCCCTGAGATAATCAGCAAAACGTCCAATGGCTTCCTGGGCCTTTTCAGGATCTTTTTCACACAGTACATAGATGGAATTAAGCACATTATATAAAAAATGCGGTCTTATCTGGCTAAGCAGGATCTTAATCCTGTCTCTGGAAATCTTATCTTCCTGCTCAAGGATAAGCCTCTCCTGCTCATACTGGAATGTATTATCCATAAAAATCAGTGACAGGCAAAAGGAATACGGCAATACCTCAAGGTCAGGAACAAACGACCGTATGATGACACCGATAAGCGGAAAAAATACAATTGACAGAAGTCTTAGGATATTATTTAATTTCAGGTACTGACGATAGACCACCATATATATGAAGGTAAGGAAAAGAAGCGAATACCCGCCAACCTGTCCAATAAAGTAAAGAGGACCTTTTTCAAAGTTATTCCCGTCAAATGATATGACTCCGCCCCTAAAAAGATAAAATACCAGCATCACCAGATAACTGATCACAAGAAACAGTATAAACACTCTAATCTTGAGCTTCTTACCGCTCATTCTTGAAATATAGTAGGTAACGTAAACCGAATAAAATCCAAGCAGCATATAAAACCCCACAAAATAAACTGCATAGGCCACTGTGGACAAAAAAATCAGAAGCATATCGTTTTTAATAGTGCAGACAAAAATTTTGCCCAGGATAACAGCCAGAAGCATAATGGAATTCGCAACAAGCATCTTAGTGAACTGTAAACGTTCTTTATTGGACGCCTTCCTCAGATGAATATCTCCGAATAATTTGATGCACATTATCGCCAAAAGGAAGGCTGCTATTCCCAAATTGACATAATCAATAGTATGATCCATAAAAAATTACTCTCCCGCTAAAAAATTTTAAAACCTGTTGTATCCGAAAAGGCAGATATTTACTGCATTCTCGGCATCGTCTTTCATAATATAACAAGTTTTTCAAAAAATTTCAAAAAAACTTTGAAAATGTGTTGACATCTAAATCACTAGATGATAATATCTTACTTGCGTTGCGGGACAGGCAATGATCGAAACGCTTCCAAACGGGGTGTGGCTTAGCTTGGTAGAGCGCCTGGTTTGGGACCAGGAGGTCGCAGGTTCGAATCCTGTCACCCCGATTTAAAAATCCAATATTCGTATTTGCGGGTGTAGTTCAATGGTAGAACACCAGCCTTCCAAGCTGGATACGTGGGTTCGATTCCCATCACCCGCTTAAGTAATAACCTAGATTTTGTCCTAGGTTATTTTCATGAAAAGGTCGCAGGTATGAATCCTGTTACCCTGATTCAAAAGTCTAATATTTGTATTTGCGGGTGTAGTTCAATGGTAGAACACCAGCCTTCCAAGCTGGATACGTGGGTTCGATTCCCATCACCCGCTTTTTTGTTTGCCCAGAATCCATGCGGATTTGAGGGCATTTTTTATGCGTTGACCATAGTGCATAGTAGCTGAACCTTGCTTATAATCTTCCATTATCGCAGTTGTATAATCTCACATCAATTGGAATCATTTTGTTTTATAGGTTAAAAAACATCAAAAAAGAGTTCTATTCACCGCTCAAATTATCAGATGTGTATAAAAATAATCCCATGGGTTGCGCCCATGGGATTATTATACTTACTAATCATTATCATTCCTCGCTTGGATTCTGGTGGAGGTTCACCAATCAAGACCAATATAATTATATAGTTCGCCCTAATGCAAATACTAGACAAGCTCTATATTTGCAAGTTTTTCCACTTCTTTAAGTGTCAAGCCTGCGCATTCAGCTATTTCCTCAAGTGACATTTTTCCATTAGCTATCAGCTTTTTTGCTATGCTCTCTGCTTTATCTTTTTCAACGCTCAAATCATGTCTTCTTGAAATTTCTTCTTCGTCAAATAATGCAGTCATGATATCCATAACCTCCACCTCTCTTTCTCTCAGGTACTCCGTAAGGACATTCTCATCCTTGCAGATTCGGATGGTTTCTTCTATAGCCTTCTTTGTTCTGCCGTATTTTTTGATTTGATCATTAGCAACTTTTGTGAACCTGACATATTGATTTATAATGTCTCCGGGCTGCCCGTCATAGATTACTTTTACTTTCGCATCTATCGTAATATCCTGGTCAGGAAAAAACTCGTCCTTAAAGGAGATAAATTCTGGGCGATTTTTTCTTTCACCTATATACAGGACATACAGCTCAGGTCTTGGAAGTTTAGCCTTCTTACTATGATACAGGTCAATACCGTTTGTTGTGCAGTACTCGTTGTAGGTCTGCATCAAATACATAAGTTCGCGAATCACGATATTTACCGATCATGTGGATTGCTGCTCCAGGAGCAACAGCACTGTATCCCCAATTCTGAAGGCTAAATCATTATAAGGAGCATCCGTTAGGATATTCTTTATAGTCACATCTGTTATATCATTTTCTTCGGTTATTTTATCCTCGGGATGAAGAGCTCTATACAATTTTATAAGGTATTTGGGAATACCAAACAGGTCTGTAAATACACTGTCCTTGATGGTACGTTTCATAACTGGCTCAGTTGCTGACACAATATCTTTATTTTCCACGCTTTTACCTCTATACTTATTTCTAATATAGTTTTACCATATTGAAATCATTTATGAACTGATAATATGCTCCAGATATAAAAAATCATTGACTTGCTTGATATCAGATTGTTTATTCAAAAAAGGATGGAGCCAATCTGACCACATCCTTCATAAACCTAAATTATCATAGGATTTCCTTATTTACAGAAAAATTTTCAAAGCCTTGTTCCAGCAATCTTTGATGTTTTTTGTATCATCCTCAAACAATCCATATTTCTTAATTGTATAATACTCCGAATCATGTGATACTCTCCGGAGGTACTTATATCACATTATAAGTCGGAAAAGCCTGTATTTATAGTACACTCAAGGCTTTTGTGGCTTCACATGTTTGCTTAAAAGAGTCGTTCAGTAAAAAAAAGGGGCTGTCGCACTAATTTAGTGTGACAGCCCCTATTTTTTAAGCGAGCGGAGCCCTCGAACCCATGGTTCGAGTCTCCGTTTCACGTCTCCGTTCCACTTCGGTCGTTGCTAAACGGATGTCCCCCGGACATCCAGCAACGGTCGGCGCTGAACGCTTGTCCCCCGGACGAGCAGCGCCCCATCACCCGCTTTTCCCGTTAATTTTCTTTCAGTAGTTCAAGATTTCTGTTTATAAGTTCATCTCTCTGCTTTACGCACAGCACCGATCTTCCGGGATCCTGCGGTGTTTCGAAGCAGAAATCAAGGAGTTTGTCGATGGTGGTTGTAGCTACATGCATTCTGGTATCTGATGATGCATAGTAGATGAACACTTCGTTTTTTTCATTCACGATAGCCCCGTTGGTGAATACTACATTGGAGACATCCCCTACTCTCTCCTCACCTCTTGGTCCTATCAAAAGTCCTGAGGGCTCGGCAATCACCTTTGAAGGGTCATTTAAGTCTGTCACAAAACAATACAGAACATATCTAAGACCCGCGGCTGTATTTCTAACCCCGTGCGCAATATGAATCCATCCTCTGTCTGTCTTTATAGGCACAGCGCCGGCTCCGTTCTTAGCCTCAGTAATGGTGTGGTATTTGCGAAGGCTAGTCATCTTTTCCTCATCGATAACCGCCTTTGTTATATCTTCACACAGACCAAAGCCAATTCCGCTGCCACTTCCTGTTTCGATAAAATCATCCATCGGTCTTGTGTAGAAGGCATACTTTCCATCAACAAATTCCGGATGAAGCACCACATTCCTCTGCTGAGGACTGCGAAGTGTAACAAGGTTAGGGAGTCTTTCCCAGTTTTTCAAATCCCTTGTTCTTACTATACCGGCTGCTGCCACAGCTGCAGACAGATCATTTACTGAGGTATCCTTACTCTCAGAGCAGAAAACGCCATAGATATAGCCATCTTCATGCTGAGTAAGTCTCATGTCATATACATTCGTTTCTTCTTTGCAAGTGTCCTCCAAAAGAACAGGATGATCCCAGAATCTGAAATTATCTATTCCATTGTCACTCTCAGCAACCCCAAAGAAGGACTTCCTATCATTCCCCTCGATCCGGGCAACAAGATAATATTTTCCGTTTAAATAAATTGCTCCCGAATTCATGACCGCATTCACACCAAGTCTCTCCATAAAATAAGGATTGGTGTCCTTGTTAAGATCATATCTCCAGGTAAGCGGAATATGCTCTCTTGTGAGAACAGGGTATTTATATCTATCGTACAGTCCGTTATAAAAGGGTGCCGGTTCATTCTTTCTATTAAGGAGTTTTTCCTGTTTTTCAAACTCCTCATAATACTTTTCGTGAATCATTTATTGTTCCTCTCCTTTTCGCAATCTTTTCGTTATCTCAAAGCACATCCTTCCGTTGTGATAGGGACACTTCCAGGGCTCTACAATAGGCCTTTGTCCGGGATTTGCATATTCATCAACCTGCCAGAACCACTCGGAGCCCGGTCTTTTGTCGATCATATGATTTTTCGTATATTCCCAGATGCTTTTCGCAGCCTGAAGATATTTAGTCTCTCCGCTTCTTTGATATCCGTTCACGAATCCCACCATAGCTTCTGACTGTACCCACCAGATTCTTGTTTTATCCACTTTTCCTTCTTCACACTCGTTGACAAAGGAGCCGTCAATAAAGGCTTTGTTGTAGGTATTCTCCACCATTTCAAGATTCATACTTCTTATTTCATCTGCATCATTTTTATCAAGATGCTTTCCATCCAGGGTATCAAGAGCCAAATCAATAAGCCAGGAAGCCTCTATATCATGTCCATAGCTGTGAAGATCAAGAAGGCTATTATAGTTCATGTCAAAAAAGACTTCCTGCCTGCGCTTTTCCTTGTTGTAAATCCTGTCCTTCACAATATGTAAAAGCTCAGCAAGCCTGTCTCCCACAGCTCCTTTTTGCCCGGAGTCCTCTGTCACTTCATACAAAAGCGTGTAGGCTTCAAGCACATGAAGAGCTGTATTCATTGTTCTGTCAGCCATAACTCCGTTCTCTGAAAGTTTGTCATTTGGAAGGAGGTTAAAATCTTCATCAAAAGCTTCCAGATATCCGTCATTATCCCTGCACTTTTCCTCAATCACTGTAAAGAGTTCATGAGCCATCAAAAGAGCCTCACGCTCCCCGGATGCTCTGTAAAACTCAGAGAGGGCATATATAGCAAAGGCCTGATTGTATGTGTGCCTTGTACCATCAAGCACTTTTCCGTCATAGGTAACAGACCAGCATATTCCGTTTGTTCCGTCGCCGATCATTTTTTCTTTCATAAATCTGTAGGCATGCTCCGCCTCTTCAAGAAGAGACTTGTCTTTTAACTCATTAAACGCCCTTGAAAAGAACCAGAGTATACGGCTGTTAAGTATGGCACCCTTTTCCGCCTTTTTATCAAGCTTAAGGTCATAGTCCAAATATCCGTAATAACCGCCATATTCATTGTCTTTAAGCCCTTTCCAGAAGGGAATGATGTGTTCATTTAATTCCTTTTGTATTTCATCTATCATTTGGTATCCTCAAAAATATTACTAATGAATTCCTGTTGGCAAAAAGCAGATAGTTTACAAGGGCTTATCACCTGTTATCCCTACTCTATCTGAAATAATGCCGGCATCATCATAAGCCGCTATTTTCATATAAGAATGTCACCGAATCCACCGTCTCGTTGCTACCCGGTGCAAGGAAAAGTCTGAAGTTGTAGTACATTTTCTTATCACTTACATTTAAGACATCTTTGATTTCTTCATAGTTCGTTCCATCCTCTGATGCGCATAGCCTGATTTTATCGGGATTCCCGTGTAATTCCACATTTACGCTTTTGATAGGAATACGTGAGCTATATTCGATAAAGCCTTCCTCAGAGTCAGAACAATTGAATATTTTTCCATCCTCGCACTTGATGCAAAGGCTGTGAAAACTACTGTAGGTGCGACGGATTTCGGTAGGATTTGGATCATCGATAGATACGGAAATAAGATCAAGTGGATCCACCAGCTTATGGCAGACCTTTTTCACAGTGACTATGTTTGACCACAGACCTTTTCCGCTTTCATTGCAGGCTCTTAGCCTATAGGAATAGGTTCGTCCGTCTATCGCGGTCTCATCATTAAAGCCCGCTATGCAGTCTCTGTCATCCTCCCAGTTTCTTCCGCTGTCATATACTTTTTCATTTTCCGAAGCTATTGTCACCCAGCTGCTCTCATCTGTGTTCTCATCTGCTACGACTTCCATTCTCTGGATTTCGTAGTAGGCTCCGCCCACAACACCACGCCATTTAATGTCTGAAACACTTGAGCCTTTAAAGCTCTCTTCGTATAGCAAAGGTGCCTCATCCGTCTCAGGCGCAGGAATAGGAATATTTTTCGCCTCATCATAATTTGATGCATTATTATTCACTATCTGTGCATAGGCATAAACACTTCGCAAAATCTCACGCTCACCGTAATAGCTTCCTGCAGGGAATCCAGGCCAGTGATAGGATGCCCAGTATCCATCCTCATCATGAAAATAGAAACCATATCCATCCTTGTGAGCTCTGAGACTCCACATCATTGTGCCGTTTGCATTATGTTTTACAGCTTCCTCAAACACACGGTTGCAGGGCTCAGCTGATACATAGGTTCCAAACTCCCCTAGAATGTAAGGCTTTTGCGCCTCGCAGTGGACTATATCAGTCTCTTCCGCACATCTTTGGGCAAAATCACCTTCATAATAATGAGCTCCCAGAATATCTGAGGGGTTATCACTTTTTCTGCTGCTCGTTGTTGTTGACATTCTTCCGTCCAGGACCAGATGGTTTTCATCCAGACTCTTAACAAATCCTGCAATATCTCTGGTCCACTCAGTCAGCTCTGCATCATGATCCTCCTGAGCCTTGGGATTGCCCCCAAGTTCATTTCCCGTCTCCCAGCAAAGGATTGCTTTATCATCCTTGTATTTCACCCCGGTGACAGTGTTCTTTCTATCAAGAAGGTGTTCTATCATCTGCTTGAAATAATGCCTTGGTTTTTCTTCCGAATAGAATTTCCATGCCCAATCGTAGAAGGTTCCTCTCCTTGGGGTATCGCCCTCTGAAAGTCCTGCGAGCCACACATAGCTCTCCATTCCTCCTACCCAGTGCCAGTGATCCACGAAAGGAATGATCACTCTGATTCCATGCTTATTACAGACCGCCAGAAGATTATCCAGAGCATTTAAGGCGTCCTCGTTAAAAATCAGGTTGTCATCAGCATCAACTCCCGTGACATATGCCCATTTTTCATTCTGACTGTTATAAACAGGCATAACATAGGTTCTTGTCACTTTACCACCCATTGCCTTGATGGTCTTTATAGCATTTTCCTGTTCCCAGGGATTGTCGCTTGTTGCCTGGGGATAATTGAGGGATATGAATCTCAGCTCCTTATCGCCATCCATGAGCCTTGTTCCCTCACAGGTTATAAAATTCTTAAAACTACTCACTTAAAACTACTCCTCATTTATAAACAAGTTTTACTTAACAGCTCCATCCGTAACACCGCTAATGATGTATTTTTGCAGGAAAATATAAATAACGATGGTGGGCACGGCTACAAGAATTATTGCTGCCGACATTAGCGGCCATTCAGCCAGCTTGTCTCCCGAAAAGGAATACAGTCCTGTCGCCGCAGTTTTGATCTTGGGCATGTACATGTAGGGGGTAAAAAAGTCGTTATAAATACCCAGAAGCTTTAATATTACAGTTGTTGCAATAGCAGGCTTTAGCTGTGGCAGAATTATCTTGTAATAAATCTGAAGTCTTGTGGCTCCGTCGATTCTCGCACTTTCATCCAGCGCCTTTGGAACCTGATTTATAAACTGCATGAAAATATAAATTTGCATTATATCGGTTCCGATGTAGAGAATGATTCCCGCTAAGATTGAGTTATAAAGTCCCAGAGTTTTTATAATCTGGAAAGTCGCTATTGTTACAGTCATTCCGGGGATAAATGTTGGAATCAGAAATGCCATATAGACCAGCATTTTGCATTTGAAATTGAATCTTGAAAGGGTGTATGCGACCATGGTTCCAAAAAGTATCGCAAGAGGTACACTTATAAGTACCAGAATTGCAGTGTTCATGAAGCCTGTCACAAATTTTCCTTCATTAAAAGCTCTTATGTAATTTGAAAAATTCACTATATTTTCAGGGATGGAGTAAACGCCCTTCATCATGTACTCATCATTGGTCTTAAGTGACACGTTCAGTATTATGAAAAGCGGTGCAAACACACCTATTACTCCAATCACCAGTAGAAAATATATGCAAAATCTTCCGATTTTATTGTTAATAACAAATGGAGAGGAAGGCATATCCTTCACTTTCTTAATTTTACTCATCTGCTTTTTCCTCTCTTAATAGTACTCTTTGAACCAGCACAAGGAGAATGATCATAACAAGAAGTATGACACCCATTGCTGCTGCTTTTCCGTATTTCCTATAGTTGTAAGCAAGTTCTAAAGATTTGCTGATAAAGGTTGCAGTTCTTCCGTTCGGACCGCCCTTTGTGATAAGGAAGGGCTCGAAGTAAACCTGCAGCGCACCATTTAAGCTAAGCAGCAGTGATACCTTCAGCATGCTCTTTATATTAGGGAACGTAATGTATGCTATCGTTCCGAAGAATCCGGCTCCGTCAATTCTGGCTGCTTCGTACACTTCACTTGGAATTGACTGTAGGGCAGCCAGGTAAATTACCATGGTGTACCCTACATATTTCCAAAAACTGATAAAGGACAAAGCAAAATTAGTCATATAGGAGGAACTGATAAAGTGTACCGAGCTGACTCCAAGTGCATTCAGAATGAGGTTAATTGGAGAATTACTGTAGTCATACATGTAGTTGAACATGAATGCTACTGCTACACCGTTAATGATGTAAGGCATGAACAAGATTGCCCTGAAAGTGGTTTTCATTCTGATATTGCTGTTAAGGAGCACAGCCAGGAAAAGTCCCGCAAACTGCTGCAGGATTGCTGTCAGCACATATGCCATGTTATTGGCAAATGTACTGAACAGTTCCTTCTGACTGAGTATATCCTTATAGTTCCTGACACCTATATAGTTAAGCTTCGGGCTCATACCGTTCCAGTCCGTAAAGCTCAGCTGTATGAGCTTTGCCAGTGGATAGTATGAAAACAGCCCCAAAAGGATCATCGGTATAAATAAAAATCCAATGATTAAAATTCTATCTTTTGCTTTTGAACTCATTCTTAATTTCCTTCTACCCAGTTCGGGCGCTCTGCTGCCCATTTTGCATTCCATTCATCCACAAGCTCTTTAGCTTTAGCATCATCCTGCTCCATTACATATGTAAGGAAGAACTGCTGGCCATCAAGCTCGATTGCATTTCTGATATTACTGAACTCTGCAGTACCAACGATTGGTGAAAGAGGCTCAACGCCATAGCTAAGAAGTTCAGCTACGAAAGGATCATCAACCTGAAGGTTCTGGTTGGAAGGTATATCTGCATCTGAAATAGGATTCTCAAGCATGTAGCTCAAAAATGCCTTTGCAAGTTCAGGACTTTCAGTGTCCTTGGAAACGCCCCACTGTTTTCCTGAACCTGCTTTAATATTTTTTGCACCCGGGAAGGGGAACATACCTATATCATCAGGGTTTGCACCAAGCTCAACAAACTGAGTGGGAAGCCAGGTCTCTGAATAGTGCATTGCAACTTTACCCTGTGCAAGGTCAAGCTTAAACTGATCCCAGTTTGCTGACATAATGTCATCTTCAAGCTCGCCCTTTTTATTAAGTTCTCTAACGATATTCATTGAGTTAAGCATTACGTCATCATAGATTTCGTCCTGCTGTGCGTATTTGTTTTCTCCACGCTCATCTCCGGCTGTCAAGTTAACTTCGCCCCATCCGCACCATGCGAAGATCGGCCATACATCCTTGAAAGCTGTTCCTACAGGTGTAATTCCTGCCTCTTTAAGCTTGTCGCAGTCAGCATAGAATTCATCAACTGTCTTGGGTACTTCTTCGATTCCTGCTGTCTTGAATGCCTGCTTGTTGTAGATCATTCCGCAGTAGGAAACAGTAAGCGGAAGGACGTAAAGATTGCCGTCTGAGCCACGTCCATTCTCATAGAAAAGAATGTCATCTGCTGTATATTTAAGGTCATCTATAGGAAGGAAATAATCTGCATAGGAATCCTGGTTAATAGGATCTACTACATAGAACAGATCAGGTGCTTCGCCGCCTGCGATTCTGGTAGCTACTACGTCGTCGTATTCCTTAATTGTTTCAAATTCTACAGTTGTTCCGGGATTTTCTTCCATAAACTTTGCTGCATAAGCATTGAGGTCATCCTCAAGGTCTGTTCTGTTACTTGCTACAACGATCTTACCTGAAAGATTTGCAGTTTCCCCTGTTTCAGCGTTTTCTTCACTCCCTGTAGTTTCAGCGCCTTCTTCACTCTCCGTTGTTTCAGCGCCTTTAGCATTATCGCTACCCGCCTCAGCTTTAATGCTTTCTGTATCCTGTGATCCGCATGCTGCAAGTGATGATGCGGTCATAATCATAGTCAGTCCAAGTGCTAATTTTCTCTTCATAATTGTCCTCCAATACTTTTAATATGAGTTTTTAGCTAATATAAGTTGCAACTTGTATGATTATATTACTTTAATTTACCTTATTTTTAAATTACATATTTTTGTTTTTATATACATATTTTTAGATTAATTTACCTAAAAACAGTCATATATTCCACTTAAACAAAAAAATCCTGCATCCATTACTGAATGCAGGAAATCACTTGTTCACGGTATTGTCCGGGGGACATTTTAAACTTTTTTCTGAAGGCTCTGCCGAAGCTTACCACATCCTCATATCCTACCAGGATGCCTATTTCATAGATCTTGGTTCTGGGATCACACAAAAGCTCAATCGCGTGATTCATTCGAACATCTAGAAGATAGTCGGTAAATTTTTTCCCGGTTTTTAACTTAAAGAAATTGCTGAAATACGATGTATTTAAATCCACAGCTTCTGCCACCTCTTTGAGGGGCAGCTGCCTTGCATAATTATCATTTATGTATTCCTTTGCCATACCTATTCTGCTGAGAGGTTTTCGCCCGGAAATACCGGTTCCATCCACATATAACATATCCATATTAAAACTCCTAAAACACAGCAGAAATACCGTTTTCAATAACAGACTCAACTAAGCTCGTGAAATGCCCCGTTAAGCGCTCTGCTCAAAACAATAATTAAGTCATGCGAACAGGCCGAAGATATATATCACAAAAGGTATCGTAATAATCGAAAGCAATGTGGATATCACGACCGTCTCAGCGGCATAACTTTTATCTGCATTATAAAGATGTGCATATACCGCAACATTTGAACCTACCGGGCATGCAGTTGCAATAAAGATTGCCATTTTCATAGCTTCGCTTGCAAAGCGCTCCGGAATCAATATCAGAATCAACATAATCACAAGAGGAATGATAACAAGCCTTGTTGCCGAAACAATATACAGTACCGGCTTTTTAAGCATCTTCAAAAGATCCGTCTGAGCCAGGTAAATTCCCGTTGTAAACATCGCAAGAGGTGTATTCAGTTCAGCGATGTGATTGATACTTTTCAAAACAAATGACGGAAGCGTAATTCCTGACAAATAGAAAAACAATCCTATTATTATAGCTATAAAAAACGGCGCCGTCACAATCTGCTTGAGGGTAATCTTCTCAATCTTATTGCCACCCTTTAAAAGGGAAACTCCATAAGTCCACTGAAACATATTTAAAAATCCAATGAACGGAGCTACAAAAAATACCGCATCTGCACCAAGAGAAGCTGTGATGATCGGAACTCCAAAAAATCCCGGATTACTATAAGCTCCTGCAAAAACAGCTACTTTATCCTTTCTGAAAATCAACCTTGATACGATAGTTGAAATGCAAAGTGCCAAAAAGGACAGGGCAGCCGCCACGATCAGTAGCGTAAGCTCACCCTCTGTTCTTTCCCTGAAAAAGCTCCTCATAATAACGCAGGGGAGGGATAAGTAAATAAGTATGTTACCTATTGTTTTACTGCCTTCGTCGGTGATTTTTCCTGCCTTGTATAAGCAGTAGCCGCATAAAGCCAGCAAAAACATTGTGCAGATCTGAAAGAATATTGTTTGTACCATCTAAAATCTCCATTTCTTCTAGTTTAGTCCGTAGGCAGATTTCAGTGCAGCTCTTTCAGCATCGGGAGCATGTTTTCCAGGATAACCTTGTAGCCGTTGGCAAAAAAGTGCATTCCATCTATTGCGAACTCTTCCTTCAGATACCCTTTATCATCCATGAGGCCATCGTTAACATAAACCCAGGGTAAGCCTCTTTTTTCGGCAAACTCTTTTACGTCCTCATTAGCCTCCTTTATCCTCTCATTTGATCTGTAAGACAAAACCTCTTTCATGTAAGGAAGCTTTTCACCAAATTCAGGATTAGTCGGATAATAACTAAGTAAAGTAACCTTGGTATCAGGAAGTCTGTCCTTAATTATATCAAGTATTTTTCCATAATTGGCAAGCAGTTCCTCTTTATTATATGTAGGACCGCTTATGTCGTTTGTTCCGATGTTTATGAAAATATACTTAGGCTCCAGTTCCAGTATGCATGCATCAATATTGTCAAGAAGCTCTGTAGTAACATAGCCGCCGATTCCTCTGTTATAGATTTCAAGCGGTATGTCTATCTGTCTTTGCATCTCATCTATAGGGAACTGTTCCATGAGGCTTGAGCCCACAAAAAGAATCTGTCCTTTCTTTGCAAACTTGTTTAATCTTCTGTACCTTTCAACCTTCAGAGCTTTTTCCTTAAGCCCCTGCTCTTCCATAAATTTTCTGATCTCGTCTTCCATTTTTCCTCCTTCTTCGACCTAAAGGGTATCGCTTACGGTAATCCTACATGAGGATGCCCCCATTTATGGCAGGAGCCCTTATGTCATCTATTCCTTAGGTCAGTCCAATGTTCTCATATTTGATTTGACACTATCTTAGCGCTCTTACGCTGCTTTTCTCAACCAGGTGTCCGGTTATTATATGTGTCTTTGAAGAGAAATCTTCGTTCCTCATAAGTTTATTAAGTACTTCAACGGTCTTCTTAACCATGACAGGCATGTCTACCTCATAGGTTGTGATCTCAACATCACAGGTTCCCGGGAAAATGAAGTTATCATATCCAACCACAGAAAAGTCCTTGGGAACTTTGTAGCCATCCTTTTCAAGCTTCTTTATAAGCACCCCTGCAGTCAGGTCGCAGTTACAAACAAAAGCTGTAGGAAGTTCATCCGGGAGCTGCAGGATTTCTGGAGAAAAGATTATTCCTGTCTTCTCATCTCTGTCCTCAATGACCCATTTATCTTTTACCGGCACTCCATGCTCCATCATTGACTTCAAATAGCCAAGGTATCTGTCCGTGATGGAGGAGGTCTTAAGAACCGATCCCACAAAAGCTATATCCGTGTGCCCTTTATCAAACAGATAATTCGTAAGGTAATATCCGCCATAGAAACTATCCGATACTATGGAGTTAATCTCCTCACTATTATCATTAAAGTCAAGATACTGGATAGGGACTGACAACTTGGATCTCAAAAATGTACAATATTCCTTAGAGAACTCTCCAAGAAGAACTACCGCGCTGACATTCCCCTCATTTACAAGATTCGGAAGAATTAAATCCTTCTCAAAATCATATCTCACAAGCTCAAGCAGATTAAAATAGCCTGCTGCCGAAAGCTCTACAGACAACATCTGATACATCTGCAGATAAAAAGAGTTGTACTTGCTAAAATGCTTCTCATGGATCAGTATTCCAATACTCTGCCCTTTATTTAAATTAACCTTTTCAACTGCAGAGGGAAGTCTGTATCCCAGCTCATCCGCAAGTGCTATGATTTTCTCCCTGAGTTCCTCTCCAACTCCCTTTTGTCCGGAAAGTGCCTTGGAAACCGTAACAACGCTCACCCCAAGCCTGTCTGCAATATCCGCCAACTTCACTGTCTTTGCCATTTTTATCTCCGATCAATTAATTTAATTATTTGATAAGTTAAATTTAGCTAATCAAAGTATAATAAATTAAGCTAAATAAATCAATAGACATATTTTGATGATTTAGTGCATTAATGCAATATTGCCTGATAGTTGCTGCTCGCACCTTACGGTGAGCAGAGCTGTGTGAACAGTATCTTCTGATAAACTATAGGCAATATGTGCTGTAGAATTTAGACTTTCTGATATGCGCAGCTCTTTTTAGATAATATGGACTGCGAAATAACGACTTTCCGATATGCGCAGCTCTTTTTCTGTAATATGGGCTGCGAAATAAAGACTTTCCGATATGCGCAGCTCTTTTTCTGTAATATGGGCTGCGAAATAAAGACTTTCCGATATTCGCAGCTCTTTTTAGATAATTTGAGCTGCGAAATACACAATTCAATTATTTTGGAATATGAGTAACAATTCGATTTTTGCCGTTGTTTTTTCCGTAATACAGGTTCTGATCTGCTTCGTTGATAACCTGCTCATACTTAAGCGGATCATCACATGATGCCAACCCTATAGTTGCTGTAAAAGTGACCGTTTTGTCTTCAAACTTCACCTCACAGACACGTATTTTCTCTAGCATATGCTCAAGGCGACCTCCTGCTTCCTTCTCATCAATTCCGGGCATGAACAGAATAAATTCCTCTCCGCCCCATCTGACAGCTATATCATTCTCATCAAGGGATTCAGTAAAAATCTCCGAAAGTGCCTTTAGCACCTCATCTCCGCATTCATGACCATAGGTATCATTTATTCTCTTAAAGTTATCCAGATCCACCATGGCAAGTGAAAACAATCTGGTGGACTTTCTTATGGTTTCAATAGCTGTGTAAAAAAACCTTCTGTTATACAGTCCTGTCAGCTGATCATGATTGATATTGTATTCAAGCAGGGCCTTATTTTTTTCCTGCTCAGCCATATACAAAAATGACACATAAACCATGGTACTGACTGTTACAACAAGATTAGAAGCCACAATAAAAGCCTGAAACTCACTAAGGTCGTTAGCAATACTTTTAATCGGAATAAAGCCTGTGATATTTACACCATAAATAACGAATGTGCCGATGATGGCAAGAAGTTGCAGTAAAGCTCTCTTAGCTTTGGTAGTAGATACAAGATGAAATATAACTGCAACCATACCGAGAGGATAAAAGATGAACCCGTAAGTACCTACGGTCAGCATCTCACATGTAACAGAGAAAAAGATGATCTCGATAAATGCAATCATAATATTCCTGTCACTACCTGCTTTGTCAGTAATAAGAAGAATCACATACATCATGCTACTGATTGCATTCGTGATTGCCAGGTAAGGAGCGTCATAATAGGCATAAAAAAGGAGTGATGTCACATGGACATAAAGGCATGTAACCAGGAATACCTTATTTTTCTTATTTACCAGAAACTCCAATAATTTACCCATTTTATAACTCCCAAGGATCAAGGAAATTGTGACAAAAATAATATCTCCAGTAAATATATTGTATGGTTCTAACATTTTTTCTTCAAGCTCAATTCAATTGAATAGCATATATTTAAGAACTTTTTAATATATATTTAATATTATAAGGATTTCGCTTGCGAAATCCTCGTGCCAAGCGCAATTGCTTCAGCAACTATATTCCTTTCGAGCGAGTCATTTAGGTTTGTAAGGAAAATTAATCCTAAAAGGGTCTGGCAATACGTCAGACCCTAAAAAAGTTTGATTATACGTTTTTCATTGAATAAATCGTGTCGTCCTACACACTTACATTTTATTATCTATTTCTCAAAACATAGATACATATTTTGTGTTCTTAGATATTCCGGATTTCTTAAGGAGTTTTCTATACGCCTTTTTATTGGAACGCAACAGTGTTACCTTCGCTTTTGCACTTGTTTTTCCAAATGCATTTTTACCTACACTCTTAAGTACTGACGATTCAATTTTAATGTTCTTCAGTTTAGTGCAACCATAAAACGCCTTCTTGCCAATGCTAACCACATTACTTCCAATAGTAATACTTTTAATACTTTTATTGTTCTTGAAAGCATTCTTTGCTATTGATGTAACCCTGTAAGTTACCCCGTTCACTTCAATTGTTGAAGGAATAACACCTTCTTTTTCTTCTATTCCACTATTGCAAAAGCTTACTTCATTTTCATTTGTTACTACATAATTATCATCAATATACTGTAATTCTGTTCCAATGACAGCACTTACAGGATTCGACGCTGTTTCTACACTTGCAGCTTTCGTCTGCTCCGTTTTTTGACTTTGCTTAGCTGAATTATCATTTTTATTTGCTGTCTGTGAGCTACGATTATTTTGAACCGGAGCTTTGACCGTTATCAAGCATGATGCTGATACTGAAGGGTTTGAAACAGATTTTACAGTAATGGTAGCTTTTCCTGCCTTCAAAGCAGTAACCTTCCCATTTATCACAGTCGCAATTGTTTTATCACTGGTAGTCCATGTCACATTTTTGTTTGTAGCATTTCCAGGTGCTATTGTAGCTTTTAAGTCTAAAGTTTTCTGGACTTCTAAAGTTGCTATGTTTGCATTCAAACTTATCGATGCAACACTTATTGTCGGCACAGGAACATCAATCGTCATAAACTGACTTGAAGAGGATAAATCATTTGTATCCCAAGCCCAAATTTGAGTCATATAAGTACCGGTTTCACCATTATGATTAGCCCTTTTAACATCATAATACCATCTTCCATCTGATCCTTGTGTTCCTTCATGCCATATTAAATCATCCCCACCATTCTTTTTTGTATAAGTAGGAAACGCAACTCTTTTTATTGCTACATTATCAGTAGCCTTGCAGGACACTCTATATCCATCAGAGGTTAAATTCTCAATTTTAATATCACTTATAACCGGCCGTGTCTCATCCTTTTGAGGAACTTCTACAGAAACACCGGAGACACCATATCTACCATCTGTCGCCCAGGCATAAAGATGCGTAAAATATGTTCCAAATTCATTTTTATGATCTGAGACAGAAACATGATAGTGCCATCTTCCATCCTGCCCTTTACTAGCATCATGCCAGATTAGATCATCCTGATCATTATAGGCTGTCCAGGTAGGAAACTGCACTTTTGTCAGATATGCTTCATTTGTAATCAGGCATGAAACATCATATCCATCCCATCTTACATTTTCAACTCGTACATCATAGATTTCAGGAGTAGGAACACATGTAATATCACGGTTTATTTCAACATTTTTAGGAATAGCCCACCCCATATATCGGTAGCCCCAGCTTCCCCATAATGAGATACTTTCATTCTTAATCTTACCATTCCCATGAATACTTGAAACATAGCCATCTCCAACATAGATTCCTACATGCCCATAATAATGACCACATCTTGAGCACCTACCTTGCTTCGAAACACCATCAAAAAAGATCAGTGCACCTATCGGAATATTGTCCGAGGTAGAAAGATTCATCTTTGTTGCGGCATAATGCGCGCAGCAGCTAGATGTTCCCACAGCAGCATTGGTCGCACCAAGATTTTTGTATTGCTGGAATGTCCACTTTAAGCATAGACCACCATAGTTTGATTCAGTTTTTCCATTTTTACCATTAAGATAGTTTCTTATAGATGATTCACTTAATGTTGTCGCTGCTCTTGCATTGATTGATAAAAACGAAAGATTAAAAAGAATTACAACTACGCAAAAGATAGTCAGACTCTGCCTGACTTTAAGAAATATACTTTTCTTCATACCCATTCCCCCATATATGAAGCATAACTAATGTGACAGATCTATAATATTATATTTATCATTAATTTAAAAGTAGTTTTTCGACCAAAACAAGCATTCTCCGAGACCATATATATCCTGTCATAGCAAGTAATTGATGCCCTTTTACAATGCCACATAAAATAATGGATTCTCTCCCTTGTCTCTTTAAATATTCATTTTCATTGGCAAAAATCCAATTCTCCTGGCTGGCAATCACCTTTCCAAAAAGAAAAAGCTCTGAAACATAGATAAAATCTATATTTCAGAGCCATATTTATAATGAGACACGTGGGAATCGAACCCAGTTAATCTTATAAATTTATTATTACCCTTGCAGCAAGCTCATAACCCCATTTACTGACTGATTAGCCTGCGCTAGCATTGATTGCCCAGCTTGCGCTAAAATATTTTGTTTGGAAAGATTAACCATTTCTTCTGCCATATCAGTATCGCGAATCCTGGATTCTGCAGCTGTTGTGTTCTCGACTACATTATCCAAATTCTTAATAGTATGCTCAAATCTATTCTGTACAGCGCCAAGTTCTGACCTTTGCTCAGATACCTGCTTAATAGCATCTTCAATAGCATCAATTGCATAAGTTGCAGCTATTCCGCAATCATCCACAACATTGAGATTCTGTAACCCCAAGCACGCTGTTGTCATTGCATCAATATCTACCTGAATTTTGTTTGTCATATCAGCATCTGCGCCTGCATGAATATTAAAATTCATACTATTAGCAATAGCCACCTGACCAAGTTTTATATTAAATTTGTAGTCTGTCAAAACTGCTCCGTCATAATTTGCATCTGAGTCAGAATCCTCTTCATTTTGCGGTTCATCTGTATCATTCTCAAAATCCTGTATTCCTATCATATCGGGATATATAACAACACGATGGCCATTTCCATCACTTTCACCAGTAGTATTTTTCAGTACCCCATCTATATAAACCTTTATATTAGGGGTTTCTATATTCATGTTACCGATAGCCTGTGTGTTTTCAGTAGAAATAGCAACGACTGTTCCCCCTGTAATTGAAATATCTCCGTTGTTAGCATAGCGATTAAAAAATGATCCACCAATAGGAGCGGATTCGCTTGTTCCTTGATTACTACCAAGATTATATGTATGTTCTGTAGTAGCATAAACATAGCCACCACTAATTTTAATAGCAGGCACAATATCCTTTGCTCCAATGCCAGTACCAGCAAGATATCTACCATTTGCATATATTATTCCATCAGTTATTTCTATATTTCCTCCACAGTCAAAGCCTATTGCAGCTGAATTATAAGACAATGCATTAATAATACCACCATTTATTTTTATTTCTCCGTTACAATCACGCCTAACGCCTCTATATACACTTTGTGCTCCTATGCACCCATGTGCACCACCTACCGCTTCTATATCTCCACCATTTATAATTATAGAAGCACCATATCCTCCTCCGATTGCGCCTCCATTTCCCTTCCCAATCTGACTAGAATAAGCTTCAATATGTCCACCATTTATAGTAATACTCCCTCCATTTTCCAAATAATTACTACCTATAGCCCAAGAATATGTTGACCATACACTATTGTTATTATTCGTAAATCTTGGCGTAACATTCCTTGTTGTAACCAACCCATATGCCTTTATGTTAGAAGAATCTGTTCCATTAATTTGCAATTCCTCATTAGCACCAACATTTATTGCAGCAGTAGCAGTATGACATATTTCTCCATAACTATTTACTGAGTCATAATAATCGTTATAACCTCCATAAAAAGAATTCTCCCCATATGTATTAAGTACATTCCCAGTTCCGTTAAAATCTATCGGAGAACCAATTCCCTGAAAAGTACTTGATTCTTCATAGTTATTGATATTCAAATTCTTTATAGATAATGTTGTTCCTGCCGCACATGAGATAGATACATTCTCAAGATTGGAATTTTCAATAGCAGTATTACCTGAAACATCAAATACAACGCCTGTAATATCATCTGCTATATCATATATTCCCGGATTTAAAACATAATGTGTTCGTCCAATATCATCGGTATATGAAGAATAACTGCTTAGCGAAGCTGTTGTTACATTGTTAGCTACACCCGTAGGGTAACTACTATCAGTTATAGAAGCTATCGTTGGTGTTATAGTTGGACTGGGAATAGATATAACACTGCTTCCACCACCTATAGTATTTCCACTTAATTGTGATGAAGAAGCTCCCAAACCACTCGCCTGTATATTTGTTCTATACACCTCTTCTCTTTCAATCGCACTAATACCAGTTACTCTTGCCTGTCTGTCAGTATCTGCCCCTATATTGTTTGCCTGCTCTAGTGCTGACTTAATCAGTTGTAAAGCATCACTAACCGTAATATTATTTGGGAGGCTATAATCTCGTATAACATGAGCACTAGCAGTAGCTAAGGAATTTGCTTCCGCTGTTATAGGTACTCTATAGAAGCTTTGAACTCTACTATTTGTGCTTGAATTAGGAATGGCTGAAGTCTTTGTGATTGGCGTTGCATTTATTGAAAGGCGCACAGTATCCCCATCAGAAATTTTCGACTTAATTTGATCTATTGAATACTCATTTCCATTATTATCTTCAAATACATCCTCATAAAAAGTGTCACTGCTTCCTGTGCGAGGTCTGTTTTTTATAAGCTCATACGATGTTCCATTTATCTCAACTCTGTCTCCGGTTCTGGTATTCACCCAAGCAGCAGAAATATCATTTTCTTCATTTCTCGTACCGGAAATAGATGACCTTCCTCTTATAAGCTCATCTATGTTATGTCTTACAACTTCAATTGAATCTAACGGTCCTGTTATTACTGCATTTCCATTCAATCTAAGAGCTTTTGTCTCTTCTTCCTTTGTTCCTTCCAGAATATTGTAATTCACGCCCGCTATCATTTTGGTTTGCCCACCTTTAAGACTGGTGGTAAACGTTGCCATATTTCCAACATGCGCAAGAGTACCATCAAGACCTGCGTCATGTGCATTAAGGGTCTTATATCTAGTTGCAGTGCCGCCCTTTAACATATACAATTCGTTAAACTTTGTTGTCTCCGCAACTCGGTCTATTTCAGTAAGTAACTGACCTATCTCTTTCTGTATAGCTTCACGGTCTGAAAAGGAATCCGTTCCATTTGCAGCCTGAACGGCCAGTTCATTTAATCTCTGAAGCATATCATGCACTTCATTTAATGCACCTTCCGCAGTCTGAACAGCTGAAATACCATCATCTGAATTTACAGATCCTCTATCCAATCCCCTTATTTGTTTTCTCATTTTTTCACTTATTGAAAGCCCCGCAGCGTCATCTGCTGCACGGTTTATTTTATATCCTGACGAAAGCTTTTCTGATGATTTCTGCTTCAAAGTATTAATTATTCCTAATTGTCTTTGAGAGTTCATGGCAGAAATATTATGAGTAATAACCATAGTTTATGCTCCTTACAAGCTTGTCATAATCAAATCTCACTTACTCTTTCGACATTTCTTATATATATCTTTATGCTTATAGCTATATATTTTATAGTTTTGGATTATTATTCTATAGCTATAAAAACTTTACTATATTAGTGAATTGACAACTATTTACATTTTTAATGATTTTCTCAATCTTGAATCCATTGGGGGTTCATATGAAAGGCCTAGATTTTGCTCAGATTGGTAAAAGAATTAAAGAGACAAGAAATCTCAGAAATATGTCACAGGAAAGTCTCGCTAATGCAGTAAATGTTAATGTTTCCCACATAAGCAATATAGAAACAAACAAAGTAAAAAAACTCTCTGACTCTCCTGGTAAATATTTGCAACGAGCTTGATGTAACAGTGGATTATATGCTACAGAATGAATATCCTTCTCCCCAAATAGCTATCGTAGGAGAGATCGTTTCCACGCTTGAAAATATGTCTCCAGAAAAATTGCAACAACTCTTACGTATCGCTAATGTATTATAAGTTATTCAATTATCACGATCCAGCCCTTTATATTTCGATAATAAGAAAAATAGGTACTATAAACTAGTGCATAGAAAAAGCATCCCAATGAAAAAAACGCTTAACTGTAGTAGTTAAGCGCTTCTAATGAGACACGTGGGAATCGAACCCAGTTAATCTTTTTTAAGAAATCCAGTAAAGAAGGAGGTTTCCACACATCGGCCGTGTCTCTGGTAATCAATTTGGTAATCAATAAAACTATTTTGTAATCAATCCAAAATGTCTCTCTAATGCCAAAAGATAGTCATTACTTATAGCTTCTTCAGGACACGCGAGCAATGTCGTTTCTCCTGTAATCCTGCTGGTTCCAATATGACTATCCATCGTTTTTATCACATCCATTCCAAGTAGGATATTACCTGTTGTATAAGGTGTTACTCTAACCGGAATATCAGTAAATTTCAATCCACCTACTTCTATCTTATCAGCAAGAACACTAATAGCCATTCCTTTGTAAGATTTTATAAAACTATCCGTTTCGCTCCTCAGTTGATTATTGGAAATAGTGTTAATGCTTTCTACGCCATTTATAACTGATAAACTCTCTCTATGATACTTAACAGCATCATCAACCAGTTGTTGTATTTCCGCATCAGCCCAACATAGAGTCCTCAACGGAATCAAAACACCATGTGCACCGGTGTCTACTTTTATTCCAGACTGTCTAATCCCCGGGAAATATATAGATTCTCCATGAATACCATATATATCAGACTTGAAATCACATCTAAATTCCAAACTTTTTGTAAGCTTTAACTCTAAAAAATCAGTCATAAATTGCAGCATCCTCATCTTCATAGAATTTGGGCTGATATATCACAGTAGTCTTCCCGAATCGATTTCGTATCTTCTCAATCTCTGTATCATCTTTTGTATTCTCATCACAAAAATATACTATATCAAAACCATCCTCCCTTACAGTCTCCGGATTTATGAATACCCACACTCCATATAAGTCCGACAGCTGTTCTGGCTCAACATGCATTCCAACTCTAAGATCTTCCATTGTTAGTTTAGCTTTAACCATAGCATTACCTCTCTTTCAAAACTTCTCAAGAAAGCATTCTCTTGGCACTTTTAATGTTACACTCTTAACGTGAAAAAGCAATTAATTTTGTCAAAAATATTTCGTTGAAAAATTATGATAAATATGGTAACACACATACCCTACTGACAGAATCATATCAAGATTATAAATCTTAGGTTTTCTTCCGCCGGTACTTTTATCGGAAAAACCGATAGAAGTCCCATCGAGTTCTCAGGTATCAATGATATTATTTATATGCTCACTTAGAGTAGATCGCTTAACACCAAACAGTTCTCCCATGATCTTCGGTAACAGCCCTCAAACTATCAATCAGAACTACTTCACTACTTCAAATATGAGGACTGCTCGTGAGACACTAAACAAGAGAAAACCCGGGCAGAAAAATGGTAATCATAACAAGCGTTTGGTAATCAATATTTTTGATAATAAAAAAATCTGAGACGCAGATATTATCTACATCTCAGACCTATTAAACCAATGAGACACGTGGGAATCGAACCCACGACAACTTGATTAAAAGTCAAGTGCTCTACCAACTGAGCTAGTATCTCATATATATAAACTGCAAAGCAGTGATATATCAAAACTGGGCTAGCGGGATTCGAACCCACGAATGCAGCAGTCAAAGTGCTGTGCCTTACCGCTTGGCGATAGCCCATCATACACAGCAGATGTGCTTACTTAATGATAACTCTGAACAAACTAAATGTCTAAGTTAACGCCCTTAAAAATCAGGGTGGATAGTGGGACTCGAACCCACGGTCTCCAGAACCACAATCTGGCGCGCTAACCAACTGCGCCATACCCACCATACACTCAGATCAACAAATATCTTATTCATCTGAAAATGTGCCCGAAGGGATTCGAACCCCCGACCCACGGCTTAGAAGGCCGTTGCTCTATCCAGCTGAGCTACGGACACATATCGTCGCTCTCTATCGCAGCGACATTTATAGATTATAAAGTAGGGTTACTATGTTGTCAATAGAATTTATAACTTTTTTTATTTTTTTTCAAAAAAATTATAGATTTTGTTTTTCTGATAAAAAACGGAATCTGTCAAAGCAGGTCCAGATACTTTATTTCATAGGATAATTCGCCCTCATCATCCACAGTAAGGATCAGATAGGAAGGTTTTCTTCCCTCCTGTCTGGGGTAAGAAAGACTCCCCGGATTAAACACATACATTCCGTCAATCTCAGCAGCAACAGGTTTGTGTGTATGACCATAAATTACAACGTCTGCGCCTCTGCTAAAAGCCTCTCTTCTGATCTCATCGCTCCCCATGTTCACCAGATATCTGTGCCCGTGTGTCACAAAAAAGGTATGGGGCCAGACTTCAAAAATCTGTTCATCCGGCAGTCCGCAGAAGAAGTCATTATTCCCCCTGACAATGCGCATAGGAGCCCCTGCAAGCTGTTGCATTTGGGTCTCGCTGCCTTCTGTATCTCCACAATGGATTATGAGGCTTAAAGGGCTTTCTTTCTCAATTACCTTATAAAAATTTTCATCTTTTCTATGAGTGTCGCTAACTACTAATATCTTAAGCATCTAATAATCCCCTAAGCTTCTCTTCCATCATTCTGAGTGCTTTTCCTCTATGGCTTATGGCATTCTTTTCCTCAGGGGATATCTCAGCCGAAGTCTTGCCATATTCAGGCAAAAAGAATATTGGATCATATCCAAATCCGTTTTCTCCGGCTATTTCATGACCAATTATTCCTTCCATTGTTGCTCTTACAACCGATTCTCTTCCATCAGCTAAAACTGCACTAATTGCACATACGAATCTTGCGGTACGCTTTTCATCAGGCACTCCGTCAAGCTTCTCAAGTATCTGCTTATTTTTCTCAGAATAGGGCGTATCATGTCCTAAAAATCTCGCTGAATATATCCCCGGTGCCTTATCAAGATAATCAATCTCGAGTCCGGAATCATCTGCCATTATACAAAAATCCGTCATTCCCCTATCCTTACAGTAAGCAGCTACGGCTCTTGCCTTTATCATGGAGTTTTCCTCAAAGGTGCTTCCATCCTCAACTATATCAAGATCAATCCCCTCGTCCTTCATTGAATTGATTTCAGATGTAAGATTTCCCAGTATTTCTCTGATTTCCTTCATTTTATTGTTATTTCCGGTTGCAAAAATTATCTTCATTCGTATCATATCTCCATTTATGATTATTATTTACCATCGCTTTCAGGTTCGTCTACTATAGGGCTATTAATGCTAAATGATGTCCTTATTCCTTCAGCAAGGCCTTCTGCACATTTTTCTATATAGCTATCTTTTCCAAGCCTTTCAAGGTCCACTCTGTTATTGATATTACCTATTGTCGCAAAAGCTGACGGTACCACTGAATATGAAAGCTTCTGATTACTCTCATCAGCTGCAGCAAGTCCAAGTGCATTACACTCTGCAGCCTTTGCCAGATTCATTTCCAGTTTATCAGCAAGCTGGACATTCCCGAAGCCCCTGATAAAAAATCTGTCATTATAGTACGTTCTGATTCCCGAATCGCTCTCCCTGGTGTCATCAACTCCAAGCTGTATGTAAAAATCCGCCTGGGAATCTTTTATAAGTCCCATAACTTCTTCATCTCCGGCAAGGTGGTCGTCAAGAGTTGTGAAATAAAGGATGATATCATCATTTCCCAAAGCTGTTTTTATATAAGGTATCATCTGAACACCGATCTCATCCACCGGATCAATGACAACCACATTTTCACTTTCATAATCAGTTTTATTGAAGCTGACAGTTATTTCTCCGTCGCCAAGAGAAGTCTCGTTTTGATATAAGCCATCGAGCTCAAAAGTAAGACACACCATTCCCTTATCATTTAGAGGGGCATATGTGCCGGATTCAATGCATTCCAAATCCGAAATCACGCTGTTATTACTGTAAAAATCAGGTGTTTTTCCATTTATATAAAGTACAAACTGGTGTCTTACATGTTTTTCCACAAACTGGATATTATCTGAAGTAACTCCGCTTTCAAGAGGGATTACAAGTACGCCTTCTTCGCTGTCTTTATCAGGTTTATCAAATCTCAGATCATATTGCCTGATATCACCGACGTTTGTCTTATAGGCATCTCCCGCTTCTGCAATCATTACACTTTTTGTGGCAGCCCTATAAAACATAATGCTCAGGGATAAAGCAACGAATATCCCTGTAAATATGGCTGTTTTCTTTAATTTATCCTCAATCATTATCCAAAATCCTTCTGGGCGGTTTAGGTCCCATGTACTGATAAAAATATGTCTTAATCATTCCGTTATAAATTTTGCGGTTTTTATCAGCCTTTTTACCGATGTCCCTCTCAGCCTTGTCGTAGGCTGTGATGAGATACATGGACCAGGAATCCAGGTTTTTGAATCTCTCACCCAGGGTCTTATATAATGCAGGAAGTTCCTTCTGTTCGCCGATTCGCTCTCCATAAGGAGGATTTGTAACTATAAATCCATACTTTTTCCTATGACTAAGCTCAGCAACCGGTCTTGCCTGAAAATGAATCATTTTCTCAACTCCGGCTTTTTTTGCATTAATTCTGGCTATCTCTATGACCTCAGGATCTATGTCATAGCCCTGAATGTCAGTTTCTACTCCATAGTCTATTTCATCCATGTATTCTTCCCTGACATCCTTCCAATTCTGAGGTGTGATGATATGAGTCCACTTTTCAGCAGTAAAATGTCTGTTCATTCCGGGTGCAACATTAGCCGCAATCATGGCTGCCTCGATAGGAAATGTTCCACTTCCGCAAAAAGGATCCACCAGGATTCTGTCAGGTCTCCAGGGTGTAAGCATCAAAAGTGCAGCAGCAAGATTTTCAGCTATAGGTGCCTTAGCCTCTAATTTCCTGTAACCTCTCTTGTGAAGTGAATCACCTGTAGTATCAAGGGCTACGGTAACTTCATCCTTCATCAGAAAGACTCTGACAGGAAAGCTCTCGCCATCCTCTTCAAAGCGTCGAATTCCATAGATATCGCTAAGTCTGTCCACCATGGCTTTTTTCATAATAGACTGTATATCTGATGGGCTAAACAGCTTACTCTTGACACTGCTGGCCTTTTTTACCCAGAATTTCCCGTTCTTGGGAATATACTGCTCCCACGGAAGAGACTTGGTGCCCTGATATAATTCTTCAAAAGTTATGGCCTTGAAAGAACCTATCTTGATAAGGACTCTTTCTGCCGATCTAAGACCAATATTAGCCCGCACAACGGCATCTGCATCTCCGGCAAATGTCACTCTGCCGTCTGCTACCTCCCTTATCTCATATCCGAGGTTTATTATTTCTTTTTTTAATACTGCCTCAAGCCCAAAATGGCATGGAGCAATCAAATCAAATCTTTGCATACTTATTCCTTTTCTCAGTTTACAATCCGTTATATTCTATCACAGTTTGAAAAAAATAAAAAAAGTTAATTTTGGGTATAAAGTTTTAAAAAGACTTGTCGATATACTTATTGCAGAACAAAAAGGACAATCTCCTTTTCTTAATGACCGGTATGGCGTCCCCACCCATGCCGGTCTCCTCCCATTAATTAGGGAAAATAGTGATGGTGACTTGTAATAGTTAATTCCACTTTGTAAGAGTAAATTCCACCTTGTAGGAGTAAATTCCACGGGGTGGAGTTTTCTTTTTACAAAAATGATGGATTTTATCCACATTTACGGCTATAATAGCACAAAAGTCGGAAAAATGCGTATGACAATCAGAAGTCGAGTTCACGTTGTCC